>JASLPZ010000035.1:0-29659 GCA_030744725.1 Pirellulaceae bacterium
ACTTTCCAGCGAAATCACCACCAAGGCTGCCGCGAAGCCCGTTGCCACCAATGCCAGCAAGGTCATGCCAGTCAGTTTCCAAGCCGACGATCTGATCGCCGGCAATCGATATGCTAGTTCTACGCCAGGGCTGTTTACCAAGTTGGCTTCACGGGGAATCGACGGAAAGTCCTTTTGGGAAGGCAGCGCGTCCTGAATCAGATCAAGATCAGTCGCGCGTTGGACAATGGCCGAACGTCGCTCCGCAGAGACTCCCACTTGGAGTACCGTCAAGATCACGCCGGCACCGCCAATGAATACGAACGACGACAAAACCGTGACAGCCAACCAGAAACCCAATCCGGGGCGATAGATCGCCGCCGTCGGGTTGACGACCTGAGTGGTGACCAGCGACGTCAATGCGACGGCACCAAGCAGGAACAGCAGACCAAAGAAGATCGCCTCTCCAACGCTGCCGACCAACCGCGAGCCCGTCCGGCGTTTTCCTCTTTTTTTTCCAAGAAAGCGGAAGCGGGGGGCCATGATTCTACCGGGCAATCCGTTGGGCAGTATGAGATCGCGGGCGATCGCGGGCAACTTGACGTTCGAGCGATATTATACTCCAATCGCGTGAAATTGTATTGGGGCGTCCCCAGTGGGTAGGATGTCATTTTGTACCAAGGCGACAAACCCGAATCCGCACGTCGCTACGCTGCAGTTCCTTCCACTCCTTCCGCTCAGCGAGATTACAAATGCACTCGGCTGCAAATAAGTTCCGTCTTCTTGTTTCTCTTATCCTGACCGTCTTGTGCAGTTTGAACGTTGGGACGAGAGGTGTCGCTGGCGACTGGCCACAGATTCTTGGTCCGAATCGAAACGGCGCTGCCGTCGATGAAAAGCCGCTTGAAGTGTGGCCCGCGCCCGGTCCTAAGGTGAATTGGTCGTTTCCCGTCGGCAGCGGCTACGCTGGCCCTGTGGTGATCGGAGAAAGGGTTATTATCTTTCACCGGGTCGGTGATTTGGAACGAGTGGAATCCATCGACATCGCCACGGGCAAGTCGGTCTGGAAGGCTGACTATCCCGCAACCTATAAGGGTGGTCTCAATCCTGATTCCGGACCGCGTTGCGTCCCACTGGTTTCTGGTGAACGGATCTTTGTATTCGGTGCGGCCGGAAACTTGCACGCGCTGAGTTTGGCCAATGGCAAGAAAGTCTGGTCGCGCGACACTGGCGCCGACTATCCGGGACCCACCAGCTACTTTGGTGCCGGCAGTTCGCCAATCGTGGCCAGCAAGAAGCTGTTGCTCAACGTCGGTGGACGCAACGCTGGAATCGTTGCCTTCGATCTCGAAACTGGGAACACGGTCTGGAAAAAGACAGACGAACGAGCCAGTTATTCGTCGCCAACCAAAGCCGTGATTGAGGGCCAGGAACAAGTCATCTTTGTGACACGCCTGAACACGATTGCGGTGGATCCCCAAACAGGCACGGAACTATTTCGTTTTGAATTTGGTGATCGCGGTCCGACAGTCAATGCGGCTACGCCGCTGGTCTTTGACAACCACCTGTTTGTTTCCGCAGCCTATCGTATCGGTGGACACTTAGCCCGCTTGACGAAGAATTCAGCCACCCAGATTTGGGCCAATGACAATGCGATGTCCAGCCAGTACACGACCTGTGTGCAAAAAGACGGGTTCCTTTATGGCACTCACGGACGCGAAGATTTCTCCAATGGCGAACTCCGCTGCATCGAAGCCAAGACTGGAAAAGTGCGCTGGACAGCTGCTGGTTCTGGTGTCGCGCATACCATTCTTGTCGGCGATCATCTGCTGATGTTGACGAACCAGGGACATTTAGCGTTGGTCGCGGCATCACCCGATCAATACACTTTACTGGCTAGTGCTCAAATATCTCCCAAAATCACGCGTGCGATGCCCGCGTTTGCGAAAGGACGCTTCCTGTTTCGCGATAACGTCAATAACGGCGGCACGCTCAAATGCCTCACACTGGCAACGCAATAGGCCGAGTCATGTGTGGCTTCACGCGCTGTTCGCGACTCGCCTGGTGAGCCGTTGAGGCCCTCTGCAACGCCGCAGCTGATTATTTTGCTTTGGAGCGATCGAACCCAATGCTCGCCAGCGCATGATAAACTTCGTCCAGAGTCTTCTCACCAAAGTTAGAGATGCTGAGCAAGTCATCACGCGTGCAGTTCAAGAGATCGTGCACCGTGAAGACGCCGCGTTCTTCCAGACAATTGGTCGTGCGCACTGACAGGCCAATTTCCGCAGTACTTAATTCCAAACGTTCATTGAGGCTCCGCGAAGCTTCCTCCGTTGCACTTAAGGGAATGCGAGTCGTCGACATGAGTACCCTCCTTGCGGTGTGTGTGTGAACTGCTCATTCATCCTGAAGTGGTCGTCAGGCGACAGGCCCACTTAGAGCAGGGCAAACAGTATATCAATCGGTCGCTTGATTGCTACCACAAGTTCTATTGAATTGTTGGTTCCCTTAGTTGTCCGCTAGCACAGGCAGAAGCGGTAGTCATCTTGGCAACGCAATTCCGAGCTTATCCCGGACTTACCGTGTTCAGGATTCACCGTGTTCAGGATTCGACGGGGGCTGCCGCGCACCCGACCGAACGGCCTATAATGCGAGACTGATCGTCACACCTCGACACGCTCACCAGCTCCCATGGATCCGAATTCACCAGACAGCGAAAACCGCGATTTACTCGAACGTCTCACGCCGTCACAGGTCGAAGCTGTGCAACATCGGGACGGTCCGCTGCTGATTCTCGCCGGCCCAGGCAGCGGAAAAACTCGTGTTGTCACCCATCGGATTGCGTTTCTGTTGCGCCAGGGGGTACCCGCCTGGCAGATTCTCGCCTTGACGTTTACCAACAAAGCAGCCGAAGAGATGAATTTGCGGCTGGCTCGGCTGGCACCAGGCGAGTCGGTTTGGACAGGCACGTTTCACCGCTTCTGTGCCCGCATGTTGCGACGGCACGCGCGGCTCGTCGGCCTGGAAGAAAATTTCTCGATCTACGACACCAGCGATAGCCGGAAGCTGCTGCGCGCCGCGATCGATGACACGGATATCAGCCTGAGCCACGTCACGGTCGATCAAATCGCCAGCGAAATCAGTAGCGCCAAGAACAATCTGGTCACCTCGAATCAATTCGTCTCGCGGGCCGGACAGACCTTGGGTGGCGTCGTCGAGGTCGCCTATCCCGCGTATCAGAAGCGGATGTTGCAAGCCAACGCTGTCGATTTTGACGACCTCCTGTTGCATCTGGCAACCATGCTCCGCGAAAACCCTGAATTGCGGAAAGCAATGGATGACCGGTATCGCTACATCATTGTGGACGAATATCAGGACACCAACTTTTCGCAGTACGCAATTGTCCGGGCGTTGTCCCGCGACCATCCTAATCTGGCAGTGACTGGCGATCCTGATCAGTCCATCTACGGCTGGCGAGGGGCGAACCTACGTAACATCCTGGACTTTGAACACGACTTCCCACAGGTCCGCGTCGTACGGCTGGAGCAAAACTACCGTAGTACGCCTAATATCTTGCGAGTCGCCGATCGATTGATCGCGTACAACACGCAGCGCAAGCCCAAGCAATTGCTGACCGACAATCCGGCCGGTAACCCCGTGCGATTGGTCCGCTATCCGAGTAGTCGCGATGAAGCCGAACATATCGTCGCCCAAATTGCGGACGACATTGCTCACGATCGCCGGCGTCCGCGTGACTTCGCGTTATTTTACCGAGTTAATTCACTATCACGCGCGTTGGAAAATGCGTTTCGCAGTGCCGGCGTTCCGTATCAGATCATCAAGGGACTGGAGTTCTATCAGCGAAAAGAAATCAAAGACGTGCTGGCATATCTGCACTTGATCAACAACCCCAAGAGCGACATGTCGTTGCTCCGCATTATCAACGTTCCTCCGAGACGGATTGGCAAAGCTACGATCAAACGGCTCGATGAGCACGCCCAACGTTATGGAATTTCCCTGTTGGACGCGGCGCGCGAAGCGAAGACGATCAAAACGTTGCGCAAGCCGGCGGTTGTGGCACTCCACGGGTTTGTCGAGATGTTTGACGCACTGAGCCCACTGGCCACGGCACCGTTGCATGAGCTGATGGAGCAGCTGCTCGCGGAATCGGGCTACCGCAACTGGCTCGAAGAATCGGAATTGGAAGAAGACGCAGAACGACTGGCCAACGTCGAGGAGTTGCTTACTGATGCTTCGGAATTTGACGCGCAGAGTCCGGACGACGCACCACTGGAAGCGTTTCTCGAACAGGCAGCCTTAGTCAGCGACACGGATGAGTGGGAAGTGGAAACCGACAAGGTATCGCTGATGACACTCCACGCCGCCAAGGGCTTGGAATTCCCCTGTGTGTTCATTGTCGCCGTCGAACAAGGCATGTTGCCGCATGAGCGCAGCAAGGAAGACCCCGATCAGTTGGAAGAGGAGCGACGATTGCTGTTTGTGGGGATCACGCGAGCGGAAGAAGAACTTCAGATTAGCAATGTGGCGTATCGGTTCATGCGAGGTAATCAAGAAATGGCCATCCCTAGCCCATTTCTGATGGAATTGCCGCGCGAAGAAATGGAAGTGTTCGAGCCGAAGTCATCGCCGCATATCGATGAAACCTGGGACGATCACACCGATGACGACGATGCCTACGTCCAGGATATCGTGGATGACGATCCGGAGGAACTGGGTTTCGACGATCCACTGATGGACGAAGCGATTCAGCATGATATCGAACAGCAGCAAATGACGCGCCCCGTTGCCGCATCAGTAATGACCGCCGCTCAACTGTGGGACAATGCAATCGATGGCGATGGTGAAACAGATGAACGAGGGACCGTTTCTCCCGAGGATTTTGTCGAGGGAATGATCGTCAACGATCCGGTGCGCGGTTTGGGAAGAATTGTCAAGCTCAGCGGCAAAGAGAAGAAGCGCACCGCAACGGTGCAGTTCTTTACTTCACCACGACTGCGGCACTATGTCCTGGCGTACAGCAGCTTGGTACCAGTGCAGTCGGCGGACGACACTTGATGTGCCAGCCCTCAGCTGGTTGCAGCCTTTTCAGTGGCCGACATCTGCCACACAACGATCTTTTGGTAATCATTTACCGGTGATAATCACGTCGGATCACTGCCTCTCGGCGAATAACGCGTCATTCGGATTGCCACGGGAGAGCATGTACGCAAACAGGTCCAAGACCTCGTCGCGATTGAGTTCTTTTAGGAGATCGTCCGGCATCAGTGAGACGGCCGAGGGTTTTACGGATTCGACTTCAGATTTTTGGAATGTGACTACTTTACTAGCGTCTTCGGGATCAATCAGAATTGTCAGCTTGTCCTCTTGATCGCCACTCAATCGACCGGTGTAGACTTTACCTGACGTCGTAACGACAACCGAGGCGCGATATTGATCGGAGACGACTTTGCTGGGATTCACGATCGATTCGCTGAGGTCGCCTGGGGTGAAACGGCCGGCAACATTCGTCAGATCGGGGCCCGTCGCGCCGCCACGACCTTCAAAGCGATGGCAGACGATACAGCGAGCAGCAGCAAACATCTTGCGACCGTTCTCGAAGTCGCGAGCTTTAAGTCCCTGCTGGCTCGCACCAACAAGATCAGCAAGCGTCCAGGCGCGACCGGGCCCAGTTGCCTTGGGCAGCTCGGCAGTATTGACTGGCGTGATCATGATTTCTGAGGCGAGCAACTTTCGTTCGGCCTCGGAAGCATTCTCCAAAGCGTCCTTTCGCATGTTGTCAATAAAGCCTTGATAGCTGGCGCCACCGCTGCGGTCACGCGCTTCGGCCAACCAGACGAGGTATTGGCGACGCTGCTCAAAAGTCCAGCCATACCGAACGTTGCGCAGCGTAAATGCGTAGTGCAGCTTTTGCAGATCGGGCTGATTCGCTAACATCTGCGCGATCGTGCCACCATACCCGCGATTGCGAGCCAACAGCGCGTCAGTCGCCAACGTTTCTTGCGTTGTTTCCTTGCCGAGCAACTCGAGAGTCTTCGTCACCACAGTCGGAGAGTTCAGGTAGACCAGCATGGCGCACAGTTCACGATTGAGCCGATCGGATTCTGCGGGAAACAAACCGTCTAACTTCTTAACTAGTCGCGTCGCGGTCTGCTGACCCGGCTTACTCATCCGAATAAACACGAGTGACCAGGCGCGAAGTAGGTCGAGCTGTTGGGATTCACTGAGGTTGGCGATATCGATCCGGTCGAGTGCCGCCAGGACCTTTGGTTGAAGTGTCGGGTCGCCCTGGCGTGCAAGTGCCACAACAGCTTGAATTGTGCCGACAGGATCCGAACTGTTAACGGCCTTTTTGCTCCAGGCTTCCACAGGCTGGTGTTCTATCGCCACGCGCGCCGCGTAACGAATGTGCCGATCGTGATGCCCAAGGTGCGGCCACAGAAATGCCACCGCACTTTGCGGGTCTTTCGCAGTCGTGTGGTAGGTCTCAATTTCCTTTCGCAACGCGCGCAACGCCGCGAACTCGGTGTCGTGCGCATCGATCGCCTTGGTGGACGCCTTGCCTCGATAGGTCACGCGATAGAGTTCCGACTGAGCGCCTCGACCACCAGTCGTAAAATACATCGCTCCATCGGGCCCAACGGCAACGTCCGTCAGAGGCAACGGTGTCCGCGAAATGAACTCTTCCTTGGTTGCCGTATACCCCGCACCGCTGGCCTGGCTATGCACAGCGTACATCGTGCCGAAAGTCCAGTCGCAAATGTAGAAGGCGTGCTGATATTTTTCGGGAAAAAGAGTTCCGTAGCCAAACGCCGCGCCGACTGGCGAGCCTGGTCCGACATTGACTAGTTGCGGCAAACTATCGACATAGTATGTCGGCCATTTTCCAGTACCGCTGCGCCAGCCAAATTCGCTACCGCTTGTCGCGTGCACAACACGCGTAGGTCGATACCAGGGCATCCCCATGTCCCATTCCATATCTGCGTCGTACGCAAACAGGTCGCCATCGGCATTGAAGTCCATATCGTACGGGTTGCGATAGCCGGTACTGAACATCTCCCACGATTTTCCATCCGGGTCGGTCTTCGCGATCCATCCACCCGGTGCCAGTTTTCCGCGGGCGTGACCACGGGCGTCCCATTGCCGCGGCAGCAGATGATCTTCGCTCCAGTTAGAAGGCAGGCGGCTCGCGGAAAACTCAGCCGGTGGATTGGTGTGGTTACCGGCGATCAAGTAGATCGACTTGCCATCGGGTGATAAACGCAACGCGTGCGGCCCGTGTTCACCGCCTCCAGCGAGCGCTTTCAGCTTCAGAACTTCATCAAACTGGTCGTCGCCGCTGGTATCGCGGAGACGATAAAGTCCGCTGCCAGGCCCTCCATTGACGGACACATAAAGACTGTCGAAGGCGTACAAGAGCCCTTGCGCTGATGTGATTTTTGCGCTCAGCCTTTCAACTTTCGTTTCGCCTTTCCCGTCAATCGACGGCGGCGTGATCCGATAGAGTCCATGGCCTCCTTGGTCGCTAGCAATCAAGCGACCGCGATCGTCAAAGGCGATGCTGACCCAAGACCCCTGCTGGTTCTTGGGGACGGTGTAAAGCAGTTCGACCTGAAAGCCAGGCAACAGGTGAAAGATGCCGCGATCCGGTTCGGCGAGTCCTGCGGGCTTGGAAAACACATCTTTCCACGGGCCAATCCCCATCTTGCCCATCGTGCGGACGGGCACCCACGGTCCGAGTTTTTCGACAGATTCCCACGACTCGTCACTTATCACATACCGTACCTCCTCGCCGTTGGACAATGCCAATTTGAACGCAAATCCAGCAACGCTTCCGGCATTGCCAACACTGGCAACGATTTCATTGGTACCCTCGCGCAGGTGCTTGCTCACCTCCACACGAACCGGGTTTTCCCAAGAATCGCTCTGCGCAACTTGATGGCCGTTGATGAGCAACCTCATGGAATTGTCACAGGTCGCTTGCAACCAAGCCGTGGTCGCGCCACCGTCGAATCGTTTCCGCATCGCATAATCACGGTTATGATTCGGCCCCCAGATCCAGGTCGGCTTTGGTCCATGCTTGAGGAGTTCTTTGGCCGCGGATAATTTTGGCGAGGGCGCGGGCTCGTCCTCCGGTGCGTCGCGAAGACGGGACGGTGCGACCGTTGGCGATTGCCTGAATGTCTCTGCGGCAATGCTGGGCATCGCCATACCAATCACAATCAACACGCCTGCCACAATTCCCGTCGGTCGCTTGGCATGATTCCAGTTCACAATGTCTCTTTCGGTTTGAGGACGTTTCAGTCTTGGCCAAACGATAACTGTCGCATGGTGTGTCAGCACCGTGGGCGTTCCCCTAATCATAATCATAAGAGCAGGATAGAAGAGTATACTGCCTGCGGCTTCGGTCACTGGACCAGCCCAATCGCAGTTTGATCATCGCACCTCTAGATCATCGTGACCGTTTATAATGCTGTTTTATGGCGATTTTCCCTTGACGGGCAAATGAGCCTCACCGACGACACAACTAAGCGGCCAATGCTGGAGCATACTACCGACAAAGAACTCGGCAGTCCGTTGACCACCGATCTTTGCCGGTCGCAGTTGATGAAAACGGTACGGTGCCAAGCTTCCATCAGCGCGGCGAATCCAATACCAACGGTTGGGCTGCAAGTCGGCTTCGGTCATCGAATCCTCAACCCGTTTAGAGCAGGCAGATGACAATGCCGCGATTAGACCGAGGGTCTCTCCAGTGCTTTGACTTCCCAACCCGTTCGGTAATTCTTGGTCACGTATCGATTAGCGTCAGCCAGGTTGGTGACCGACATGGCGTCCGCGTCCCAGTCGAGTTTCTGTTCCGGGAAACGGATTGCAATCGTGCCCAGTAAGACAGTTTCTGTAAGCGGTCCCGAGTAATCGAAGTGCGATGTCGCTCGCCCCTCGCCCTTGCACGCCTTGGTCCATTGCAGATAGTGGTCGTCACTTGCGACGACTTCGACCTCTTTCTCAACGAATTTGTCCGCGGGAAGCAAACGTGGCTTGCCGCCGTGAGGGCACAGAAGCACACCCTTCTCGCCGATAAACAGCGACCCGTTGTCAGGCAATAATTCACCAGCTGGTAACTGCGCAAGATCATTATCGGGTTTCTTGCCACCGTCGTACCAAGTCATACGAAAGGCATCGCCCGACGTGTACTTCGTACCGGGGAATTGATAGTGAATGACTCCCCACTTGGGAAACGTTTCGCCGTTGGGTGCCGGACCGTCGGACCAAACCCGCGTGGGGCTTGACAGATCACAACTCCAAACCACGGGGTCAATAATATGGCAGCCCATATCGCCGAGCGCTCCGACGCCAAAGTCGAGCCACCCGCGCCAGTTGAACGTATGGTAGGCACCGCGCCCTCGTTTACTATCCTTCCCAGGACCAACGTACGGTCGTGTTGGCGCGACTCCCAGCCAGTTGTTCCAACTGAGGTATTCTGGAACCGGATCGGAACCACTGGGGCGCGGGATTCCCTGGGGCCAAATCGGACGATTCGACCACGCGTGAGCGGCGTTCACTTTGCCGATGACACCGCTGCGAATCAATTCAACAAGCGTGCGATAACCGCTGCCGCTGTGCCCCTGGTTGCCCATTTGCGTAATCACGTTATGCCGCTGGGCCAGTAATCGCATCTGCCGTGCTTCGTAGACCGTGTGGGCCAGCGGCTTTTGCACATAAACATGTTTACCTAACTGCATGGCCGAAACTGCGATCGGCGCATGCATGTGATCCGGTGTGGACACGGTCACGGCATCGATGTCTTTTTGTTGCAACAGACGGCGCCAATCGTTGTATGTCTTCGCATTGGGATACTTCTTGGCGGATGAGTCGAGTGTACGCGCATCGACATCGCAAATCGCTACCACGTTTTGTCCGACCGAAGTACTCGCAATATCGCCTCGCCCCTTGCCGCCGACTCCGACGCCGGCAATGTTCAAGCGGTCATTGGCACCAAACGCGCGCGAGGAAATCACCAATGGGGCCGCGATCGCGGCAACGGAGCCGGCTACAAACTGACGGCGGTCGATCTGAACGAGTGACTTGGGACGGTTCATGGTTGGGACCTCGCGACAACGTGGTGAGCAGGATGATCGGTCAGTCATTTGACTGCCAAGATCCTGATTGTGTCGCAAGAGGGCCAGCCAACGCAAGCAGTCACATGAAAAAAAGTGAGCCGAATACCTCCTCAGGCAGCGTTCAGCGTACGTGCCTGTTTGGCCCATTCGATCCAGTGAAAGACCTCTTCGAAGTCGGGAACCTTACTACTGCGGATGATCCGTTTTCCGGCTGACGAGTCGACGAAGGGCCCTACCTGCGTCCAAAGTTCTTGCGGTTCCATCGATGCCAATTCCTCGACGTCGGTCGTTCCAACCGCCACCAGGATCTGCGCGTCGTGTCCACGCAGCTTTGGCACGCGACAGACCAAGGCAGTTTGTTGTTGCCAACTGACGATCGTTTTAGCGCTCATACGTCGGTTCTTCAGACGACCAGCCAACTCATTTGGGTCGGCAGCCAGTAGATCAGACACCGTGACAACGCCGACGGCTTCCAGCCGTTCCGCGGATCGTGCGCCGATCGACGGTGCGTCGACCACGGCAGAGGTACTCTCCAGATAGAACTGCAGGTCGTTCGATTCCGATGTAGATTTCATCTGCATAACGTTGGCTCGTTCTTCCTCTCGCTGACTCGCACGGTTGTCGGTTTGTTGATGACGTTGCTTATCTGAGGATTCTCCAAATCGCACCCAGTCAGCGACACGACTCAATTCGAATTCGGTGCCTGACAACAACATCGCGCGACCTTCGCTGCTATCTGCGAAACGTTCAATCATCGAGCGGACTTCTATTGGCGGAATCTGACGCAGTTGATTTGGGTCCGTAATCCCACAGGCAACCAGGATTCGTGCGTCGTATTCGCGCAAACGGGCAAAGCGGCACATCATCAGAGCCTGCGATTTCCAATCTGCAACTATGCTGCTGGAGACTCCGGCGTAACTCAATTCGGAGGCAATATCGTCTCCTGAAACCTCAAGTAATTCACCCACCGTTGTAATTCCAAGCCGGCGGAGGCGCACGGCATTGTCAGAATTCAATGAGGGTGATTGTTCAATTGGACTATCATCGAACAGATGGAAGTTCGCATCCACTTCGCGTTCGTCGTCGGGCGCACAAGCCTCATCGATGTCGATAAATGCCGCGTCGCCGGCAACGACTAACAAACGGTTCACATCATGAGTCGTCTGCTGATCATGACGCGCACGAGTCGCCGTTTGCCGGTCAGGGGTCGCAACGAGTGTTCGGCCCGGCACATTCTTGAACCGGAAGACGCTGGCCACATGTTCGTGCCGCGTCAATAGCAGGATCTGCCGCCTATCTCGCGCGAAACTGCAAAGCAGTTCAGCCATTTCTGGTACTTGACGAGACTCGAAGTTGGTGAACACATCCTTCCAAATCAAGGGCAGTGGTGCTCTACGCTGATCGTGGGCCTCGACAAGAGCCAGGCACAAGCTGAGATACACTTTGTCCCGCACACTTTCAGAGAGATGGCCCCACGACAATCGATGCCCCTTGACGTCGGTAACCCACACATGACTGCCATGCGTGACTTCGATTCGTTGGAAATCATTTGCTGAAATCCGTTGCAGATAGTTCGTCGCGGTCCACAGAATCGAGGATTCTCCGCTGCCTTCTTCAACGTGTCGAATCTGCCGTTTGGTTTCCGTAATGGACTCCGCCAGCGTTTGCCGACGTTCAATTTCGTTCAACAGATGTTCCATCTGCTGGAGTTCTTCTCGATGTCGCGCGAGTCGTTTGGTCGAATCGGTCGTGAGGCCGTTCAGACGTTGCTCCAGGGCGGCCAGATTGACTTCCTTCTGCCGAATCGTTTCGGTCGCGGCGTCGAACCCCCGTTGCAGTTCCGCCTCTTTTGTGTCGATTTGTGCGTATTGCCGTTTCAGCCGAGTGATTTCGTTGGGCAATTCTCGCGGCGGTCGACCGCCGGACGCCAGCACGTCACGTTCCTGTTCGAGATAACGCAGTGAGGCTTGCAATTCCGCTTGGACGCGGGTCAATTGCATTCGTTCACAGTCACAATTGGCGACTGGCGCGCAGCGCCCAATTTCTTCATAACGCATGGCCGCCTCACGCAACACGCCCTTCCAGCGTTCGATCCGAGCGTCCAATTCGCGAGTTTCCGTTTCATGCTTTCCGCGGTTTGCCGACGCGACTTCCGCTTTGGCAAATCGCGTGCGACAGTCTTGTCGAGTTACCGCAATTTCATCCATTGCCTTACGCAAAGCGTGCAGTTCCTGACGCGTGGTCTCCAGTTGTCCGCGCGTCGCCTCGATTTGGCTCTGCGTTTGCAATCGCTCGTCATCCCGCCGCACTGGGCCTAATTCCAACCGCGCGATGTCATCAAGTAGTTCGCGCCGTCGCGACTGAAGCGACTCCGTGGATTCGTCTACTGGACCCAGTGTCGCCAGGGTCGCTTGCAATGTCGCCAACCGTCCCACCAGCCCTTGCAGTTTGTCAGTATCGATCGCTTGGCCTTCAATACTGAAGCCACAATTGGCGGCCTCATCAAGCAACTCGGACACCTCGGGTCGACGTGAGAAATCCACAGCAAACAGCTGCGAATACAGCTCTGCGGAGATTCCCTGGAAGATGTCGGTCAAGGCAACACGACTGCCTGGATGGCCGTCATCCAATACCTCGAAATGGCCCGCCAACTTGCCGTCGTCGTGGCGGCGAATCGTGTACTGGTGATGGCCCAGCGACCATGTGATCGAACCACCAAAGTCAACAGAGCTGATCGAAGGCAGACACTGCGAACGCGTTGATTCATCAAAACCATACAGAATGGCTCGGGCAAATTGCAGCAGGGTGGTCTTGCCTGTTCCAGGCCCGCCTTGAATCAAAGTGATGTCTTGAGTGAGGTTGTCAAGTGCCAGGTTGGAAACGGATCCAAACCGGTCGATTCGCATATTCTGGATGAACACAAATGAACTCCTTCGATTCGCCACCCCTGGTTGTCGCGGCATCCATCCTTGGATGCGGCCTCCCTCTCTGGATACGGGCGCGGAAAAGTAACAAATCTCCGCGGAATCGCCTATGCCGGATCGTATCCGAATCTGTTGCATCTGTTGCTGTCAGGTTCTTGACGGCATCTGGCAGTTTGCCAAAACTAGGGAATCCAGGCGCAAGTGCTATCGCGTCGTGCCAGCACGACCATGTATGATTGCTACGTCGCCGGTCGGCATTTTCAGCGCCGGTCAAGGCAATCCGTATTCCCATCTGCCATTCGAGTCTGCAATGCCGATAAACATCGTCTGTCCCGGCTGCAAGAAGCGGTTTTCGGTCAGCGAAAAATTCGCGGGAAAACAAGGGCCATGCCCCAAGTGCAAGACCGTGATCGAAATCCCCGCGCTTGAGGATGAAGTTGTCATTCACGGTCCTGAGGCCGCCGGCCTCAAGGATTCAAAAGGTCGCGCCATCGTCGAGCCGATCATGCGTGAGGAGACAGCGGTTTCCACCAGAGGTATCGTTGGGATCGGTGTCTTCATTGTCGTGGTGTTTGGGATCGCATTTGGATTGCGCGTCTACGACGGTGACGTTCCGTTCTTTATCAAGCTGTTGGGGGCTGTTTCGCTAGCACCGCCACTGGTATTGGGCGGGTACGCTTTTCTGCGAAATGACGAACTCGAGGCATTTCGCGGCAAGGAACTTGCCATTCGAGTGCTTGTCTGTTCTGCCGTCTACGCGGCGCTGTGGGGAGTCTTCGTATTCGTTCCGTGGGTGTTGGGTATCGAATTCACGCCCTATCAATTGGCGTTTGTGACGGTGCCATTTGTGTTGGTTGGCGCGTTTTCGGCATTCGCAAGTTTCGATCTTGAATACATGACCGGCATCCTGCATTACGGTCTTTACGTAATTGTGACCGTTCTGATGCGAGTCGTGGCGGGCCTGGATGCGTTCTAGGCAGTAGAGTAGCGGGTCCCATTCGCACCATGAATTCGATCGGTGAAATTCCAGAAGTCGCAGGACTCGACGCGCGAGGGCAGTTGATTCGCATTCCGCCCGAGCTAGACGTTCCGCTCACTCAGCGCGTGAAGCAGATCATTGATACGGCCGAGTTTCGTCGCCTTGCACGCATCAGTCAGCTAGGGCTCGTCTCCCAGGTTTACCCGGCGGCCCATCATTCACGGTTCGAGCATTCGCTGGGCGTCTACCGCATGGCGCTGTTGTACTTGAAACGCCTCTCGTACGACGAACGATTTGCCGCGGTTGTCTCGCGGTATGATGCGGAGGTCTTTCTGGTGGCGGCCTTAGTCCACGATTTAGGACACTGGCCGTTTTGTCATCCCATCGAAGATATCGAGCTGCCGGGCGTTCCCGATCATGAGCTGTTCGCCAATAGCTTTCTTCTGGAAGGTGAAATCGCGGATACATTGCGCGACGATTGGAATATTCAGCCGCGCGAAGTCGTGGCATTATTGTCGGAGAAACCCCGTGACTGCGCGATGCGCATCTTGCAAGGAATGTTGTCCGGTCCGATTGATATCGACAAGATGGACTACTTGGCACGCGACAGTCTGCACGCCGGAGTCCCTTACGGGCAGAACTTCGACCAACAACGACTGATTGGCAGCCTCTGTCTGAATCAGACGGGCGACGGTCTGGCAATCACAAACAAGGGAAAGACCGCTGCAGAGATGATGGTCTTCGCGCGTTACGTGATGTTCAGTGAAGTTTATTGGCATCATGCCGTCCGTGCCGGCACGGCCCAGTTGCAACGCGCGTTCTATTTGTCGCATGGCGCATTAGATCTCGATGCGTTGTTTCGGCTTGGGGAACAGGAGATGATCGCCGCGTTGCTCGAAGCCGCGACCAACGGACCAGCCTACGACTTGCTGGTGGGTCTGTTCGGTCCGACGCGACAGTTGTACAAGCGGGCCATCGAATGCAGCATATTCCAGCATCGCGAGTTGCATGCGAAGCTCGCTCGACGCCCATACCCTTGGCTGGCGGCATGTTCCGAGCAATTCGCCGACATCATCAGTCACAAGCTTGCCCGCCGCGTGGCACCGCACGAGATCCTCTTCGACGCGCCACCGGTTCGATTGGAAGTCGAATTCAACGTCGATGTCTATTTCCCCGCCGAGGACTGCTATCGCACGTTGGGAGAGATTTCGCCGGTGGTCAGCACCTTGGCGCGCAAACAATTCGACGACTACGTCAAACGCGTTCGTGTCTATATCCATCCGCAGCTGTTGGACGAACTGCCGCGCCTCGGCGATCTCGCACCATTGCTCGAAGAAACGATTCGCCGGATGGATTGATCATCCGATCGTCGCGAGCACTTGTCCAGTCGTCACCTGGTCACCTATCGAGACCGACATTTCCGCGACTATTCCCGCACTGGGAGCATTAATGTGAACTTCCATTTTCATGGCTTCCAAAACCAACAGGGCATCACCTTTCTGGATCGGATCGCCCGGTCCAACGAGCAGCCGTAACACGACGCCCGGCATTTCAGCTGTCACGGGCGATGTCTTGCCCGTCGGCGGTGCCGCTGGACCGTCACCCGCCTCATCCGGTTTCAATCCAACCTGATACGCGACTCCGTTGACGGTGGCCTGGTTGCCGTCAATCGCCAGCCGATAATCGCGACCGTTAACCGAGACCACGTACTTGCCGGTTTCGGAAGATTCCGTTGCCGGTTCGTCGGCAGACTTTTCGAGCAGCCGCACGCCGACCTTGGCCTCTCCCTTGAGAAAATCGATTCCTTTCTCTTTGCAGGCGGCGGCAATAAAAACGTTTTCGTCTGTCTCCTCGAGTCCCTCGGCTTGCAATGCCTTCCGCGCGGGCTCGACACCCTTATTCGGATCTTCATCGTTAATTTCAAGCGGAGCACGCGTGGTGGGCTCCAAGCCGAGTTGTTCCGACGCGATGCTCACAATTTCCGGATCGGGAGGCACGGGCGTTTTGCCGAAGTAACCCAGCACCATCTTTCCGTAAGGCACGGCGATCTTCTTCCACGGCCCAAACATGACGTTGTTCAGCGCCTGCTGCACGTAAAACTGAGACACCGGCGTGACTGACGTCCCGAATCCACCGCGCCGCACAACGTCGCTCATGGCCTTTATCAAATCGGGATACTTGTCCATGATTCCATTGTCACGCATCATCTGCGTGTTGGCGGTCAAGGCACCACCCGGCATTGGACTCCACGGAATCAGCGGTTCAACCGCCACCGCTTCCGGCGGCAGGAAATAATCCGCCATACACTCCTTGAATACTTCTTCCGCTTCGCGGACTTTTTCAATGTCTATGTCCAGCGTGTATTCCGACCCACGCAAGGCGTGCCACATCACCAACAGATCGGGTTGACACGTACCTCCCGAACAAGGTGCCAGCGAAAGATCAATGGCATCCACACCAGCGTCAATCGCGGCCTTGTAGGCAAGAACCGAAGTTCCAGCCGTCTCGTGGGTGTGAAAATGAATGAACGCATCCGCCGGCAGCATTTTTCGGGCGCGCCGGATTGTCTCGTGGACTGTCGAGGGCACCGACGTACCAGAGGCATCCTTAAAGCAGACTGCGTCAAAGGGGATTTTGGCATCCAGAATCTTCTGGAGTGTGCTCACGTAAAAGTCTGGATCGTGCGCTCCTGCGCACCCAGGCGGCAACTCCATCAGAGTCACGCAAACCTGGTGCTTCAGGCCGGCGTCGACGATGCACTTGCCACTGTAGATCAGATTCTCGACGTCGTTGAGGGCATCGAAATTGCGAATCGTGGTGATGCCGTGTTTCTTGAATAAGTCCGCGTGCAATTTGATGACGTCGCTGGGCTGCGATTCCAGTCCGACGACATTCACACCGCGCGCCAAGGTCTGCAAGTTGGCGTCGGGGCCGGCTGTGGCGCGAAACTGGTCCATCATGCTGAACGCATCTTCGTTGCAATAGAAATACAACGACTGAAATCTCGCGCCACCACCTGCTTCGAAGTAGTTGATCCCCGCATCTCGCGCCGCTTCCAAGGCCGGCAGAAAGTCCTTGGTAAACACCCGCGCGCCAAAGACAGATTGAAATCCATCCCGGAAGGCCGTGCACATGAACTGTATTTTCTTTGCCACGTCAGCACCTATTTTAACGGCGAATTCACCCGTTGAACTATTCTGCCAATACCGACCACAACACGCCTGCAGCCACGGCCGAACCGATTACCCCCGCAACGTTCGGTGCCATGGCGTGCATGAGCAAGAAGTTATGCGAGTCCTCCTGTTGGCCGACCTGCTGTACCACGCGGGCCGAATCGGGAACCGCCGATACGCCAGCGGCCCCAACTAACGGATTGATTTTCTCTTTCAAGAACACGTTCATCAATTTCGCGAACAGCACGCCACCCGCTGTCGCCACCGCGAACGAGGCGGCACCCAACGTGAAAATCAAGATTGATTCGGCACGTAGAAAATACTGAGCCTTCGTACTGGCTCCGACAGCGAAGCCCAGCAGAATCGTGACGACGTCGATCATCCCGGTTCGCGCAGTTTGCGCCAGTCGTTCCGTAACACCACTCTCTTTGAGCAGGTTGCCGAAGAAGAGCATACCAAGCAACACGAGTGCGCCTGGCGCGATCAGGGTGCAAATCAAGAAGGCGACGATGGGAAAGATGATTCGTTCGCGCTTGGATACCGTTCGCGGCGGCTTCATTCGAATCCGACGTTCCTCTCGCGTGGTCAGCAGTTTCATAATCGGCGGCTGGATTACCGGGACCAGTGCCATGTACGAGTAAGCTGCGATGGCAATCGGCCCCAAGTATTCTGGGGCGAGCCGGGATGCGAGAAAAATTGCCGTGGGTCCGTCGGCACCGCCGATAATGCCGATCGCACCGGCAATCTTGGCGTCGAAGCCCAAAGCCAACGCGCCCAAGAACGTGAGGAAGACACCAACTTGGGCGGCTGCACCCAACAACACCAATTTGGGGTTGGAGAGCATCGTCGAGAAATCGGTCATCGCGCCGATGCCAAGAAAAATCAAGGGCGGAAACAGTCCGTATTTCACGCCAAAGTAAATCATACTCAACACGCTGACGCTCATCGGCCCGCCACCCTGGCTACCGTCGTCGTAGACGCTGAGTGCCATCGATTGGACAAACGGGATATTGCCGACGATGATGCCGAAGCCGATGGGCAACAGCAAAAGCGGCTCGTAGTCCTTTATGATGGCCAAGGCAATAAACAGGATGCCGATGATAATCATCACGGCATTGCCCCATTCCATCAGGTAGAAGCCGGTCGTTTGAAGAAAATCGTACAGGATTTGCATAGAATTCGTTGCGATGGAAAGGCACGCCGCTGAAAGGCGACTGGCAGGACTAATTCTTCTTGCGGTGCCGAGCGTGCAGCGCGAAACCGATCGCCGCTACGACAGCTTCGTCGTGGTTGTTTGTGCTTGTGGTGGGCACCGTTGCCGCATGACTCTTGGGCTCAGGCGGCAGTACGGATTCCAACATCGCCAAAATGCGCGGCAAACTTGCGATGAACAGGCTGATCAAGACCAACGCAACAAACACAATAGAAATGCCGGTGATCGAAATCCCGATGCCTTCGTATTCGGTGATGTTTCGAATTCCGTAATACTGTTGGGCGAAGATCACGTGAATCGCTGGGAGTCCTAGAGAAAACGGGGCCCGGGGGGGGGAGGGACGATCTATTGCGCATCCGAATCGCCTAGGGTAACTCGCCCAGGGCGTTGTGTCGAGGGTGCCGTGTCGTCGCTGAAAGACTCGCCCAATCCTAAAAATCAGGCGGTTTCCGGACTTTTCCGTGTGTTACCCCAGATCGCGTACGAGGACGCAAGAGCGACTATTTGCGATTGCGATACGCTGGCCACTCGATCCGCTGCGATTCGTAGCGGGGCCACGTCCACGCCTCCCAGACCGGGCTTTCTGCTTGAACTTCGTGGTACAGCGATTTCATCAGGGTCGACATCCGCGCCAGCCGATCGGGTTGGGACGCAGAAAGGTCCGTCGTTTCGCCGATGTCGGTCTTGAGGTTATAGAGCTCGAATTTCGCCAGCTCGGCTGTCTTGATCGCCTGCATTTCTTCGGGAAGCAGGTCGGCCGACGGCTTCAAGGCGGGAATGTTCAAGTGCGCCAACAGCTTCCAATCGCCGATCCGCATGGCCACCTTCGTCTTACTGGCGGCGCGCAAGAAATGCCAATACAACGGAGTCGTTCGCTCGAGGCGTTTTCCTTCAAGCAGCGGAAGGATGTTTGCACCGTCGATCTTTCGATCGCTGGGAACAGGAATCCCCGCGACGCCGCAGAGCGTCGGCAACAGATCCACTCCGCAGATCGGCGTGTTACTGGTCTCGCCGGCCGCGGTGTGTCCCGGCCAGCGCAAGATGCCAGGGACGCGGATTCCGCCATCATAAAGATGCCCCTTCTTAGCACGCAACGGACCTGCGGATCCATGGGGGTGAATCCCCGTGATCGCCGGACCGTTGTCGCTGGTGAAGAGCAGAAACGTGTTGTCGCTGAGCTTGAGACGGTCGAGCGTAGCGGCCAGGCGACCAAAGGCGTCGTCCATCTGCGTAACATTGCCGTGATGCGCAGCACGGCTGAGGTCGTTGCGTGTCGGTTTGCCGGGTGGCGGATACAGATCGCTAAAACGTTTGTCCGACGCAATCGGTTCGTGGGGTTCGTGAAAACAGACATAGAGAAAGAACGGCTTCTCCTCATCGCGGCCGTTTTCAAGCCAGGTGATCGCTTCGTCTGCCACCAGCGGTGCCGCATAACCCTTTAGCGGTCCGGCCGGTCTTCCATTGCGGACAAAGTTGACAGGGTTCTTGTGGTTGGGTAACGCATTGTTTTGCGTGGAAAACCAATGGTCGAAACCGTGGTCTGACGGCTGCGGCTGCGACGGCAAATTGAAGTCACCGTTGAGATGCCATTTTCCGACGTGACAGGTCGAATAGCCCGCGCTGCGCAATAGCGTGGCGATCGTAATCTCGCTGCGACGAACGTGCATCGGCGAGAACATGGGAATCCAATTGTGAATGCCGACGCGATAGGGCGTCCTCCCCGTCATCAAGCCCGTCCGTGCAGGCGAACAGTTAGCGGCTGCCGCATAGCAGTCAGTAAATCGCAGGCCTTCTCGCGCTAACTGATCCAAATTTGGCGTCTTGATGACTGGGTGGCCATAGCAAGCCAGATCGCCATAGCCCAAATCGTCCGCCAATACGACGACGATGTTCGGTCGCCGATCGTTGGCCATGACCGACGACGGCAGCAGAACGACAAGCAACATGAGTAAGGCCCACGTACCGAACGTGGTTCGCTTTACGACGACGGAAAGCACTCTGGATGATCTCATCGACGTTCCTTTTGTGTTCATCAAGTTGCATTGTCGATCGGTCTGTTGATGAGCGATGTTAATCATCGAGCCACGCTTTGCGCTCTTGAAATAACCGCCGCCGCGTTGCTTCGCGGAAACGGTTGTCAAAGTCGCCTTTTGGGCGACCATCAAACTTTTCAGGCGAAATGATCCTGGCAATCTGCTTTCCGAATCCAATGCTCGGATTGAGATAGAACGAGAGGGTAGCGTGTCGCACCTGGCCGTCCCGATCTCCTTCGAAAGCACGAGCCAATTGAAAATGAGCTTGGCCGAGTCGCTGCGATTCCGCGCCACCCGCCTGTGCGATGGCTTTCGTGTTGTAATATTCGACGGCCCGCTGCAGGACCACGCGGGCCTCTTGGTAAAGTCCGAGCGCCGAATACCGCGAGCCCAACTGTATGGCCACAGCCAGATCGCGCTGATCTCGTGAATTGGCTTCTGTTAGTCGAGCCAGTTCGGTGGCGTCAAGACGTGCGCCAGGATCCGACCATTGAGCGCGAATTTCGGCAGTCACCGGCCGCGTCATACCGAGTTCGGGCAATCGTTGCTGCCAGTTCTTCAGTTCCAGCACAACACCATGTTCGTCGACGAAGAACGTCTTTGGGACGGCTCCGAACCGCGTCGCATAATCTGGATCAACCAGGGCTGGAAACGTTACACCAAATCGATCGTAGTATCGCTTCGCCGGCGCAATTCCCTCGGCATCAAGTGCCAAGCCGACGACGGTGAAGTCATCGCCACCGAACTTCCGAAAAGTCTCCTGCCACCCGGGCAGGTTGTTGCGGCAGAATCACCAACTGGCCCAACAATAGAGAATGTATCGTTTGCCTAAATACTGCGAGAAACGGACCTCATTGCCGGCAACATCAACAAATGGGATATCGGGAAGCGTTTCGCCCTTGCCAAAGCCGCGTCCTCGCCCCCACGGGGCATTGTAACCGGGCGCGGCGATCTGGCCTTCACCGACGAACGGCTCAGTGCGTGGAACGATGGTGACCTGGCCAGCGGTCTCGACCACACGAAATCGCAACGCCCCACTGACGACGTCGGCTGCGATTAGAAGCTGTTCACCGTCACGCCTGTGATTATCCGCGGCAAGCCGGACAGGAATGCAAAACCCGCCGTCTTTGTCACGGCAGAACGTGACGAGCCGCTGTGGGTCGACGATCTTCAATTCAAAATTAAGTGACTTGGCAAGATCTGCGGCGTCCAAGAATAGGACTTTCTTGTCACGGGAAAAACGGATGGTGTCCGGACGCTGTGGTTTGGCGGCGGTGGCCCAATTCGAGATCAGGATCAGTGCACTCAACGTGATCGTAAGCCGGTGGCACATCGACAGAACTCACTACGGTAGGAATTTGCAACGCAATTTGGTGCTGACCTCACCTCAGGATAGCAGAAAGGGGATACGAGAAGAAATGTCGTCGCATTGCCCCGAAATGCCGGCTCCGCCTGTCGGCCAAAAACGAACTACGGGTTCGAGCCTCTTCGCATGTCGTCGCGCGGTTGGGGCGTGCGATTGATCGCCAGTGTGATCAGCGCGCCGAGGATCAAGCCGCCCACGATCAGTCCCAGAAAGAGGGGCGGGAGCAGACCGACGTCGACAAGCGATTGCCGATCACGTCCGATTATCGCCGACAGAGTTTCAAGATCGATCCCAAAGATGGCCGCCACTGTCGCAATCGGAAAGAAAATGGCTACCAAAATGTTCAGCCGGTGCGAGGCAATTGCCATCCGTTGGCTGGCCCGAGTCTGCTCTTCAGCGCGTCTCGCGACGGTCAGGTCGAGTGCGTTCTTTGTTTCGCCAGTTAACAATTCTGCAGTGCGTTCGATCGTATATGCTCGGTCCCGTGCGTCGATGATCTCGTGAGACGCCGGCGACATCTTCCGCGCCTCCTGCAATGCCTCATGCAGGTTGATCGCCGCACGCCGAACTGGTGAAAGACAGACGAGAACATCGAAATAGTCATCGGCTGTGCTGGCTTCCTCTTCTTGTCGATCAAGAGCTGCAAGTGCTGACTCGTATTCGTCCAGATGTTTGTTGAGTGCGGCAATGCCGCTGCCCAATTCGTTGGACGACCATACTCCGTGGTCATCGTGCCAAAAGAATCGACCGACACGTTGCGCGTCTTCTGGTTTGGGTGGTGTGTGTAGGACAAGTAACAAATGCCCGTCGGCTTGCATCGCACGTTGACGCCCAGCGTGTGACCCGAGGCGATCGTGGAAATTCTGGGGGACCTGCCAGGCGGCTGGTAGAATCGACTGCTTGGTCATTGTTTGACTCCGTTTTGAACGGTGTGCATGACCACAAGCGTACCGAAAATCGGCCCGAGCAACTACTCTTGGGGGCTGTTGAATTCGGACGTTCCCTAGGAAACCAATAGAGCGCCCAATGCGTCGACGAGAGTGCCTTCCGCAAGTTCCTCAAAGGCACGGTCCAACGCGCCGAGCAGCTCTTCGGAATCTCCATCAACCGGGGCCAACGTGTGGCCCGTGTCAGTCGGCTCGACCGGGGCGGCCAACACAGCAATCGCGACGTCCACGGCGTCCTCGCGGTGATGATCGTCGAAGTCGTGTGTCGAGTGGATCAGCGTGTTACCTGATTCACCTTCGCCAACATCCAGGCTGGACAGCGACAAATCGCTGGTGGTTCTGGTGGTGTCCAAGGTGGTCAACGTGACGGGCTCGGGAGGACTAAACACAGGTTGAAGAATTGGAGGAGGCGTTTGTGTCTGGCCACCCGTCGGCGTTGGGGAACTGCCAGTCAGCGTTGGGGAACCACCGATCAACGTTGGAAAACCGACGGTCGGCGTTGGGGAACCGCCGGTCAGCGGCGGTGCTTCGCCTTCACCGGATCCGTTGGTGTTCACTTGAGTCAGTAATGCCTTGAACTCTGCCGGTCTTCCATTCAAGCGAATTCGACTAGTACCGTCGGGCAACTGATTGAGGATGTTCAGCATGCCGTTGGTATTGGGAATGGTGCCCTGGAACGTGCCTTCGGCATCGTCGATAGTTAGCGAGACGGCATCACCGCCTGCTGCCATCTGAATCTGGACGTTGTTGGCATCTTGCCATTCCGGACCCAAGGCCAACCAATGTTGCTCCGCAAGACCAACGGCCACATTGGCAAAGCTGGACGATCGCGAACTAAGTGAATCGAGGTAGGTTGGGTAGACCGGATCGATCGCCGGCTCGCCAATGCCAACCGTCACCACCGCTCCCTGGTCACCGACAACAACATCGGCAGCACCGTTCAACAGGAACGGACCGCTGACCTGAACTTGATACGCTCCAGGCAACACACCGAGGAAATTAGCTTGGCTGTTGAAGTCGGTCCTTTCAACTGGCCGGACTGCCTGTCCATCCTCAAGAAGGCGAATGTCGAATTCAAAGAGCTTATCGCCCCCACTGTCTCCGAGCGTTACGTCAATTGTGCGGCCCTTGATCTCGCCGAAGTTATTATCCGTGCCGTCAACACCTTCGGCCAGTGTGACCGTAAATGTGTCATTGCCTTGCGCGTCTTTGCCCGCAACACCACCTTGGCTGCCAGGGGTGTCCTTGCCGTCCAGGAGTGGAATGCCATCGCCATCGAGATCTTCGGCGGGCTGTGTCTGTGTAATCACAAAATCGCCAGGTGCCAGACTTCCGAACGAATAAGAACCATCGACGGCGGTCTGCGTCGTGCGGTTAACAGCACCGAAGAGATCCGTACCAGTCAGAGTGATCGTGACGCCATCGAGCAGGCGTTCGGTGGTCTCACGAACACCGTTATCATTGGCATCGACATAGACGAAACCGGACAAACTGCCTGGCATGAATTCGACCACTTCGATCGTCGCAAGGGCTGTATCGGTGCCACCGTTTCCATCGCTGATCGTGTGGGTAAATGTGTCGGTTCCAAGGAAGCCGGCGACCGGCGTGTAGCGAACAGACAGCCCGTCGCTGGCGATCTCTACGATCGCACCCGCCGTAACGTTGGAAACTCCAGTGATCGTGAGCGTTTCGTCTGTGTCAGGCGCGAACGAATCGTTGCCCAACAGGTCTAACGAGTTTTCCGAAGTGTCTTGCGTTACGGTCAAGCCTGTATCGTCGTTGGCCGTTGGAGCATCATTTCCTGGTGAAACGACGACGACAACGGATGTTGACGCAGTGCGAGGATCAACGGGATCATCGTCAGTGATTGTGTAGGAAAACGTGTCTTCGCCAAAGAAATCCGGGTTCGGTGTATATAGTACTTCACCGGAGGAAGACAACGTGACAGTGCCGTTTAGTGGCTGCGTAAACCCGGCGGCCACGACACGAATCACTTCGTCTTGATCCGGCGCGGAACTGTCATTTTCCATGACGTCCAATACGACGTCGACGCTGTCCTCGGGAATCAGGTCGGGCGAATCACCGAAGCGATCGGCGACGGCAGTTGGAGGGTCGTTGATGTCTTTCACGGTAACCGTCACCGTCGCAGTGCTGAATTGTGGATCGACCGGATCCCGATCACTCATCGTGTACGTAAATGTGTCTTCACCGATGAAATCTGCCGCGGGCAAATAGGTTACTCCCAAACCGACGCCGGCGATGGCGACACTGCCACCTTGCGTGCTGGTGGTTTGTACAGAATCGACTCGGAAGCGGCCTTTTTCTGTGTCAGGATCGGGATCGGCCAGATCGTTGGCTAACACGTCGATGAAGGCGGGTTCCAGAGTATCTTCGTCGACATCCACGGTGTCGTCGATCGCAGTCGGTGGATCGTTCAGATTGAACACGAACAGCGACTGAGAACCGGTAAGCGTATCTTCGCCATCGGTCACATCGAAGCTGATGGAGTCGGCACCGGTGTAGTCTGCATCGGGTGTGTAGCGCAACTCCGTCGATTCCGAGTTGAACGTGACGGTCCCGTGCTCAGCTGTGGGTGTGCCCACGAAGGTCAGATTCAAACTCAGCGGGTTGTTGGTCACATCGGCGATACTAATCGGATTATCGGCGGAGTCCTCTTCAGGTTGAAACTCGATATTCACAATTCCGAATCGTGCATCGACATTGACGGTTGCATTGACGAATTGCATGGTGCCAAAGCTTGGGTTGGCACTCGGGCCGACAGGGTCGTCGAACCGCGAGTCACCCGCATTGTAGACACCCGCGTCAAACTGTGGTGTTTGTCCAACATCACCTGGATCGTTGGGATCTGTAGTCGGTTCGCCAACCAAGGTGACAGTTCCTGAACCGATGACATTCAGTGGCACGCTCCACAAGAGCCGTTCACCTTGTCCCAACGGAGTAATGCTGCCCGAGAATGCTCCGGCCATATCAATGATACCGGGGGCGGAGGTGTTGTTTTGCTGGCCACCCGTATACGCATCGCCATAGGTCAAGGGACCAGCCACGCTAACAATGCTGCTGTCGTATAAGACGTCCAAGTAGGCCGAGAAGACTCCGCCATCCTGTGGATTTGGAAGCGCGCGAACATCGTCGACAAAGACGCTCAACAGTAATTCGTCGCCGGTTTTGACGAGATTATTTGCCGAAAGAGGCTGACCGTCCTTGGTGACATCAAGGTGAAAGAGGATAACGACTGGTTCCTGAACATCAACCGAAAACAACTGCGTGCTCGAGTTTCCTGTCCGGTCGGTGGCTCGGACAGCGAATGCATTGGCACCGACATCGCCAACGCCCGGTGTCCAGCCGAAGGTACCGGTCACCGGGTTGATCACGGGTTCACCCACGACCGGGGGGACAGGGACACCCGTCGTGGGATCGACGATTACGTAGGAAGCGCCGACCCCCGCTTCGTCGTCGGTGTCGACGTTGTAGGTGTAGGCTTCGTCGGCGATCGTAGTCGTGGGTGCCGTCGACGTGAAATTCGGCCCGACGGAGTCGACCGCGATGTTCAAGGACGTCGAATTGCCGAATGCGCCGCCGACCGATTGCACGGCTGAGATTTGGTGGGGGCCGTCGGAGATTGTGGTTGCGCCGTCGAGCGTAAGCGTGACGCTGTCCGTAGTAGCTACCTGCGTGGCGAACAGCACGCCATCGACACGCAACTCGACAGTCGCGCCGACCGTGACACCAGTCACAGTAAATTGCGGTGCAGTAGCCGGCGAACTGTTATTAAAATTTGTCTGATCATCGGAATCGCTGACACCGCTGTCCGTCGCCGCGACCAAGTCGACTGCTGTCGGTGTCCCAACGCCGACGTTGCCGAAATCGCGACCGGTTAGCTCGCCGCCGATATCCACGGTCACCGAATAGAAATCGGGATTCTGCGGCAGCGTTTGTGAAAAACCAGTGGCGGGAACTTCGCGAATCGAGTGAGTTCCGGCGGCCAATCGCAACAGATAGTTACCGTCTACATCGGTTACGTCCGAGACTTCACCGTCATCCAGGGCGCCGTTTCCATTTGCGTCGCTGAAGATCGTAAAACCTTGCAGACCGGGTTCGCCGGTGTCGTGAACGCCATCTCCGTCCAGGTCATTGAACTTCATACCGCGAACCAGGCCCTCACCCTGGATCGCCTGGAACGCGACCATTTCTCCATCCGCGGTGTACGGGACGTTGTCGAATACTGAAAAACTGCCAGTACCATTGTTGCTAGGATCGACATCCACATTCGTCAGCGCGATGATCTGATTGATCGGCGCAGAGGCAACCGCTGTTCCCACCGGTGTCGCCGCCCCTAACGCCAAGGCAAAGACGGTAAACCCCTGGGCGTCCAAACCGGAGTTGTTGCCATCATTGTAAAAGAACTCGCTCGTGGCACCCGCGCTGTTCTTAGCCATCGAAATCGTACCGATCGTATTCGAGCGATCACCTGGCATACGTTCATCGGGAATCGGATTGAACGTCGGAATGTGATGTTCGAAGTCGCCCGTCGCGGGATTAAATGCCCCTTGGATTTCAGCGATGTCTGTGGTGGTCAGGCTGGTCGGACGAAAACCACCGCCCTGCAGAACAAAGCCTAAGTCATTGCGGTGAAAAATGCTTCCAATGAATCCGTTGGAGTCCACGCCACCATTGACGTAGCGGAGGTAGTTGGTAACCGTAGCTGGCGCTTCGTCTCGCAGTAGCAAGACCGGCGCACTGCCGGCATTGGTATCGAGCGTAATGACGGGGTTGTTTCCGTATGTGAGTACGATGTTGTCGCCGTCGTGGATCTGATAGTGGGCAAAATGATCTTCCAAGCGCGACCCGTTGACGTAAGCCTGGAGCGTGTTGTTATCGTCAACAACGCGATCAAGAAGTTGCGTATCCGTCAGGATAGCATTGGGGTTGTTGCCCACGCTTCCTGCGTTGTTCTGCCACACGTCGAAAAAGTCGCCCAAGGTGACAAAGTCCGTTGGCTGTGCGCCCGCGGGCTCCAAGTGCAACCGGTTTGGATCACCGTCATGCGTGTGAATGAAGCTGGTGAAGTTCGCGCCATCGATGCCTATATCGTCGGCGATCGCCACCAGTTCGGAATCGACGTAGATGGCCAAGTCTGCATGAAGGTCAAAGGCCTGCGTCGGATCGTAATTCGGATCGACGTTGTGTGGTCCGTTGTCGCCGTGCAACATCAAGCGGGATTCGAGCGATTCGAAGCGGCGGGAACTAGAATGGTGCCGCGCTGCGCGTCGTCTCTTGCCCATTTGCAACAAGTTGCGAAGTGACTTCCGTCCAAAACGGCGTGGGGCGTTCTTCATCTTGATCTCTGTTCCTCTCGAAGTGCCTCAAAGATGTGCCAATTCTCAGAATAGGCAGGTTGGCAAAGACTGTCAGCAAATCAGGAGCCGATTCTCCTGTTTGCCCAGATTTGCGTGCCGGTAAAACTCATATCACTCACAATCCTTCGGCTCGGCAGTTTTCGTAGATTCCTGATTTTTGGACTGAATGGAAAAATCAAATCGTTACTTGCTTCACTTTTTCGACTCAGTAGCGCCATTTCACAGTGACGACGAGGGGCTGAACTCCTCAGCGACGGCTCTGCTTTGTTTGTTGCGCCGAGAATGTTAGGATTTGATATCAAAGGAGTTGCGACCTGCCAAACCCTGCCGAAGGGATGTTAGCTTTGCGCGTTTTTTGGCCAAATCCTTGTTTGAACCAACCTGTTTGACGCAATTGGTCGAATCTGTGTTCCCTGCAAAATCCAACCTTCGCCAGAATGAAAGATGGATTCGCGTCTCTCTGCGGAGGCGTCACATCCGAGAGGCTCATTGCCAGCAACAGGGGTAGCGTTTACGCAACACACGTTTGCATCACGAAACACATCATCGATAGGTCATTACGAGACAATTGCGGGAGAATTACAGCATGTTGGCTGAAATTGCCCATTGGCTGCAGGCGTCGTCTTCGACGGTAGCCTTCTCCGGAGCGGGAATCAGCACGGAAAGCGGAATTCCCGATTTCCGTTCTCCTGGTGGGATTTGGGCGACATCTCAGCCGGTCTATTTCGACGACTTCCTCGCCAGCGCCGATGCCCGCCGCGAATACTGGCGCCAAAAGTCGATTGCCCATCGAGATTTTGCCGACGCTCAGCCAAATCTCGGGCACCGAGTCCTTGCCAGATGGGAGCAATCCGGACATCTCGAGACGATCATCACCCAGAACATTGATGGCCTTCATCAGATCGCCGGCAGCCGATCGGTTTGCGAGCTACATGGTACGGCGCGATCCGTTGTCTGCTTGGACTGCGCCGAACGGTTTCCGGACGTCGAGAGTCTTGTTAACGAGTTTCTGGCGACGGACCAGCCGCCGTCGTGTCCGGATTGTGGCGGCATCATGAAGCATGCGACCGTTTCGTTTGGCCAGTCGCTGCCGACAGACGTGCTCGATACAGCGACACAGGCCAGCCAGCGAGCCGATCTATTCCTGGCAATGGGATCGTCATTGGTCGTCCAGCCGGCAGCCAGCCTTCCCGCAATGGCAAAAGAGCAGGGCGCACGACTCGTGATTGTCAATCGTGATCCAACTCCCTTGGACGATCAGGCCGATGCCGTGATTCACGCATCGATCGGCGAGACACTCGAAGAACTTGATCAGTTGATTTCATAACGAAAGGAAGACATCATGGTCGATCCGGAAGCCACGCCTATGCCCGAACCTCCCTCGAAAGAGGATCTCCGATTGGCGATGAAGGCATTCCGCAAACGTCTCAAGCTAACACGTTTGGACGACGAATCCCGGATGGGCTACGGCCCCACATCCTCCGGGCAAAAGTCGCGAGTTGCTGCAATTACACCGCCTAACCAGTTT
>JASLPZ010000360.1:0-6937 GCA_030744725.1 Pirellulaceae bacterium
AGAGTGCGTAGCGTTGGTCTTACAGCGAGCGCGCGAGGAAGTTGTCGATCCAGCGTGCGTTGTGCTGACCGGCGATCTTAGCCATGAAGAAACCGTGGCTGGCTACAAACTGCTGGCAGACTTGCTTGGGGATTGGAACGAACGATCGTTGCTCGTTCCCGGTAACCACGACAATCGGGCGAAGATGCGCCAGGTGTTTGAACAGGTGCCCGGTGCGTTGGAGGAACCGATCTGGTTTCGCCAGGAACTTGGCCAGTGGGTTTTGCTTGGACTTGACTCTCACGTTCCCGGCGAAGTGTACGGTGAACTGAGTGACCAGAGCCTGGAACGGCTGACAGAAAACCTTGCCAAGGGTGCACATCGTCCCACGTTGATTTTTATGCACCATCATCCGGGTACGGTCGGCAGTCGATGGGTCGACAATATCGGTCTGCGTAACGTCGCATCGTTTGAGAAGCTGCTGGCGGGCCATCGAGAAGTCCGTGGCGTATTCTGCGGTCACATCCACCAGGTTTTCGAGGGCACGATTGCTGACGTGCCATTTCATAGTGCGCCTTCGGCGGCCATTCAGTTCCTGCCTGGGACCGAAACGATGCAGTTTGATCTGCAGCCACCGGGGTTTCGTGTGATCGTATTGCGTGACGGGCAATTCACCACGCGAGTGGTTCGGTTGGATAACCTGCCGTTTACCCCCCTCCACGAGTAAACGGTTTGCCTCGAGGACGCCAGCGGATATGCCTGGCCACTTCCAACCGTTATGATCGTGGAACGTTTGCAATCTGGTTCGTGGTCCTTTCGCGGAAGGTGTTCAAATCATGCCGACGGATAGACGTGGCTTTCTCAGATCATCGGCCCTGATTGCCGGGGCCTCGGCGATGGGATCCGGTCGAATGGCAGATGCCCTGGAAACTTCGCGAGAACCGCTCGCACCAAACGAATTCAAAACGAAACTGCTCGAATGTTTGGGTGGCCAGTGGCCCGATCCCTGTGATTTGGAACCTAAGGTAAAACGCGAAGAGCAGAAAGACGGGTATCGGTTGCAGTGGCTGGATTACGCTGTCGAACCTGGTGATCGCGTGCCCGCGATTCTGTTGATCCCCGACGGAGTGAGCAGTGCTTCGCCCGCTGCGGCAATCACGATCTGGCATCAGCACGCAGGTCAATGGCATCTGGGAAAAACAGAACCGGCCGGCCTCGCGGGGAATCCGATGCACCACACGGGCGTCGCCTTGGCCAAGTTGGGTTACGTCGTGCTCTGTCCCGATGCGATTTGTTTTGAAGAGCGGCAAGATCCGGAGGGCAAGCTGAAAGGGAGCGCCTACGAGCGATTCGAGTTCTTGCGACAAGTAGTCGCCGGCCGTTGCATGGCTTGGAAGAATATTCTCGATATGCGTCGTGCCGTTGATTATCTGGCGTCGCGGCAGGAAGTCGACGCGGATCGGCTTGGTTGTTACGGACATTCGATGGGTTCGACCCACACCTGGCTCGTCGGCCCTTGGGAGCCACGGTTAAGAGCCCTTGTCGGCAACTGTTGCCTGCCGACGTATGAAGCGATTCACCGAACCAAGTTATTGCACTGCTTTCCCAACTTCATTCCTGGAATCCATGCGCATGGCGACACGCCTGATATCGCTGGGCTGATTGCGCCGCGGGCGCTGCATCTGAATTTTGGTGAAACCGATCGCGGCTCGCCAATCCAAGAAGTTCGAAGTGGAGTCGAACGGATTGCAGCCATTTATGCGCAAAGCAATGCTGCCGATAAGTTCACGAGTTTCATCGAAGCCGACACTGGTCACGTCCTGTCCGATGCCATGTGGCAGCGCACGCAAGCGACCTTTGCGAAGCACTTATAGATTTGGAAGTTGGAAGATTGCCCTCTGGTTCCCAAGCTCACAACCCGTGAATTCATCGAGTTTCAACAGTGGATTCACAGGATGCCCTATGACCTCGGACGAAGCAGTCACCATCAAGCTCGACCAGTTCCTGAAACTCACGGGCGCCGTGGATACCGGCGGGCAGGCAAAACTGCTCATCCAAGGCGGTGAGGTTCTGGTTAACGACGAGGTTGAAACGCGCCGTGGTCGCAAATTGAAGCCGGGAGATGTGGTCGATCTGGACGGCGAGTCGTTCCTGGTCGAGTGCCACGAACCGGAACAGTGATTCCCATCTCGCCGACCAGAAGCGCCTGTAATTCAAGTCGCCTACGGTGCACTGTCACGAAGACTCAAGGCTGGAGTTTGCATTGCAGAGTAATGCGACTACGTTGCAACGCCTACTTTTTCACTCTTTGAACCGGTAACCGATATACGGTACCGATTGGATGTAGTTGCGGAAGAAGCCCAGCTGGTCGCGCAGGCAGGCGATGTGATGATCGACCGTCTCCTCATGCAGCGGACACTGCAGCGTGCTTACCGCTTTGGCGATCCGCCGCCGTGTGTACGCTCGATAGGGATGGGCGGACAGAAAAGCGAGAATGCGATATTCGATCGTCCGCAACCAAATCGGCTCGCGGCCCATTTTTACTCGAAATGCTCGTGATTTGGCGGACGTCGCTTGCTCAAAGGACTCCGCCGGTCGTTCGAATTGTTCTTGACAACGCCAGACGTCCACGACGGTGGCGTGGTACGTTTCGGGAGATTGATTATTGAACATTGGAATTCACCTGTGCCATGATTATACGACACTCGGGCAACGAAGGCGAGATTACGTTAAGCGGAAAATCGTGTAGACTTTGACCTCCAGAAAACGCAGTGAGCTCGAAGAACATCGCCGCTGCGTGGGGCAACGCATCACGCGAAATGATCTCGCCCGGCGGTTGAAAACACGGAGCTACGATGAAGTCCGAGGGTGAGAGGCGGCCAGCCGGCATAGCATTCATTTTGGTCACCGTGTTCATTGATGTCTTGGGGATCGGGATCATCATTCCCGTACTGCCGGCGCTCATCAAGGAGTTTGTCGGTGGTAGCACAACGATGGCAGGCTGGTACGTAGGGATCATCGCCGCCACGTATTCGTTGATGCAGTTCCTCTGCGCGCCGATTCTGGGTGCCTTGTCCGATCGATTCGGGCGACGCCCAGTAATCCTGGTTGCGCTGTTTGGTCTGGGAATTGACTTCCTTATTCAGGGATTTGCGCCGAACATTGTCTGGCTTTTCGTCGGTCGACTGTTAGCGGGGGTCCTGGGAGCGAGCTTTTCGACAGCCAATGCGTATATCGCCGACGTGTCGACACCGGCGACTCGGGCGCGCAACTTTGGCTTGGTTGGCGTGATGTTTGGTTTGGGGTTTATTTGTGGTCCGGCACTTGGCGGGTTGCTCGGCGGTATGCACTTGCGGATGCCGTTCTTTGTGTCGGCTGGTTTGGCACTGATCAACTGGCTGTACGGCTATTTCGTCTTGCCAGAGTCGCTGCCGCGCGAACATCGGAGTGATTTCACGTTGGCCAAAGCAAATCCATTTGGGACGCTCAAGAGATTGCGCAACTACCCGATCGTGGCTGGTCTGGCGACTGCCTTCGTTTTCATGTCGTTGGCTCACCGAGGATTGGAAAATGTGTGGGTGCTGTACACAGGATTCCGTTACGACTGGAATGAACAGACCAACGGTCTGATGCTGGGGTTGGTGGGTCTCATGGCGGCCCTCGTACAAGGCTTAATGGTTCGGCCAGTGATCGAGCATTTGGGCGAACGGGGAACGGTGATGTTCGGTTTGGTGATTTCCGCTATCGCCTTCCTGTGTTACGGCTTGGCTTCGCAAGGTTGGATGGTGCCGTGCATTATTGTCTTCGGCTGCCTCGGCGGTGTGACGGGACCGGCGATCCAGAGCATTGTAGCGGGGGGCGTCGAACCGTCCGAGCAAGGCAAGGTTCAGGGCGCGTTAACCTCGCTGATGAGCTTGACCAATATCGTCGCACCACTGTTCTTTACGGCCGGCCTCTTCGCCTATTTCACCTCGGAACACGCTGTCTTCCAGCTTCCGGGCGCGCCCTTCATCGTCGGCTCCGCGTTGTTGTTCCTGGCTTTGCTGATCGTGCGGCGTGTCTTCCGGCGAATTCCGGAATAGGCCGAAACAGCCAATCACGGACCGTATGGCACCCCCTCTTGTCCGGCCAGTTGGGTACCGACCGCGACGTGCGCGGCGGGGAACCCGATCAGCGAGTGGCAAACGCGGCGTCTCGTCGAGTAGAATGACGAGGCGTCCAGTCGACCTTGCGGGAATTGCACAGCGAGAGCCCTGCCGTGTTGTCGATCCTCCATGATCCCTTGAACGTGTACCAACGTCGATTCAATCGCCGTGAAGCGCTACGCGTGGGCGGTTTGAGTTTGCTGGGACTCACGGCTCCCCAATTGGCGCATCTTCGCGGCTCGCGGGCTGCGGATGCGACGTCCGTGAAAGACGGCTCGTCGGCCAAACACCGTTACAATTCGTGCGTCTTCATTTTCCTGTTTGGCGGCCCCAGCCAAATCGACCTCTGGGACATGAAGCCAGCGGCGCCGGTGGAGATTCGAGGCGACTTCAAACCGGTCTCGACCAACGTTCCCGGAATTCAGATCTGCGAACATTTGCCGGGGCTGGCCAGCCAGATGGACAAGGTTTGTTTGGTTCGTTCCATGACGCACAACATGAACGTTCACGGGCCCGCCTGTAGCGAGATTTTCAGTGGCCGCGAATATTTCAATGCGCCCACAACTGATCAAGCGGATCCACAAGATTGGCCTTCGCTCAGTTCCATGATGATGCGGTTTGGGCAGCCCCATGGAGGCGTGCCGCCCTCGATCGTCCTCCCCTGGTACCTGCAATTCACGGGGCAAAGTCGTCGGATTGCGGGTCAAACCGGCGGTCGCATGGGGGAACGTCACAATGCACTACTGATGCAAGGAAGCGCGAAGACACTGGGCTTTCAAGTGGACGGGCTGAAACTGGAAGACACCGTCCCCTTGGGCAGAGTTCAACATCGTCGCGAGCTGTTTAAGACGATTCAGGATATCGGCCGTGAACCGTCGTCGTTTGGTCCGGTCGCCGTGGATTTCCAGAGATTTCGCCAGCAGGCCTTTTCGTTGTTGCAGGGACGGGCCGGCGAGTTGTTCGATATCCGCCGTGAGACTCCGAAGATGCGTGACCGATACGGTCGGACGATGGTCGGCCAGAGCCTCTTGATGGCGCGACGCCTGGTCGAGGCGGGCGTTTCGTTGGTCACCGTGAATTGGGAAGATGAAACCAAGATCAGTGGAACGAACACCTGTTGGGATACGCACGAGAACAACTTTTCCAAACTGAAGAACTTGCTTTGCCCAATATTCGATCATGCTTATCCCGCATTTCTGCAAGATCTGGACGAACGGGGTCTGTTGGAAACGACGTTGGTCGTCGCTGTCGGCGAATTCGGTCGCACGCCACACGTGGGACAATTCTCGCAAAGCAACAACACGAAGAAATCCGGGCGGGATCATTGGCCCAGCGTGTTCACGGCCCTGTTAGCTGGCGGAGGGGTGCGAGGAGGACAAGTCTTCGGTGAATCCGATCGACACGCCGGTTTCGTCAGAGACAACCCAGTCTCGCCGGCGGACCTGACCGCCACCATCTTCCACCACCTGGGGGTCGATCCAGCGCTCGAGTATGTGGATGAATTCCGAAAGCTCCGCCATCAAGTCAGTGACGGTCAGCCACTGACGAACTTGGGCTAGCGAGGCTGTGCCTCGGACCGATGCGAGCTATCGCTCGGTTGCGGCGACCCGCTCTCCGACCAACCTGCGGTCGGTGCCCGTCGCTGAAACGTGACTCATTTGTTAAGTAGAACCTGATACAAGCTTCGTCAGGACGTTATTCTGTCTATCTCCGGATGCAAGCTGGACGGCAAATCGCTTGTATTTCTCTGCCAGTTCGCTACCGTGAACGGTATCAGGGGCCGCGCGATTTCTGGGTTTCCGGTTGTTTTGGTTCTCCGATTTTGCATCACGTCTGGCGCGCGGTAGGCAATCTGGCTGGTGGTGTGCTTTCCTGCAAAGGAGAACAGAATGGCTATTTGTAACCGAATGCGCGCGCTGCTGCGAGCGGTTTTTCCCTGGACCGCATTGGCCAACATTGTCTTGTTGTTTACCTCGGAGGCAATATGTCAGACCAGCAGTGTTGGCTCGACTTCGTTGCGACCGTTTGTCGTTAGTTGGACGCCGGTGATCGGTCGCAACGGGGCCATAGGCGGAATTGCGATTGATGGCGACGGTGTCGTGTCTCGTACGACGCTGGACGATACGACAGCGCTAAGCGACGCGTGGCTCAAGGCCAGCAAGCCCATGGTGGCCGTGTTGAACCAGCCTAGCAGGCTGCGCAAAGTGTCATTGACTCGACTGGAAACTGCGTTGACGCGTTATCTCGACAAACGTGACGCTTTGCCTGACGAGATGATGTTTCTGGCCGGACTGCAACGTGTCGAGTATGTCTTTGTCTATCCCGCGACAAAGGAGATTGTCATTGCCGGACCGGCCGATGGTTGGCATCTTGACCGCCGCGGTGCGTTTGTGGGCAACATGTCCAAACAACCTGTGTTGCGGCTCGACGATCTAATCGATGCTTTTCGCGCCGCCGTTGCTTCTCCCGTCGAGTCCATTCGTTGTTCGATCGATCCGACCGATGAAGGACTCATGCGACTGCAGCGACTATTGCGATCGCGTGGTCTGCAGCTCAGCGAACAAACCGTCAAGCAAATGCAGGAGATGCTTGGTCCTCACAGAATTCGCGTCACAGGCGTCGCGCCCGACAGCCATTGTTCGCACGTGATGGTGGCTGCGGACTATGTGATGAAACGGCTGGCGATGGGGCTTGAACGTTCGCCGGTCGTGGCGCTGCCAAGTTACATGCAGTTGCTTAGTTGGACAGCGCCAGTTTCATCGTTAAGTAGTTGCTGAAATTGGCCTTCCATCAACAGAGAGAAATAGGCGATC
>JASLPZ010000361.1:0-6937 GCA_030744725.1 Pirellulaceae bacterium
ATACAAACTCATGCAAAAGCCGAGACACCACTACAAACCGGGCGAAGCATAGAATTTACGTCGATTAAGTGCCATTCACTCCCGACCCCTTTGATCGCACGCGAAACAATCAAGCTGACCCACTACCGAATTATGTTTATCCAGGCGTCGACATATATAGAGTTGAGTCAAGTCTGTCCTAGCCGGATCTGGCTCCGGCTGACACTGACACAGATGACGAAATAACTGCCGTATAGTCGTTGTTCGCTCCGCGAACATTACGCGTTGTTCGCGAACAACGACAAAGATCAGCCAGGGCCTTTCAACTCCCTACTCCCTCGAGATTCGCCTCGGCGCGAGCATAGATTTCGCGTACCATCATTCGCTCAAAGTCCTGTTCCGCACACTCGCGAATTGCTGCTTCCGGCAATCGATCCTTCCTGCTTGACGTAACGGTTGTCATCCCAACATCTCGTGGGTGGCCAAAAAAGATCAAGAATTCATGCGAATCTCTGAAACGCTTGTTTTCATTCTGGGTTACATTGAGAGTTGGAACGAGCCGACGCCACCCAACACAATCGCCCTCGGACGATGAAACTCCAGGGAACTCTCAAAAGCGCGGCGTTTTCAAGAGTTTTGGTGGTTCACCGGTTTCAGTCTGACGAGGCTTAACATGCAGCAAATGGAAGAAGTCTGGAAGCAACTGGAGGGGGCAGTCACCAATGGTCAAAACGTATCGGCGCTGAGTCTCTGCACGTACCTCACCCTGTCCGCCACACTCGCGCTCTACATCAGGTGGCTCTATCAGAAGTGCAGTGCCTCGTCATCGGACACGGAATCGATATCACGGGTGTTCCCGCTGTTGGCGCTGGTCACAACAGGTGTGATCGCCGTCGTGAAATCGTCATTGGCGTTGTCGCTGGGGCTTGTCGGTGCGTTGTCCATCGTACGCTTCCGGGCGGCGATCAAGGATCCGGAGGAATTGGTCTATCTGTTCCTTTGCATCGGCATCGGATTGGCCTTGGGAGCCGAGCAGCCGTTGTTGGCAATCGCATTGGTCTGCGTGGCGACGGTTTTTGTCGTCGGAATGCACTTCGCCAGTCGCAGCCAGCGTCAACATCGCCTGCTGCTGACAATTACCGGAGACGCGGAGCCGCACTTCTCGGATGGTGAAGCGAGTGTCATGTCCGCAGTTGAGACGGTTGCGGGTAGGTATACGCTCCAGCGATTCGATATTGAGAATGGCAGAGGCCAGGTGCGAATCGTTTTGGGTGACTCGAGTCCAGAAAAAACCGCCGAGTTGATTGCGAGACTTCGTGAGCGTCTACCCGATTGCGACCTGTCTTACGTCAACTTGAATTCAACCTTGTGAAAGACGATCCGTTGTGATTGCGTCCACTGACAACGCCATCGCCAAACCGTTCGAGTTGATCGACGTGGGGACGTCGCGCAGTGACTTGACGAGCCGGCGGGAGATTAAGTATGCCTTTCCGCAGATGGACGTGGGAAAACTCCGACGACTGCTGGAGACGAATTGTCGACGCCTGATCCACAACAACTCCGTGTCAGTGGTACGCAGCATCTATTTCGACGACGTGCGATTGTCGGCGTGTCGGGCGAATCTCGACGGACTGAGAAGTCGCCGCAAGTTGCGGCTACGTTGGTACGATTCGCTGAAGCCGGGAACGGACTTCTTCTTCGAGATCAAATGGCGTGACAATCGAATCACCGGAAAGCACCGACTACAGATTCGCGCGGCCGACGCGCTGGAAAACATCACGTACTCACAGATTCGACACAACCTGGAAGCGATGATACCGGATTATCTGATCCGCGACTTAACGACCAACAGCGAACCGATCGTGATCGTCCAATACAACCGTGAACATTTCACGTCCGACGATGGATTGCGAATGACGTTGGACTACGATCTCACCTACTATGACCAGACGGGTCGGCAGATGATTTCGACGTCGTTTCCTAGACGACTCGAGGGACTAGTCGTCCTGGAAGGAAAGACACCGATTGGCCGCGAAGCCGAATTGCGGCGATGGCTTCATCCGTTTTCGCCGCGCGTTGGCCGCTGCTCGAAATACGTCTATGGATGTTGCCAACTGGGGCTGATCCATGCATCAGAGCTATAATATGGTTTATCAAATGATCCGAGTGCACCGGCGTTCGGATGAAATGAAATACAATTGCAACCAGACGTAAAAACCCAAGGCTGGCAGCTATGGCTCAGTAGCAGTCAGTACCAAATAAGCACCCCCGGAGAATCTTCAATGCGTCGCATTGCAGTCGGTCTATTTGTGCTCATGGCTACTGGAGCCTTGTTATTTCTTGTCCCGCAGATCCGCTCGCAGTCTCCTGAACGCCGAGCAGGACAGGCGCCGGGTGGGACGCGCGGCGGCGCACCTCGCCCCCCGCGTGGTGGCGGCCTGGGCGGTGGTTTTGGCCCCCCTCCCCCTCCCGTGCTTTCGGCCATCGACACGAATAAAGATGGAGAAATCTCTGCCGAAGAGCTGAAGAAGGCTGCCACGGCACTCAAGACACTGGACAAGAACAAGGACGGCCAAATTGCGGATGCGGAACTGAGGCCTGACTTCGGCGCCGGTGGTTTTCCACCACCCGGAGGTGGCCGAGGTGGCCCTGGCGGCTTTGATTTTTTTGGCGGCGGTGGGGCGACGGAGCGCGTGGCTCCAGAGAAAATCAAGTTCGAGGATGGTGTGGCGTCGATTCCCGATCATGCAACCTTCCAAAAACTCTCCTATAAGGGCGAGGAGGTCATGATCGACACGTTTCTGTCGGGGCTCGAGTTCGTCAAGTTCACACTGGATAAGGCGGCCACCGACGAACAACAGCTATACTTCATCAACACGAATACTCACCGGGCTCATATGATGTTCGGTCGCGTTGCCGGCCTTCCCCGAGGACGTGGCGGTGACCAGATGAAGGGCGTGCTTGTGTATCGCCCTATGCTCAAGTCACCCAGCGGAACACCGGGGCTTTTCACTTTCGAGTTCGAGCCGTTTGATGCCTACTCATTCAACATGGTAAAGACGTGCCAGAATGCGCTCATCGAGAAGATGCCGATCCTGAAAGGCAGTGTCGGTTATTACCCGCGTGGAGAAAGGGCGATCTGGCAGTGCGAAGAAGACCAAGATCTCTATGGCCGCTCAGACATTACGATCTATCGTGACGAAGATCTTAGCGCGACCGACGTTGCCTACTTGCCACTGAACCCTGGAAAATCGTTCGGACGTCTACGGCTGATGGAAATCGACCAACGCCCTAGTCCGCGCGACGTGGTGCTCTACAACTCGTTGCCGAACGAAATGCCGCGAGTTGCAGGAATCATCACTGCAGTGCGGCAGACGCCACTTTCACACGTCAATCTTCGTGCCGTCCAGGACAGAATCCCCAATGCGTTCATCACCGGGGCTGCCGAAAATGAGGCGGTCAAACCGCTGATCGGAAAGTACGTCTCGTACAATGTAACCGCGGATGGCTATTCCATCCGAGAAGCAACACTGGATGAAGTCGAAGCCCACTTTGCCGATCTTCGACCAGCCGAGAAACAGACCCCCACGCGTGACCTGTCCGTCACACAGATCCGACCTCTGGACAGAACCACATTTGAAGATTCGGCTAGCGTCGGAGTGAAGGCGGCCAACCTGGCGACCCTGCGGACGTTTGGATTCCCCGGGGGAACCGTGCCCAATGGCTTTGCCGTGCCCTTCCACTTCTACGACGAATTCATGAAGTACAACGGCTTCTACGAATACGTCGCCGAACTGCTGAAGAACACGGAATTCCAACAAGATCAAAATATCCAGGTAGCGCAGCTGAAAAAGCTCAGGTCGCTGATCAAGACGGGCAAAATGTCTGACAAGATGATGAACATTCTGGAGACGCTACATAAGTCGTTCCCGGAAGGCACGTCGATCCGCTGCCGCAGTAGCACCAACAACGAAGATCTGCCCGGCTTCAGCGGCGCTGGGCTTTACGATTCGTATACACACCATCCTGACGAAGGACATCTTTCGAAGTCGATTAAGCAAGTTTACGCCAGTCTGTGGAGCTTCCGTGCCTTCGAGGAACGTGAGTTCTATCGTGTGGATCATTTTGCCACGGCAATGGGCGTGCTTGTGCATCCGAATTTCAAAGGCGAACTAGCCAACGGGGTGGCCGTGACAGATGACATCCTTTATCAGTCCGAAGGCAACTACTATCTCAACACTCAGGTCGGTGAAGACCTTGTTACGAATCCTGACGGTGCATCGATTCCAGAAGAGGTCTTGTTGGACTGGTGGGAGAGCAGCAAAGATCAGGTAATGCGGGCGTCCAATCGTACTACCAATGGTAAACAGCTTCTCTCGGCTGATGATGTCGAACAGTTGCGCAAACATCTAGGCACGATCCACGCGAAGTTCTCTCGCTTGTACGGCGTATCGCTGGATGACGAGCGTTTCGCGATGGAAATCGAATTCAAAATCACCAAGGGTGGTAAACTTGTCATCAAGCAAGCTCGTCCATGGGTTTATGCACAAACAAGATAAACGCCGGATACAATCGAGGAACTGTCAACATGAACAAGATCGCTCTCAGCATCACCGTCGTGCTCTTCGTCGCGGTGACTGTCGTCGCCCAGCGCCCTGAAGACCGTCCACCTCCCTTCGGCGGTCCTCCTGGTGGATTTCCGATGCCGCGCGGCTTCCATCTCATGACAGCACTCGATGCAGACAGGGATGGAAAGATCTCATCCAAAGAGATCGACAACGCAGTTGCCGCCTTGCAGAAACTTGACAAGGACAAGGACGGAAGACTTTCGGCTACAGAGATCGGCTGGCCCCCACCCGGTGGTTTTCCTGGCTTTGGTCGGGGCGGCGGGGGCGGTCGAGGTGGTTTCCCTGGCTTCGGTGGCGGGGGCGGTCGAGGTGGTTTCCCTGGCTTCGGTGGACGTGGCGGACCGCCCGGAGGTGATCGCCCGCAACGTCCTGAAACAGAAGCCAGAGAGACAGATCGCACGAACACGCGACAATCAAGCAACAGTTCCAGAGAGACACGATTCTTTTCCGTCGCTCAGTTGAAGAGCCTTGATCGCAACGTCGATGGGAAGATCACCAAGGACGAGATTCCGAAGGGCCTTCAAGAGCGAATTCTGAGTCGTGTTGATACGAACAAAGATGGCGTCATTGATTTGGACGAACTTGCGAAACTCGGTAAATCACAAGACAGCAAGAAGTAGCTGAATCGTCCGCTGCGACAGGACGGAGACTGCGAGCCTAGATGCTTGTAACAGGTTCTTCCTTATGGTTCACAGCTGGTGCCGCGTGCGATAGCGGAGGCGTGTCAAAATCCTTTTGACGGGTCCCCCAGTTCGCCGGCTGCGTACTGGCGGAAAGCCGTTTTCACATCTGAGCGGCTCAGCACGGCGAGCGACCACAAGCCCACGGGCAGCCCGAGGATGAATCCAACGTGACAAGGCAGTATTGCGACTACCGAGACGATTAGCGCTAGCCAGAACAGTTCTAGCCGCATCATTTTCCAGCCACCGAGGATCAGCGCCCCGCTAAGCGGCAGCCCCACCAACAAGGGCACGAGCGCTGCCAATGCAAAACCGTAACGTACGTCCTGCGCCAGCAGCATGGTCCCTTGGGTCATGGGCCAGGTCGCCATCGCCGGAGCGGGATGTGTGGTTTCACGGGGTGTTGGTATTAACCCAATCGCCAGGACCAGCGGCAGCAGGTTGAGCAGGCCGACAAGCATCAGCCCGGCCGCTGGCCCGCGAACCATGCTCTGAATCCGCAAACGGTCATTCTCCGACAACGCATCCTCACCTGCAGCCTGCGGCTTTCGCGGGGGTGGCGGGGGTGACGGTTCGCTCGAGTCGCTCCGTTTGCGGGCGAAAGCGGCCTTGACTTCGGTGCGATTGAGGACGATCAGCGACCAGATCCCGATCGGCAGCCCGACGACACAGCCCACGGTTCCGGGTAGCAATGCGACGATACTGGCCGTCATCGGGAGGCCGTACATTTCGAGCTTTCGCATTTTCAGACCACCGATGACCATCAGCACGCCAAGTGGCAAACTGAGACCGAACATCACCAAGATAATAGCGATCTCGGCGAGGCCAGGCACCCCAATTCCTGTTGTGCCGACGACGAACAATTGTAATGCCAGCCACAACACGGCCAGTCCAAGCGACAGGAGGTTTAGAATCCCAACAACAAACAGCCCAATCGACGGGCCTCGCACCTGGCGACACGCGTCTTCGAAATCGGCATCATCAAGCGGAGGCTTGAACGTTGCACGTTGCTCCGTGACATAATCTGCCGCGACGGATGCGTGGACCACGTTCAGCGACTCGATATCGGTCTTGACCTGGCTGGCCTGTTGATAGCGGCGATCCGGTTCGCGTGCGAGGGTCTTCAAAACGACGCCGTCAAGTTGGGCGTCGACGCGAGATTTATGCGAAGGCGGATCGAAGCGGCCCAGTGGTAACTCGCCAGTCAGCATTTCGTAAAAGACGACACCTAGCGAGTAGATGTCGGCTCGATGGTCGACCTGGTGCGAGCCTTCCATCTGTTCCGGCGCCATGTAGCGCGGTGTGCCCATCACTTGATGCGTGCCGGTCAAGGTGAAATCTTCCACCGAGCCGCCCGCCAGCTTGGCCAGCCCGAAGTCGGCAATCTTCACACGGCCTTTTCTGTCGAGCAGGATGTTTTCCGGCTTAATGTCGCGATGGACAATGCCCTCGTCATGAGCAAATTGCAGGGCCTCGCAAATCTGCGGAACAACGGCAAACGCCTGCTCCGGCCGGAGCTGCTGCCCTTCGAGCAACTGTCGCAGGTTGGCGCCGTCGACGTATTCCATGATGAATGTGAACGGCGCTCGAAAATGCTAGCGCTTGGGCGGGGGATTCGCGTGTAATCAAGAGGAGGTAGCGTCCTTGGCT
>JASLPZ010000362.1:0-6880 GCA_030744725.1 Pirellulaceae bacterium
CGATAGTCGCCTTTCGCTCCGCGAAAGGAGCGTGCTTTCGCGGAGCGAAAGACGACAATAAAAGATCGAACACTGCTAACGCCTTGTCATTCGCCTAGACAGCCCTTCGTCACGGAGCAATGGAATGAAGGATTCGTTTGACTACGACCAACAGGGGACTCTGTTTGGTCATCCCGCCGGACTGTTCACACTCTTCTTTGCAGAGATGTGGGAACGGTTTTCGTATTATGGTATGCGATCGTTGCTGGTGTTTTACATGCTCAAGGGCTTCTTGGGCTACGGCGATAGCCAAGCGTACGAGGTTTACGGTGCCTACACATCATTGGTCTATATGACACCATTTTTTGGTGGCATCATTGCGGACCGAATTCTGGGTTCTCGCCTGGCGGTAGTATGGGGCGGTTTCTTGATGGCGGCTGGCCATGGATTGATGGGCCTGGAACACGAACTCGCGTTCTTTCCCGCACTCGCTCTGTTGATTGCTGGAAATGGATTCTTCAAGCCGAACATCTCGACGATGGTGGGAGCGCTCTATCCTGCCAGCGCAAAGGCGAAGCGAGACGGCGGTTTCACGATTTTTTACATGGGTATCAACCTGGGTGCCGCGATGTCGCCGTTGCTCTGCGGCTACATCGGTGAGACGTACGGTTGGCACAAGGGTTTTGGCTTGGCGACGATCGGCATGTTGGCGGGGATCGCGGTCTTTGTTGCGCCGACGGTGATTGCTCAACTCCTGGTCGGATTAGGTGCACTGGGTGGGGCGTACTTGCTGTTCTTCGAGCACCCGGACAATCCGTTTTCGACGGCAGTCAACATCTTTGTGATGCTTGCTTTGCTAGGCTCCGCGATCGCGTCCTGCCTTGCGCTCAATCGAGGAGGGCTTCCCAAGGCCGTGGGCGGACCTCCTGACAAGGAGGTCTTGAAAAGACACGGCTGGAAGGTGATTGTCGCAACGATCGCGCTGATCCCGATCATCTCTTTGTTCGTTTCCGGATTTTCGATGTTCACGGCTGACGGAAAGTCTTTCAGCCTGATTTCTTCCACGATTACCGCGAATATGGAATCTAGTGCCAGCCGAGTGATTCAGATCTTGGCTGTCGTGGTCGACCAAGTGAGCAAGCCCGCCGGGTTGATCTTGATGTTGGCTGGATTGGTGTCGTTTGCGTACCTCATGTTCGAAACGCTGCGGTTGAACAAGGTGCCGCGCGAACGAATGTTCGTGGCGTTCATCCTGATCTTCTTTTCCATGCTGTTCTGGTCGTTCTTTGAACAGGCCGGCAGCTCGATCACCAACTTCACCGATCGGAATGTTGACCGCGTGTTCGCCAAGAGGATCATTGGACCGGAAGACATCGGGAAGACGTTGCAGATTCAACCGACCCAAGAACAGCTCGGTTATTTCAACGGCGAGCAGCAAGTGGCGATGGACGCATTGACGAAATGGCGGAACGAGAATGAAGATAATCCGGGTTTTACAATTCAGTGGACGGTCGTCGACACGAATCAAGGAATGGAGATTGCCGAACGGGTCGACGAGATTCCAGCCAGTACGTTTCAGTCGGTCAATCCAATCTTCATCTTGGTCTTTGGTCTGGTGTTTGCCTGGCTCTGGACCAGTTTGGGACGCTTTGAACCAAGTGCGCCGTTCAAGTTTGCCTTGGGGTTGCTGCAATTGGGAATCGGGTTTCTCGCCTTCTGGTACGGTGCCCAAACGGCCAATGACCGCGGTATGGTGGGCTTGGAATGGCTGTTCGTAGGCTATCTGTTTCATACGACCGGAGAACTCTGCTTGTCGCCCGTCGGTTTGTCCATGATGACACGATTGTCCCCGAAGCGGTTGGGCAGTACGGTGATGGGAACCTGGTTCTTGGCAACTGCGTTTTCGCAATATCTGGCAGCGATCATTTCGCAATTCACCGGCATCTCGCACGGTGGTGGCGAGGATACCATTCCGATTCCCCTCGAGTCGGTCAATGTCTATGGAGACGTGTTTTGGTCAATCGCAATTGCCTCGATGGTCTCCGCGCTGATCTGTTTCGCTTTGGTGCCGCTGATGAAGATGTGGATGCACGAAGGCGAGGAAAAGGAATCGTAAGCGACGGGCGTTGCGACGCGCTAAAATCTCGTAAAGACGGCAAAGCACGAATGTAATACAGTGTGAGTAGTGAGGCTGTGCCTCAAACCAATGCGAGCTATCGCTCGGTTGCGGCGACCCGCTCCCCGACCAACCTGCGGTCGGTGCCCGTCGCTGAAAACTTGGCTCATTTGTAGAGAAAGACCTGATACAAGCTCTCCAATACGGCCGCACAGTGGCGATGGACTCGGATGGTATCCGGTGGATTCGAACGGAGCAGTGTCTGTGAACGTAATTTTTGCCAGCAGCGAAGTCACCCCATTATCCAAGACGGGTGGTCTCGCTGATGTCAGCGGAGCGCTACCCGGCGCATTGGCCAAATTGGGGCATCAGGTGACTGTGGTCACGCCCGCCTATCGACAGGCCAAGCAGTCGGGAGTGCCGATCGAGACGTTGGACATCCAGCTCGAAATCCCAATCGGCAGCAAGGTCGTGAAGGGGAAACTGCTCAGATGCCAGCTGCCCCAAAGTGGTGCCTCGGTGATTCTGGTCGAGCAAGATGATTACTTCGACCGCAATCAGCTGTACCAGGAGGATGGACAAGACTACAAGGACAACTGCGAGCGTTTTGTTTTCTATTGCCGCGCGTTGATGGAGCTGATTCGTTTGTTAGAGCTTCCCATCGACGTGATCCACTGCAACGACTGGCAAACCGGCCTGTTGCCCGCCCTGTTGCGCATCGAATATGAACACGCCCGCGGATATGACGAGATCGTGACCGTGATGACCATCCACAACATGGCTTATCAAGGTCAGTTTTGGCACTGGGACATGTTGTTGACGGGCTTAGACTGGAAATATTTCAATTGGCGCCAAATGGAATTCTGGGGCAATTTGAATCTGCTCAAAACGGGCCTGACGTTTGCAGATGCGGTGACTGCCGTAAGTCCTCGCTATGCCCAAGAGATTCAGTCGCAGCCGATGGGATGCGGCCTGGAGGGCGTGTTGCGCCAACGTCGCCAAGACATAACCGGCATCATCAACGGTGTCGACTATTCCATTTGGAACCCGGAAACCGACCCGCATCTGTCCGCCAACTTTGACACGTCGCATTGGCAGGCGGGAAAGGCCGTTTGCAAGGCTGCTCTGCAGCACGAACTGGGTCTGACCGAGTCGCCGCAGACTCCGTTGCTTGGTTTCGTAGGCCGGCTAGCGGATCAAAAAGGGCTCGACTTGCTGGCCGATGTGATGCAAAGGTGGGCTGGAGAACAAGACGTTCAATGGGCGATCTTGGGCACTGGCGATCCACGATATCATGAATTGCTTTCCAATCTGGCCGCTGAACATCCGGGAAGGATTGGTCTCTCGTTGGCATTCAGCGACGCGTTGGCGCATCGGATCGAAGCGGGCGTCGACATGTTCTTGATGCCCAGTCGGTTCGAGCCGTGTGGCCTGAATCAGCTTTATAGCCTCAAGTATGGTTCGTTGCCCGTCGTTCGCGCAACCGGTGGGTTGGCCGACACCGTGTGCGATGCAAACGAAGCGACCATCGCCGCAGGGATCGCCAATGGGTTTTCGTTCGTCGACTATGAACCGCACGAGTTGGAGCAGACGTTGTCCCGTGCCGTGGCGATGTATCGCGACCAGCCTGAAACGTGGCAGCGCGTCGTCTGCAACGCGATGCAGCAAGATTGGTCTTGGGAAGCCAGCGCCGGCAAGTATGCTGATCTCTACGCCTCACTAGCTGCCCGCCGAGCGAACTCGAGGGAGAACATCGGCGAAACGAGCTGAATGGAGCCCCAACGCCACCAATGTCCGAACTGCGTCAAGATCCGTTTACCGACCGCTGGGTCGTCATTGCGCAGAATCGCGCGGAGCGGCCGCAGGAATTCGCCCAGAACGAGACACGTCGCAATGCCATCGACTGTCCGTTCTGTGTGGGGAATGAAGCGGAAACACCAACGGCTGTAGCGATCTACAAGGAAAATCCTGGTGCCGACCGATCAGATTGGCAACTGCGTGTCGTACCAAACAAGTATCCAGCAGTTGGCGAGCCCACGGCGGAGGACGAAATTGGCGAGCCTGCTCCGTTGTACGTCGCCAGTGTGGACGGACTTGGCCTGCGACAACCGGGGTTAGGGGTCCACGAAGTGATCATAGAATCGCCGGATCACGTCGTTAGCTTCTCCGAGCTGACTGATCCGCAGGCGGAATTGGCTTTCTTGGCGTATCGTCATCGCCTGTTGGCACTTCAGTCCAATTCACAATTGGCGTACGCACTGATTTTCAAGAACGCACGTGTCGCCGCAGGTGCGTCGTTAGAGCACTTGCATAGCCAGTTAATAGCCTTGCCGTGCATTCCACCCGATGTTCAGTATGAATTGACGAAGGCACACGAACATCTGCTGATGCGCGGTGCAACGTTGATGGAATCGGTGCTCGACGCGGAAATCGCAGACGGCCGGCGCATCGTCAGCTCCACGGATCGATTGGCTGTCTACTGCCCCGCCGCCAGTCGGATGCCTTACGAAACCTGGGTCGTTCCGCGGCAACCAGCACCTCGATTCGAGCTCGAATCGTCAGACGTCATCGCCGAGGTCGCGCGATCGGTTCGCGATGTGATCATCCGGTTGGAGAGAGTTATCGATCGGCCAGCATATAATTTTTGGCTCCATTCGGCACCGTTGCGCGATGATAGCCGTCGAATCCACTGGCGAATTGAGATCGCGCCCCGTCTGGCACGGTTAGCGGGCTTTGAGATAGGCAGTGGTTGCTTTATAAATCCTGTTGCTCCGGAAGAGGCGGCAGTTCGCTTGCGGTAAGAACAAGCGATCAGACTGGTCGTTCCGAACGGGCAAAATGCTCGCATCAGAAAAACTAGATAAGTTGCTCCGTCTGCGCCGATACAAACTGAACGGATAACCTCGCGTTTTCATCGGCCCGACCGGCACGAAGTTTGCAGCTGGTAATGCTCGCATCCGACGTTTTCTTTAACACAAAGCGGACTGTCGTTATGACAAACCCGATCCGATTCTGTTTGGTTCTGCACAACCACCAACCCATCGGCAATTTTGACCATGTCTTCGAGCAAGCTTATCGGGACAGCTATTTGCCATTTCTGGACACGTTCGAAGGATATAGAGACTTGCGGATTTCGTTGCACACCAGCGGTCCGCTGATGGAGTGGCTGGACGAACATCACTCGGATTACGTGGATCGACTGGGGACGCTTGTGGATGCCGGGCGGATTGAGATCCTCGGCGGTCCGTACTACGAACCCATCCTGACAATGATCCCTGGGCGAGATCGGATCGGGCAGATTCGGTCGTATGCGGATTGGTTGGAAAAGCGGTTCGGTACCAGACCCCAAGGAATCTGGGTCCCGGAACGCGTGTGGGAGCAGTCGTTGACATCGGACGTGGCTCGGGCCGGCGTGAAATACACACTGTTGGACGACTGCCACTTCCGCAACGCTGGTCTGACCGACGATAAACTACTCGGTCAATTTGTGACCGAGGACGACGGCCGGGTACTGTCCATTTTCCCAGGTAGTGAACGACTCCGCTATCTAATTCCGTTCCGCGAACCACACGAGACGATCGATTACTTGCGCCACATTGCCGATCAGTTTCCTAATTCGGTGGCCGTGTTTGGTGACGACGGAGAAAAACTCGGTACGTGGCCAGAGACGAACCAGCACGTTTATGGCAACGGCTGGCTGCGACGTTTCTTTGACGCGTTGGTCGAGAACCAAGATTGGATTTCGACGACGACATTGGCCGACGCCTACGAAAACACGCCGCCGCAAGGAATGACATACCTTCCGGACAGCAGCTATCGCGAGATGACCGAATGGGTCTTGCCCCCGGAACAGCAGAACGAATTCGAGGATCTTTCGCGCGAAATGGAAGCGGACCCGCGGTGGCAGCGGATTAAATGTTTTGTTCGCGGCGGTTTTTGGCGCAATTTCATGGTCCGCTATCCCGAATCGAACGAGATGTACGCACGGATGATGCAGGTCAGCCGGCGGCTTGAACAGACACGTCAGACCACTGCCGATCCGTCGGTCATCGCGTCGGCCCAGCGCGAGCTTCATCGCGGACAATGCAATTGCAGTTATTGGCATGGAGCGTTTGGCGGGATCTATTTGCCGCACTTGCGAAACGCGGTCTACAACCATTTGATCGCCGCGGACAATATCTTGGACAAGGCGATTGAAGCCGGCGAAAGTCAGATCGATGCCACCGTCGAGGATTTTAACTTCGACGCTCGACCGGAAGTTCGTCTTACGTCGAACAAATTGATAGCGTTCCTGACACCGGCCACGGGCGGACAGATTTATGAACTCGATGTGCGGTCGATCTGCCACAACTTGTTGGCTACGTTGACACGACGCCCGGAAGCGTACCACCGCAAGGTCCTCAAGGGCGATCACGGTGACGGAAGTAACGTTGCCAGTATTCATGATCGAGTTACATTTAAGCAAGACGGTCTGGATCAGAAGGTCCAGTACGACCACTACGCTCGCAAGACTTTGATCGATCATTTCTTTGATGGCGACGCGACACTCGAGGCAGCTCGATCAGGCGAGATTGCCGAGTGCGGCGACTTTATCGACGATGTTTTTGAGACGAAATTACGCCGCAGCCCGGACCGGGTCCAAGTTCTCATGACACGCGAAGGCCAAGCCAACGGGGCCGCCGTCAAGTTGACCAAAGGCGTGACGTTGGCCGCTGGCAGCTCGACGTTGGAAATCGCCTATCTGCTGGAAGATCTGCCGCCGGAACAGACTTTTCATTTTGGGGT
>JASLPZ010000363.1:0-6831 GCA_030744725.1 Pirellulaceae bacterium
CATTGTGCTGGTGTCCTTTGGTGTCATCGCAAGGTCTTGTGGGAGTCCGTGAACTCGTCGGCTCCAATATCCGGCGGCACGGTCCGCTGTTCTCCATCGATATCGTGTGTGACTTGCTCCACTGGTTCAGCAGCATCAACGACACCGGACACCGATTCCCGCAAGTGGAGGTTGCCATCGCGCGCGCTCACGAACGCATCGGTCAACAGGCGCGTCAGGTTGCCTTTGATCCGGAGCATTCCAGTCGCGCTCGCGCGTCGCATCGGTGGGCCGCTGAGCAGATTGTTGGCCACCAGCAGACCGTCGTTGTCGTGGACGAGACGAATAAGTCGCTTCAGGCGGCTGTCCGGATCGTGGATGGTGTTGTGCACGATCGTGCAATCCTGCGTGTAGTCCGCCAGGATTCCTGTTTCGGGCGCACGACTGACGAAGTTGTTACGTACAACGCACCGCGTACAGTGGATTCTGGTGTCTTTGCCGCGATGCGAATTGCCCAGACAGATACCCGTATCGCAGTCGATGACAATGTTCCGCTCGATCGTACAGTCGCGCGAATCGACCCAGACGAAGATGCCTCCGCGGGCTGCCCCCGTGCGACCACGAATGCCAACGAACACATTCTCGCTGATTGTCCAACCGGTGGCGTACATCACGTCCATCCCGCCGATGTAGTTGCCGCCGAACGTATCCACTGTATCCGTTGGATCGTCCGAAAACCGCTTAGGGCGATCGTTGTAGAACAGGCAGTATTCAACGCGGCAGTTCTTTGGCCGCAGCTTTTCGCGGTCCTGCTTCGGTACTCCGACGGCCTTGATGCCTCGCTGCCAGATGTTGTGGATGACGCAGTTGTAGATTCTGCATCTCTGGACTCCTGTGTTCGAGTTGATCTTGAAGCCGTTGTATTTGATGTTTTGAATCGTCAAGTCCGCGATCGTCACGCCTGAGCAGGCGGAGACGCCAATCAACTCGCCATGCCGGCTATGCGCACCGTCGATCACAACGCGCTCTCGTTGGCCCGACTTGCTGCGCAGCGTCACGCCGTCCGTTCGCAACTCGAAGTAGCGGGGCATCATGTAATGCCCATCCGCCAGCAAGATCGTCCCACCTGGCTTCACGTCGCGCGCGGCTTGAAAGAGTTCGTTAACCGTCGAGGCTTTGATGACGTGGCCCGTTGGATTGGGCAGCGGCGGTGCGCTCGGGAACCACTCCCGTACCGGTGATAGTGACTGGTCAGCCGCTGAAGAACCTCCACAGAGAACGGTTAGGGTGATCGTTGCGACGACGAATGCCGGTGACTTCATGAGGTTCTCCAGGCATCGAACAATACGACTTCGTCAATGTAGAATTGGTCACGTAAACACTGATCCGCCTCTGACTCGTCAGACTTGCTCCGGGACCACAAACGGTTTGCGGTATTCACCTCTTAGAAGCTGGTTCGCTCGTGCAACCACGTCAGAACTGCCGACGAACTCTTCGCGGTCTGAGTCCATCTCCAGCCACGGGCCGAGGACCATCTGCGACTTCGAGAAGTCGGCTCCGTTGGCGGCCAGGTGCTGTTCAAAGCGCCCCAGTGTTTCCATCGCTTCGCTGCCACGATCCTGGATCGCGTCGCGGACTTCCGCGGCGGAGTGCGATGTTCCGACGCGGTATGACGTGTTGGCCATATGAACCAACGCGGTCGACAGATGGCCTTCGAGGATGTCGGCCCGGAGGTCGCTGACGTTGCGGCTGCGCACGGCCGAAATGAAGTTGAACAAGTGGCCTTTGTGCGCGGTGAATCCGCCCGTGTCGCCCGGCTCACCCAGTGGTTTGGGCAGTCGAGTTTCGCCGCGTTCGCACTTGACCTTCTTGTTGATGGTTTTGGGCCCTTTTTCCGAGGGCAGATTGCGCAACTCAAAAATGACCAGCGGGCCCGGATCGTACTGAAACAGTGCTAACTGCGAATTGGGCGTCTGGCCATCGTCATCGAAGGTGAATCGTCCGCCCAGACTCAGCACGCGTCGCGGCAACATCTTTTGGCCGAGAGCCAGGCGAACCTCATTCAATGGATAGATCGCGTTGTTGCCGAGTTCGCCGGTGCCCGTCGACCAGTCCCAGTGCCAATCGTAGTGCAATCGCTTTCGCATCAGCGGCTCCAACGGCGCCGGACCGGTCCACAGATCATAGTTCACCGATTTGGGAACTTGCTGCGGGGCGGAGACTTTACCGATACTTGTTCGCATCCGATTTAACGAGGACCAGACAATTTTGATCTTGCCAAGCTTGTCGGCATCCAGTTGCATCTCGGCCGTGTGGTGGCCGTGGTTGTGATTACCGTATTGCACAATGCGGTTGTACTTGCGAGCTGCCTCGACCATCTTTCGCCCTTCCCAGAGGTTGTGCGAAATCGGCTTTTCGACATACACGTCCTTGCCCGCCTGGCAGGCCCACACGGTAATCAACGCGTGCCAATGATCGGGAGTTGCCGTGGTAATAGCATCGATGTTTTTGTCTTCGAGCAGCTTGCGAACGTCGGTATAGCCGGTGATCTTCTCGCCACGACTACGCGATGCTTTCAATTCCCGGTCCAGAACTTCCTGGTCGACATCACAGACTGCGACGACTCGCACGCCGGACAGCTCACGCAGCTTCCGTAAATGAAGGCCTCCTTGGCCACGGAACCCAACGACGGCGACACGAATATCGTCGTTCGCCCCCACTGCACGAGCGAAAGGCGCCAACGCCAAGCCACCTCCGGCAGCGAGCGTACCTGTCAAGAACGAACGTCGTGTAGTTCTCTTAGTTCTATTCATGATTCATCCTTTCGCTTGATTGAGATGACGAGTGGCCGTCGCCCGACGGTGCTCGACGATCATTGTTTTCCTTCCGCTTTCTTGATCAACTCCGAGATCGAAACTGACGCGCCGCCTTGTGTACTCGACTCGTCGGCGGCACTCATGAACGCAAAGATCTTAATCGTCTCTTCAGAAGAAACCGGAGGTTTACCGGTCTTGAAGAACTTGACGATCTCTACCAGCAGCGGGGCATATCCGGACGGGTTAGCCGTGGCCATGCTCTTCTTACCATAAATGATCGTCTTGAAGTCGGTCTTGCCTCCGCGAAGGTCTCGAAATGTTCCGATGCGACCACCTTCCCAGACGCCAACGACCATGTCGACGCGGTCCGTCTTGATACGCCTGACTGATTCACAGGCCGTACCCATGACGGTGAACAATGGTTCGACGGCATGGATTCCGTACAGATAAAGGGATGGGTGATGTTCCGCCCAGGAACTGGATCCGAACACGTCGCAACCGACGATTTCCCCCAGCTCGGTATTGTCTCGAGCCCCGGCAATTCCCTCACCAAAACGCGCTGCGGAACTGGACCAACACGGCACGTTGTTTTCCTTGGCAAGCCGAAAGAGCTCAACCACATCCGCCAAGTCATCAGCCACCGGCTTGTCGACGAACAGCGGTTTCCCTGCCGCGATCACAACCTTGGCCTGTTGCAGATGCGGCCGACCGTCAACGCTTTCCAGCAAGATACCGTCGACCTTCTCACAAAGCACCTCGATGCTATCCACAATTTCCAACCCGAACTGATCACGCAGTTGCGTTGTGAATTTGTCCACGCGGTTCGCAGAGGCTGGAAAGTCAGGCGATCCACCGGGAAATCCAGCCACGACGCGACAACCGGTCTTGTTCTTGGGATTATTCAGGTAGCTGGTGAAGGCGATCACGTGGGACGTGTCCAGCCCGATCATACCCAGGCGGATCACCTTCTCCTTCTCTTCGGCACGACCAACGCTCGGCAATGACGAGACTGCGACGGCAAGAAACAGCAGTAATGAGATTCGTTGCATTATGGTATCTCCCAGTTAATCGTAGCGGGAAGTGTGCTACCGACGGTTTCATTCCTGTACAGTTGTCGGCGTTATCTTTCTCCAAGAAACGCTCGAAGAACAAGTTAATGTGTTCGTTCGAATCGCGTATCGGCGATTAACCTTTGCAGTTGGTCGTCGCCACACGATCGGTGTATCCTAGCAGCCTGTTTACATTCCCGCACCGGGCGTGGGAACGAGGTGGAAAATGATAATAGCATACATCCTGAAAGTGATCGTGATTTCATGGATGGCAGGTCATGCGTTGACTCTAATATTGAAAAGAGTGATTTCCCTCAACAAGCTGTTGCAACTCAACTTTATCGGAAATGAGAAGGTCAACAAGCTAATCGGAGTTGGCGTCCTTAAATGGGTGTTGGTCAATTCCTTCATCAAGTACTTCAATCGCAGATTACAGATTTCAGATAAGAAGCCGAATTTGACAAAGCTGATTGAATTAAGGGAAGAGATGGCCTATGCAGAAACTGTCCACTTGATCGGTTTTGCTTATGTCATGGTGAGGGTCTTTGTGAACATCACAAATGACGAAACTTACAGCATGAATGCTGCGCTTTTTGCCGTGAACATGATTGGGAATTTCTATCCCGTGTTGCTACAACAATTGAACAAGAGAAGAATCGACCGATTACTTGAAATGCAAAGAAACAGGCCGGCCGCCATAGCCACGGGCCGATCGTTCTAAGTGCTGAATTGTCACGCAGCTTCTTCCTTGGCACCGTTGGGCGGAAAAGTTCAAATGCGATTCTCGAAATACTGATTTAGCTTCCTGATTCTACGAACTTGCGCCGCGACGATACTGCCCAAAATCAGTAGCATAATCGTATAAGTCACACAATAATGAGGTGTCTCGGCCAGTTCCGGCCGCAGAATCAGCAAGCTGCCGTATGACAGCGCACAGGCAAGCGTCGTCACAATGACGAGATGCACGCGAAAGAAGAGCCCGGATGCAGTAACCAGCAGCGCATAACCAATCAGCAACGGCCCAGGTGACGGCACCGAAAGGTAGAGAACGGTTGTGAACAGGATCGTGTCGGCGATGGCCCAAGCCGCTGCCCCCACCTCTGCCCAGCGTTGTCGGTTTAGTAGCTGCTGCAGAAACACGGCAACGAGTCCCCACAGGACCAGCAGCGAAGTGTGCCTGAGGTGGTAGGCAAGATCCGTCCCAATCAACAGGTAGGTGATTTGAATCGTCAGCAAGCCCATGAACAGCATGGCCAGATGTGCGACCAGCGCAGGCTGCCTTCGCCCCCAACGGCGTACACGCTGCCAAATGTCAGCCGCCCGAGCTTCAACGGGATCACCCTTCAGGAAGCGATCCAAGTCCTGCGCCAGTACAACGGCTGAGGGATACCGCGCCGACGGTTGCTTTTCCAAACAACGCATACAAATCAATTCCAAAGGTCGTGGCACGCGGCGATCAACTTTCGTTGGCAATGTTGGTTCGCTTTCCAGCACCTGAACCAGCGTGTCGATCGGGCTCTGGGCCTCAAACGGTGGGCGGCCAGTAAGTAGAGCGTAGAGAATGGCCCCCAGGGCATAGATGTCCGCCGTTTCGGTCAATTCGTGCACTCTCCCGGCAGCTTGCTCCGGGGGCATGTAGGCCGGTGTTCCGAGGATCTGTCCCGTGTTTGTCAGCGCGCTGTCATCGCCCATCTTCTTGGCCAATCCAAAATCGGTGATGATCGGTTCTCCGTCCTGGTCGAGCAACACGTTTGGTGGTTTAAGATCCCGGTGTACAACGCCACGCTGATGCGCAAAGGCGACCGCTTCGGCGATCTTTTTCATCAAGGCAGCTGCTTCTCGGGGTGGCAAGGGGCCATCATGGAGTCGATCCGCCAGGCTTTTTCCTTCAATAAAGCCCATCGAGAAATAGTGCTGACCCTCGTGTTGGCCGACCTCGAAGATGGGCACGATGCCCGGATGATCGAGATTCGCCGCCGCCTCCGCTTCGGCGTAAAACCGCTGGACGTCTTCTTCGCCAGCCAGTTGACCAGCTAGGATCATCTTAATCGCGACAGTCCTGTTCAGGCTGACTTGTCGCGCCTTGTAGACCACGCCCATGCCGCCACGCGCGATCTCTTCCAGCAGTTCGAAATCTCCGAAGTAGCGAAAATTGCTGCCCACCTGCTGAGCATTTGCAACCTGTGACTCACTGAGCGGAAGCGTTGCAACTTCGTCACCTTTGTCGGAGGGTGGTAACGTCGCATCCTCGCTCGGTGGATTCTGAGCCTGGATTGATGTCTCCTCGGCCGGCTGACCTGATGGCGGCATCGTGGGCGCGTCAAATTCAGCTCCCGCCGCTTCTTTCGTTCGATCGTGCTTGACGAAGAAAGACTTCAGGTCGTCGGCCAGATCGGGATGCAGCTTAAACAGCTCATCGCGGTCAGGCGCACTTTCAGCCTCCAAAGCCTTCAGATAGCTGGTAATGATCTGATTCAGTTCGTCGTTATCGTAACTTGAGTTTGTGCCAGGAGTGTCCATCGTCTATTCACTACTTCTCGTATTTCCTTCATGCCAACGACAGCCTTCTCCGCAGGCCCGGCATGGCGTCGTCGAAATGTGCAAAGTGCACCGTGCTACCAGAGGCAGAATGTACACTCATCCGCTAATCTACCCATTGGCTCCAATCGGCTTCCAAATTGTTGTACTTCCCGATGCGTTGCAGTTCACGGAGGAGGTCCGCCGGCGTCTGATAGCGATCGTCCGGCTGCTTGGCTATTAACTTGAGTACCGCGTCTTGGAATAACTCGTTTACGGAGAGTTGAAATTCCTTCGGTTTGCGTGGCTCGTCCTGACGTACCATGCGCACCAGCTCGGGCAGGGAGTCACTCTCAAACGGGGGCTTTCCCGTCAACAGTGCGTACAGTGTCGCCCTAGGCCGCGCCAAAGTTGGCATTTCCTGGTGAACTGAGCTAGTTTTTGGAGGGCAGTTTTGTTTCACTGTTGCC
>JASLPZ010000364.1:0-6815 GCA_030744725.1 Pirellulaceae bacterium
CTGCCGTTGACGATTGGTCGCACCGTAATCGTACCAACACTCGCATCTGTGGCGATCTTCAAGTCTTGGATGTAGCTGGATGAAACCTCTTCCAGCCAAACCGTCTGCCAGATGCCCGAAACCTGCGTGTACCAGATTCCGCGAGCGTTGAGCGTCTGTTTGCCGCGAAGCTGCCAACCCTCGGTCTCGTCTTCGACTCGAACGACCAGCACGTTCTTCCCGTCCTTCAATGCGTCTGTGACGTCGAATGTGAAATGTGTATTGCCACCTTGATGGATGCCAACAGACTGGCCATTGACGAAGACCTCACAGCGATAATCAACCGCTTCAAAGTTCAGCAACTGCCGTTTTTCAGAGGTCATTGTCGCATCGAATGTCCGGCGATACCAAAGTGCTTCGGTCGCATCGAGCAGTCGCTGCACGCCTCCAAGCTTCGACTCTAAGCAATATGGCACAAGGATCTGGCCAGCCCATCCTGTTGGCGTTTCTTTCTGCTTCACGGATGTGATGGCGTAATCCCAATGGCCGTTGAGGTTCCGCCACTGGTTACGCCGCATCTGCGGTCGCGGATACTCAGTCCAAGCGTTTCCTTCCGTAACATCTTTGCCCCATTTTGTGATCAACTCGGATCGAAATGGTTTTGTGTCCCGTTTTGCCGCGGGAAGCTCTGGCACATTGTCGGCATCAACCAAGTGTACGTCGATGAACTGGCCACCACCGGTCTGTCGGCAGTGAACCGCCATGACGTTGTTTCCCGCTGTCAGTGCTGATCGCTTTGTCTTGTCCATGGGGACAATCTCGTACTTCGTCGTATATCCTTTCAGGACCGCCACTGACTTGCCGTTGATGTAAACCTCAGCGTCCTCGTCGTGATGAATCAACAACGCTGGTTTTGCGGGAACTGATTCGAGAGCAAACGACTTTCGCAGCCAAATGCTGTTTGTAGCCCAAACCGTTGCCACACGAGCATTCGGTGTGCCACGCGTACCGAAGCCGCCATGGGCTTCCCTCCAGGCACTGTCGTCAAACTCAGTCGCCCGCCAACGGTCAGCAGGTTTGCGAAGCGTATACCGCCACGTATCGACGATTTCCTGTGCCGAACATGCCGTGCACAGAACGATCAGCAATGACGTGAGGATCAACAAGCGAAGTGGAACGGACTGCAATGCGTTTGCGGAACTGTCTCGGTATGTCATGACGTTTCTCGGCAAAAGTGTTCGAGCTTGTCTTGGTTAGCGATTGATTGAGTTTTGGGATTCTTGAAATCTACCACAAGAAGCCTGGATTGCAGAATTGTACCAGTTCGCCCGATGGCAGTTGGAGTATTGGCCTCTGCGTCGATCGGTACCCACGTCCCGCGGGCCGCCAGAATGACGATCGACGCGCCCCTGCCTCGCAGACGGGGCTGTGCTCATACATAATAATAATGTGCTGACCGCTCTCCTCATCTTTATTCTCAATTCGTGCATCCTTCCATGGCGAAGAATTCGGACTCCCGTTCACTGGCTCGGTCGATCTCCGGCACGGGTGATTTTCTGCGCTCGCAGATTTGGGTGTGGCCGATCATCGCGGCGGTGATTTTGGCGGTTGCGGGTTTCTGGATTCGCAGCGTTGTTGAAATCTCTGTCAAAGAGACGATGGCCGAAAATCTGCAGACGATTCTCGCTGCTGATGTGGCAGCGTTGGAATTGTGGTACGAGTCGCAGGTTGCCAATGTCGGCGCCGTGGCGTCCGATCGTGACGTGCGGTCGTTTGTGGAACGTCTCACCACGAAGGCTGCGGAAGAAGACGTCGATACGGCGTTACTTGCGCAGTCGCCCCATCAGAAGGCGATACAAGTTGAACTAGAATCGTGGATCGAGGCCCACGGCTACGCCGGATTCGCGGTGGTGAATCAGGATGGTCGGGTCGTATCGGCCGACAAGCAGAACATGATCGGCCGCGACGATTTGCCAATCCCCGAGGGGCTCATCGAAAAGGTATTTGCCGGCCAGGTGGTCGTCACACCGCCGTTCAAAAGTGCAGTGCGGCTGGAAGACGTCGACGGCGAAATGAAGAGCGATCTGCCTACCATGTTCACCGTCGCCCCTGTGCGCAATGAGACCAGCGACGTTATCGCGCTGCTGGGGCTGCGCATTCGCCCTGAGGAGCAGTTTTCCCATATTCTATCGATCGCCCGACCGGGAAGATCAGGTGAAACGTATGCGTTCAACCGCGACGGCGTGTTGGTGTCCAATAGCCGTTTTGACGACGATCTGAAACAGATTCGTCTGTTGCGTGAAGACGAGAAATCGATCCTCAATATTCAGATCCGCGATCCGCAGGTGAATCTGCTCAAAGGTGGACAGACAAAAGAACTCGCCAGCCAACAGCCGCTGACCCGCATGGCCGAGGATGCGCTGCAAGGCAAGAGCGGCCACGACGTCGACGGGTATCGCGACTACCGTGGCGTGCCCGTCATTGGTGCCTGGAAGTGGCTGGAGTCACACGAGATCGGTGTGACGAGCGAAGTCGATGTTGCAGAAGCCTACCTTCCACTCTATATCTTGCGGCGATCGTTCTGGGGTCTGTACACGATATTGGCAGTCGCGGCTGTGGCCATTTTTGTCTATTCCGTCATTGTCGCCCGCTTGCAACGCGAAGCCCGCAAAGCCGCTCTGGAGGCCAAAGAACTCGGCCAGTACACACTCGACGAAAAAATCGGTGCCGGCGGGATGGGTGTCGTCTATCGCGGGCATCATGCGATGTTGCGGCGGCCGACCGCTGTAAAACTGCTCGACCCGGAAAAAACAACTGATGCGACGGCCGCCCGGTTCGAGCGAGAAGTGCAGATCACGGCCCGGCTCACTCACCCCAACACAATTGCAATTTACGATTACGGGCGAACGCCCGAGGGCATCTTCTATTACGCCATGGAGTATCTCGACGGAATTGACCTGGAGAAACTCGTCGAAAAACACGGCCCTGTGAACGATTCTCGCGTCGTTCATCTGCTGCAGCAGATATGTGCCTCGCTCAACGAAGCCCACGGCGTGGGGCTGATCCATCGTGACATTAAACCGGCGAACATGATCGTTAACGTACGTGGTGGCGTCTACGATTTCGTGAAACTGCTTGACTTTGGTTTGGTCAAAGCGCTGGACGCGAAGAAACAGGCCGCGCTGACCGCCACTGGTTCATTCACCGGAACGCCGCTGTACGTTTCGCCTGAAGGCATTAAAACACCAGACAAGACCGACGCACGTAGCGACTTGTACGCGGTGGGCGCCGTCTGTTATTTCCTGCTGACAGGCAAGGTGCTGTACGACGCAACAAGCGTGGTCGAGATCTTCATGCACCAGGTTAACACCGTGCCACAAAGGCCTTCGGAGCGAGCCGGTAGAAAAGTGGATCCGGCTTTGGAAGCCCTCATCATGCGTTGTTTGGCGAAAGATCCCAGCGACCGCCCCGGATCGGCCAAAGAACTTGGCGGCGCGTTGTCGGCGTGTGGCATCGACGTCTGGTCGCAGGTCGATGCTGAAGCCTGGTGGCGCAAGCAGTATCCCCAGTTGTGTCCCGATACACCAGGCGGAGCGACGAAGAACGACACCGAGGAAATTGCCGCGACGGTGATTGTCGAACAGCCAACACAAACAAAACCCTAATGGAAAATTCACAGTGACAGATCAAAGGGGTCGGGGCGACGCCTAGCGGCGCGTGGCCACGACCAGCCTTGCCTCCGGATACTCGGCACCAAACACACCATCTTCAATTCTGACGTCAAATCCGCGTACTTCTAAAAGTGACTGCACCTGGGGAAGTAAGAACGTCAAATAGTACATGATGAACGGCGGCCTCAGCGCAAGATTGCGAATGTGCATTGCAGCATTGAATCCACGCGCCAGCCACCGCCGTGCCGAGATCAGTGGTGGCAGATACGAGGTTGGAAAAACAAATCTCCCGCCTGGTTTGAGCGCCAAGCCAACTTGTTCGACAAACTGACCTTGGTCTCTTTGCGCGATATGCCCGAGCGCGCCAAAGCAAACTGCCAAGTCGAATTCATTGGAAAATGACATTGCCAACGCATCCATCTCGACGAACTCGAGCCGTGCCGTGCCTGGCGCGTTGATTACCTGGTGTCGCGCGACCCGAAGCATCGGTTCGCTAAAGTCGATTCCAACCACACGGTCGCGGCAAAGCGGACGCAGCATCTCCATCCCGGCACCCGTACCACAACACACATCCAACCCCGAACCAACCGCACCAGTGGCTTCCAAATGTCGTGACGTCTTCTGGAGCACCGCAGCGGGAGTGCGAAACGGCGTAAAATCAAATTTCGGAGCCAGCAGATCGTAGCCTCGCTGCGTGGAACTGAGCGCCTGATGTGCCAACTCCAAAAAACTCGGACCTTGTGGATGAAACATAACGGACCTGCAGATCAGAGCACTGTTGATTCGGATTCATGTTGCGGCGACCATTGTACCCTAGTTAGCTTGTCTCAGGTTTTTCTTTACATGCGAGTGACATCGGAGACTTTGAGATGAACGAATATCACAAGCTGCCTTTGCCCGATGGGGCAACAGAAGTACAGCCCGTTTCATCGCTGGCGTTTACGGAAGGGCCAGCTGTCGATGAAGACGGCACACTGTATTTCTCGGATATCGAAAACAACCGCATCCTGCGGCTTCAACCGGACGGAACGCGGGAAGTCTTTCGTGAGCCAAGCCACCGCACCAATGGCAACACTTTTGACCAAAGACGCCGCCTCTATCACTGTGAAGGTGCCGAGTTTGGGCCAGGTGGTGGGCGGCGGATAACGCGCACCGACTTGAATACAGGGCTGTTCCAGGTGCTGACCGAGCGGTTTGATGGTCTGCGGTACAACTCGCCCAACGACATCTGCATCGACGGAAGGGGAAGGGTCTTTTTCACCGACCCACGGTATGGCGATCGTTCCGACATGGAGATGAATGTCGAGGGTGTCTACCGAATTGATACCAACGGCCAGGTTATCCGGATCCTCGCTCAACCAGAAATTGAGCGACCCAATGGAATCGCCGTCACACAGGACTCGAAGACGCTCTACGTGGTGGATAGCTGCCCGACGGTCGGCGGGAACCGCAAGATCTGGTCGTTTGATTTAGACTCAGACGGAACGCCCTCAAGACAACGTGTCGTAATCGACTTTGGCGCCGGGCGCGGCGGCGACGGAATGCGGCTTGACATGGAAGGCAACTTGTACATCGCCGCTGGAATCATGGTGCCGCGCGGACCGCACGAGACTGCCGATGTCCTACCTGGTATCTATGTCGTTTCTGCCGCCGGTAAAATGAAAAGCCGCATCCCCATCCACGAAGATGTGCTCACGAATCTGGCGTTTGGGGGAAGCGATGGCCGCCAGCTCTACATCACCGCTGGGAAGACGATCTATACAACTCGAGTCGCAGTACCCGGGCAGGTTGCTTTTCCAAAATGGAAGTAACGGTGTTACCAGAATCACCGTGCGCAGCGCTTGGTTGCCGTCCACATTCGTCACGCAACCATCCCGGAAGCCGGCACGCGCTCTACGCATGATGAGCCGCCGACGTGTTGAGTTGCGACTCAGGATCATCATGCGTGGAGCGCATCGCGCGGCCGTACAACCACCGGATGATCGCGGTACGTTGTCTCAAATCACGAGCGAACGGCACAGGAAGACGCATCCTGGGCCATGAACTTTAGTATTTTCGCCATTCGGCGGAGCCAACTCGGTGCTAGTCAACGCATCGCACATGGTCCTTGTCGGGGGATTTGCCATGCGACTTTTCCGATTAGCAAGACCTGATGGGCATCACGACCATGCAAACATCCCTTTTGTGGTAACTTTGCAGCCATTTCGGTTTTTTTGAAGTGTGTTCGTTGGCTGGGCCGATCTTTACTCAAAGGGATTTGTTGACCAGACAATTCGTGCGTACACATTTGACTGCGCTGTCGTGGGCTTCCGACGTCGGCGCTCCCGCATTTTTTGATCGTGCCCGATCTTCGAGGAGAACAAACGCTATGAGACTCACGCTCTATACAACGCTTGCGATGTGCCTGGCCCTGGTTGGGTCGGCGTCCGCAGCAGACGACTTGGTCTTTAACTTATCGGATGACCTCATTCAGCCGACGTCCTTCGGCAGCGATCAAAAATCCGGTGCCGATCAGAAATCCGGTGCCGATCAGAAATCAGATTGCGACGGCGGTTGCGGAAGCAAGGGCGGCGGGAAAGGTGGCAAAGGCGGATGCAGTTGTTATCGTTTCGGCCCTGCTGAACCGTATGCATTATCTTCCGGGTGCAATCAATACGGGGTCAAAATCGGTGGTTGGACGCAATTCGGCTATCACAACCGCAACAGTTACTACGATCTTTTCAATCAGAATGAAGATAACCTGAACCTTCACCAACAATGGCTCTACGCCGAGCGCGTAGCGGATGGCAGTTGCGGTTGGGATTGGGGTTTCCGTTTCGATATAATCTACGGTATCGATGGCGACAACACGCAGGCATTTGGCAACAACCCAGGCGTCTGGGATTTCCAGAATGGCTTCGACTACGGTGACTACCATTGGGCACTACCACAAGCGTACGTCGAACTTGCCAGAGGTGACTTGTCGATCAAGGCTGGTCACTTTTTCACATTGGTTGGTTACGAAGTCGTCCCATCGCCGGATAATTTCTTCTACAGCCATTCCTTCACGATGAACAACAGCGAACCGTTCACGCACACGGGAGCCATTGCCACCTACACTATGAATGACAACGTAACGTTGTATGGAGGTTGGACCGCAGGTTGGGACACTGGCTTCGACCAATG
>JASLPZ010000365.1:0-6533 GCA_030744725.1 Pirellulaceae bacterium
AGCATTTGGGTTGGGTGCGGAAATCGGCATTAGTACTGACAAGTTTCACGCCCGTGGACCTTGCGGATTGAAAGAGCTTACAAGTTATAAGTACGTTGTGCAGGGCAGCGGCCAAATTCGAGAATAGAGAATCGGCGCCGTTTCCGCACTGCACAGTTTGTTCATGAAGTCAGCCAACGGATTGGCTAGTTGTTTTGTCAGGACCAGGCGTAAGTCAACGGAGTGACCGATGGGCGATGACGTTCTGAGCGAAGAAGAAGTCGAGAGCCTTTTAAGCGCAGTCGATTCCGAGCCTGAGAATCCTCCTCCGCCTGAAACGAACAAGGTCCAAACGCCCGAGGTATCCGCGAAGCGTCCTCACGAGAAGGTCTCGCCCTATGACTTCAAGAGGCCTGAGCGCGTTGGCAAAGATCAGATGCGTGCGCTGCAGTTTCTGCACGAGGGGTTTGGACGTAGCTTCGGCGCTTCTATGTCGGCATTGCTGCGGACGATTATTGAGGTCCGCCTGACCAGCGTCGATCAGTTGACGTACAGCGAGTTCGTCTTCAGCCTGGAGAACCCAACCTGCTTCAATCTACTGAGCGCACATCCGCTCGACGGCAACATCATCCTGGATCTGAATCCGTCCATTCTGTACCCCATCATCGATCGACTGCTCGGCGGGGGCAAAGACGCTGATTCTCCCTCACGGCGACCGCTGACGGAGATTGAACTGCTACTTGTGTCGCGGATCACATCGATATTCACCCAGGAACTCGAGAAGGCCTGGGAGAATGTACTGGAGTTGGAACTGGCCGTCGAACGGGTCGAGAGCAATCCTCAGTTGGTGCAAGTCGTACCACCCAACGAAGTCGTCGTCTTGATCAGCTTCGAACTAACGCTTGGCGAAACACGTGGGATGATGAACCTCTGCATCCCATTCAATTCGATTGAACGCATCAGTAGCAAACTGGCCGCCAACAGCTGGGTCGGCTATTCGCGCAGCGGGTCGACCCCCGAATCGATTGAGACGATCACGCAACGGCTCGATGGCTCACGCGTCCAACTGGTGGTAACGTTGGCGGAGAGTACCGTCAGCACAGCTGACTTAATTGGCTTGCGCGTGGGCGACGTGATCACAACGGAAAAAGACGTTCACAGTCCCCTCCGCGTGGAAATCCAGGGTATCGAGAAATTTGGTGCGAGCCCCGGCACATTCAAAGGTAAAACGGCGATTCAGGTCCTGGATACGATTGAACCTCGCCGCCGAACTGCTGCGAACTAGAGCGTGTTGTCTAACAGGACCGAACGTCACTTCCCACGCTGGCCAGCGCGGGTTTCGGCTTGGCCGGTAACGGCGGCAACGACTCTTCCAGGACGCCTTTAACACGCGGGAACATCAATACCGCTTCGATCACCATCCAAACCTGCAGCGTCATCACGATCGCGCCGAAAGAAAACAGCAACATCTGCCCCTTCCACCACCAACCGCTTTCGGTGTTGAACATCTGCCAGAGCATTGCCCAGGCAGGCAAGATCAGCATGATGACCATCGGAATCAGTGCGAACATCATTGGCTTCTTGCGTCGCCAGAGATAGAAGACTGTGACCATGAATGCCAAACCAGCCAAGAGCTGATTGACGGCCCCAAACAGAGGCCAGAGGATCAAGCCTCCGCTGCCAGGTCCGCTGTTGGGTCCAGGCATCATTGCAAGTGCCCCACCCAGTCCAACGGCGACTCCCGTCGCCACGTACTTGTTGGCAAGAGGTGTAACACGCAACGTCGTCGCCAACTCTTGGATCACGTATCGCTGCAACCGAGTTGCCGTGTCCAATGTCGTGGCCGCGAAGCACGCTACCAGCACCGCGACGATGCTGACTCCCAACTTCAGCGGAATGCCGATCGCAGAGAGGAAGTTTGCGCCGCCTTCGACAAACGCCTGGACCTTCGTCTTGAGCTTGAAATTCGACCAGCCGGCGCTCACATCGTAACGGGTTTGCCAGGCCGCCATCCCGGTGACCGGCACGCCCGTCTCCGCATCGACAACTGCCACCCAATCGGTACCAGCAGACGTTGTTTTCGGCTCAAACAGGCCCATTCCCACGCCCGCACAACACGCCAGAATCACGACGACCGCCAAGCCGCCTTCGAGCAGCATGGCGCCATAGCCGACGTATTGAGCATCCGTCTCTCGGGCGATCTGTTTGCTAGTGGTGCCGCTGCTTACGAGGCAGTGAAAACCGCTGCAGGCACCACAGGCGATCGTGATGAACAGGAACGGAAAAATTGGCGGCGCGTCAACGGGGATGTTTGCCTCGGGAGCAACCGCGGGAATGGCAGTCAGGTTGGCCTGACCCGATACGCCCGCGACCACTAACCCGGCCATCAGCAATACCAAGGCCACCACGAGTTGATGGCTGTTAATGTAGTCGCGTGGTTGCAACAGCAACCATACCGGCAAGACGGAAGCCACAAAGCAATACGCCAGCAAGACGAAGGTCCACATCACGACGACATTGGGGAAGTCGCCCGTCAGGCTGATTCCTGTTAGCTCGGCAACGTTAATCGGCAAGTAATACGCCCCAACGTAGATACTGGCGTAGATCAGTACCAAGGCGACCAGCGATGGAAGCAGCAGGTTGCCGCTTCGCCGGTAGCACCAGTAGCCGATGCCAACAGCCAAAGGCATCGAAATCCAAACCGGTAATACGGATTCCGGATAGAAGGCGAAAATCAGGGCAATGACGAGCCCAAAAATGGCCAGCACGACTGTCAGCGCAAAGAACAAGACCAGCAAGAACAGCACTCGTGCACGCGGCGAAATCAGCCGACCCGCCACTTCGCCCACGGTTTGGCCTCGATTGCGCAATGATACGACTAGCGCGCCGAAATCATGCACGGCACCGATGAAGATCGATCCCAACACAACCCACAGCAGTGCCGGCAGCCACCCCCAGAACACGGCGATCGCCGGCCCCACGATCGGACCCGTCCCCGCGATGCTCGTAAAATGGTGGCCGAAGATGACGGACCTTTTCGTCGGCACAAAATCGACGTCATCACGTAATTCCTGGCTGGGGACCTTCGCTTCGACGTCCAATCCAAAGATCTTCCGCGACAGCCAACGACCGTACGTGTGGTAGGCGACGACAAAGCCGACCATTGATGCCAGTGCAACCAACAACGTGCTCATGGGAAACCTCAAACGCGGAAGTATTCAGCAGGGGGATTATTGGGAAGTTAAACTGCCCATGATATCAGGCCGACGGCTTGGCGGGGATGGCCGGAGGCAAGGACATTTGTCTGGTGAACCGATTGATTCGGCGGCAAAAATGGGAGTTTCGCAGACCTTCGCCCCCTAGTCGTCACGTTGTGTCATTCGGCTATAATGTGCCCGTCGTAAACTGAACGCAAAGGCCTGTTGTGCACTGTGTTGAGTTGGCTCTCGAAGGTTCGAATGGAGAATCGACGTGCCGGAAAAAGTTGTCATTATTGGAAGCGGACCAGCCGGATTCTCGGCGGCGATTTATGCCGCACGAGCCAGCTTGACCCCGCTGCTTTTTGAAGGGACCGTTCAGGCGGAAATGATGCCGCTGGGACAGCTGGCATATACGACGGAGGTCGAAAACTTTGCCGGCTTTCCCACCGGTGACATTCGGGCGTTCGTTGAAAGTGCTGTCGATAAAGACCGCCACTACAATTTACCACCGGTTCCTCAGGGCCACGAACGTGATGGAAAACCGCACTACGCCGTGCAAGGTGTGGAATTGATGGAGTTGATGAAGCAGCAGGCGCTTAACTTTGGGGCGCGGATCGTCGGTGAAGACATTGTCGACGTCGACTTTTCCAGCCAGCCATGCAAACTCACTTCCAGCAGCGGGCAAACCACCGAAACGGAAACGGTCATTGTTGCTACCGGTGCGCGGGCCAATTACATGGGGTTACCATCGGAAGAGGCGTATAAGAACCGCGGTGTCAGCGCGTGTGCCGTCTGTGACGGCGCATTACCGCGTTTTCGAAACAAGCCGTTGGTCGTTGTCGGCGGCGGTGACTCGGCCGTCGAAGAAGCGACCTATCTGACCAAGTTCGCCGACAATGTCATGATGGTGCACCGTCGCGACGAATTGCGGGCGTCGAAGATCATGCAGCAACGTGCCTTTGATGACCCCAAACTAGAGGTCCTCTGGAATACCGTCGTTGGTGAAGTACTGGGAAACGATGCCGACGGCGTGACGGGAGTGCGACTGAACAGCACTGCTGGCGAGCCCCCGCGCGACGTCGAAGCGTCCGGCATGTTCCTGGCCATCGGACACACGCCAAACACCGATTTTCTCAAAGGCAAGCTGGAGATGAACGACAAAGGTTATCTTCGCTGGACCGAGTCATTCCGCACCAAAACAAGTGTCGAAGGTGTCTTCGCCGCGGGTGATGTTGCTGATGACTATTACAAGCAGGCCATCACGTCGGCCGGTACCGGCTGCATGGCGGCACTCGACGCCGAACGCTACCTGGCGGAACAAGGCAAATAGGCCGATGTTGCAACTTGGCCCGCATTCCCACGTTTCCGCACCAGGAATTCTTCGCTTTCTTTCCAGTTCCTCCTCCGACGGACGTTTTGATGAACAAACCGATTTCTAAGGTCGACGCGAATCGGCAACTGCTGACAGACGCTCATGCCGCAGGGACGGGTGCCACGCTGGCTGCTTTCGTGCGGCTGTCCGGCCCAGGTTGGTTGCAGAGCGCCATTACATTGGGTGGTGGATCATTGGCGGGCGCGTTGTTTCTTGGAGTACTGGGCGGCACAAAGTTGCTTTGGCTACAGCTGATTGCCATCTCGATGGGTGTGGTGATGTTGTCTGCCATCAGTTACGTCACGCTATCGACGGGTGAACGCCCCTTTCGCGCGATCAACGAGCACATCAATCCAGTACTTGGATGGGGTTGGCTGATTGCCACTTGCATGGCCAACATGATCTGGTGTATGCCGCAGTTCAGCCTTTGCTATGCGTCATTGCAAAAGAATCTTGCCAGTGCGGTCTTTGATGCGCCAGATTCAGGATCGGATTCGCTAACTTCGAAACTGATCGTATCCGCGATATTGCTCGCAGCCGCTGGTGCGGTCGTCGTGATGAATAGTCGCCAAGGCATTGCCGCCAAACTGTTCGATTGGTTTCTGAAGGCGCTTGTCGGAATGATCGTGATCTGCTTTTTCGGTGTGGTCATTTGCCTGGCACTCGACGGTCAATTGAGCCTGGGGTCAGTCCTGTCCGGTTTCGTTCCCGATCCGCGGCAATGGACACAGCCCACCGGCGATGTAGCCAATTTGGTCTCGCAACTTCCAGCTAACGTCCAGGAGTTCTGGGGTGGTCGGATGGTGAAAGAGCAGCGGGTCGTCATGATTGCTGCTGCTGCCACGGCAGTCGGTATTAACATGACGTTCTTGCTACCGTACTCGATGCTGAATCGTGGCTGGGACAAGCCGTTTCGCGGACTGGCTCGCTTCGATCTGGCGACGGGCATGGCGATCCCCTACATCCTGGTTACCAGTTGCGTCGTGATCGCCTCCGCTGCCAGCTTTCATGCCAGAATCGACGAGAACTTCGCCAGCAATGACCCGGCGGTGATGCAGCGAAGCGAGACGTTCAATAGTGCAAAAGGCAACTTGATGGCTCGCATGGAGTTGGAATTCGGTGCCGAATTCACCGCACTGTCCGAAGCGCAACAAATCCAGCGAATTGCGGCTCTGCCTGTGGAAGAAAAGCGAATCGCGTCGTCGCTAGTGCGTCGCAATGCATTTCAGTTGTCACAGTCGCTGGCACCGTTGCTCGGTAAAGAAAATGCGAACCTGGTCTTTGGGATCGGCGTTTTTGGCATGGGCTTCTCGAGCATCATCATCTTGATGTTGATCAACGGCTATGCCTTCTGCGAAATGTTTGGGCTCCCACAGGGGGGACGAATGCATGTGATCGGATGTCTCGTCGCGGGTGTAAGTGGCGCTGCGTGGCCATTGATTTGGGATGGTCCCGCCAAGCTCTGGCTGGCAGTGCTCACGTCGACATTTGGCATGATATTGTTGCCGATCGCCTATTTCACCTTTTTCATGATGATGAACAGTAAGACGCTGATGGGAGACCAGAAGCCAACGGGGGGCCGGATGATCGTTTGGAACGTCCTGATGGTCGTCTCGGTTTTGGGGGCGATCGTTGCGGCCGGGTCTGCGATTTGGGGAAAAGTGACTCCCATCGTTGATCCGGGAGCGGGTCTCGAGGTGAGGATCATGGGTGTCGTCGTATTGCTCGTCGCTATTGTGTTTGTCCTACTGGTAATGGTCGGTTTTGCATTCAAATCCATTTCATTACGTGCACCAGCGGACTAGCCGCGCCGCCTGCTACGACTCGCCCAATTTGACAAGGATGGTGATATGAACAAGGTTTCCGTTCGGCAAGCTCGCCAGAAGGCAATGATCGGACAGCAGGTCTGCCTGCAAGGTTGGATTCGCACCCGTCGCGACTCGAAGGGCGGATTCAGTTTTCTGGAGATCAACGACGGTTCC
>JASLPZ010000365.1:6543-6804 GCA_030744725.1 Pirellulaceae bacterium
ACGAAGCGGACGTTAAGAAACTCTCCGCTGGTTGCAGCGTGACGATCGAAGGCGAGGTGAAAGAGTCCGGTGGAAAGCAAGAGACGGAGGTCCTGGCGGCCAGCGTCGAACTGGTCGGTTGGGCCGATCCCGAACTGTTTCCGTTGCAGAAGAAGCGTCATTCCTTCGAGAAACTCCGCGAGTGGGCTCACCTTCGCCCACGGACCAATGCCTTTGGCGCTGTTGCCCGCGTTCGAAATCAAATCTGCAAATCCACCCATG
>JASLPZ010000366.1:0-6782 GCA_030744725.1 Pirellulaceae bacterium
TGTCGGAATAGAAAAGCGTAAACAAAACCCGAACGATCGCCCAGCTCAAGCAATACTAACTTTGGCGCAGCCTAGATAGGATCACACAGCCACCAAGCAATCGATACTCGCCAAGGCGTAACACTTTGCCAAATGCGCCGCTTGGGTTTCACCGTTACGCCGAGTTCTTCACGCAGTTCTCGAACTAGTCCCTCTGGTTCGGATTCGTTTGAATCCAGATGACCACCCGGGAAACAGAATTTGCGAGGCGCGACGACATGGCGCGAACGTCGGATGACTAGGAGCCGATTCCCCTGTGGAATGACAGCAACAACACCATCGATATGCGGATCTGTGGCCATTGTCCGTCCAGGCTATCTAGTGAGATTTCAATTCTGGCATAGCAAGCGTTTGTCAGCCGCCAAAAACGCTATTTCTTCCCAGCGGCGGTCCATAGACCCAGGCTAACGAAAGTGGATTTCGCAGCTCCCACTTTCGCAATCGTCAGTTTCGCCCCAGAGATAGCGGCGCCTGGCGACCTGACGATAAAGGAACTTCCAAACCCCCAAACTAAACGGAATATGCAGCATTGGCGCCAGTGCCCACAATCGAGGCAGTCGCCGCGTCAGATAGCGAAACGCTGTAGCACCCTCGCGGATCGTTCCCGCTCGATCTACCACGAACATCTCCGCCATCATCTGGTCATGGGTCAGTTGGGGAAACCGCTGCGCGACTTCATTGTCATGCAGAGACAGGAAGGCTAGCCGCCCCCCCGCGAGATCGTGAAGCCGGCGGACGGAATTTGTGCAGAAACGACAGTGGCCGTCGTAGATTACGATGTCAGCGTTCGGCAATCCGGTGGGGGACGGTGAGGGACCTGAAATTGCCATGTTCGTTTTCTTTTGTAATGAGAAACCTGATGCAAGCTTTCTGGGCCGTATGCCAGCGGTTTTCGCCGTGGAAACCTGGTTCGGGCACATTGCCCACCCAAGCCCACCCAATAATCCTAAGTTTCAGGCGAAATCCTGGAAGGATGTCTGGTCGTCATTACTTTTACGACATCGAGCCGGCCAGACCCCAAACCCACCAAATTTTGCGGATTCGGCCACGATCTGAGATCGTTTACTCGATATAATAATCGAACCGGCCGCAGCCTGTTGCGGTTTGTTCGCAGGCTGGGTAAGGCATTGGGATCGATCGCCTTGACTGCAAGACGCTCGATTCTGCGAATTTACTCTACGACGGGAGACGAGCAATGGAAGAGATCAAACGACAAGTCACGACCGCTCGACGACGCCTGATCCTACAGCAGTTCCTCACCGTCGTACCCTGGACTTTGTTCGCAACTTTGCTGCTGGCCGTCTGTGCGATCGGGGCTACCAAGATCTGGCCGGTGAACGTCGATCCGACCATCTGGACTTGGTCTTGGATTGGCGGTTCGTTCGCCGCTGGCGTGTTGATTGCCAGTGTGTGGACCTACTTCGTTCGATATGACACGTTGAACGCGGCGATTGAGATCGATCGTCGATTTGGCTTGAAAGAACGTGTGTCGAGTGCCCTGTCTTTAGCTCCAGAAGAATTGGAAAGCGAATCGGGGCAAGCGTTGGTTCATGACGCATCGCGGCGCGTCGAAGTCATTGCCGTGAAGGAACATTTCGGCGTGAACGGTGGATGGCGCACGCTGCTGCCACTTGTTCCAGCGTTGGCCGTTGTCTTAGTGATGCTCCTCGCGGACGCACAGCCATCGAACAAGGCCAACGCGGCTACTGCCGAATCCCGCAGGCGGATTAAGACCGCCGCGGAGGAACTGAAACGTCGAATTTCCAAACGCCGCGAATCAGCGCAACAGAAAGGCCTCAAAGATGCAGAGGAGCTGTTCAAAAAAATCGAGCAGGGCGCGAACGATCTGGCGAACAAGAATGAAGTTGATCGCAAGAAAGCCGTGATCCAGATCAACGACCTCGCCAAGCAGATCGAAAAGCGTCGCAATGACTTGGGCGACTCGGACGACATGAAGAAACAATTCGACAAGCTCAAGAACTTGGAGCGCGGACCCGCGGACAAAGTTGCCAACGCGCTGAAGTCAGGAGATTTCAAGAAAGCACTCGACCAGTTAAAGCAGCTCAAAGACAAACTGGAGAGCGGTGATTTGAGCGATGAGGAGAAAAAACAACTGGCCAAACAATTGGGGCAGATGCAGCAGAAAATCCAGGAAATGGTCGACGCGCAAAAACGGGCCAAGGAGAAACTCGAGCAAGAAATTCAGAAGAAAATAGATAAGGGTGATCTGGAAGGTGCCAACAAATTGCAGCGAAAACTCGATCGGCTCGAGCAGCAAGATCGGCAGATGGAACGCATGGAGAAAATGGCCCAACAGATGGGCGAGTGCAAGAAATGTCTCGAATCAGGCGACGCGGCAAGCGCCTCACAGCAACTGAGCGAATTGGCATCGGAACTTTCTGAGATGCAAGCCGAAATGGATGAGCTCGAGGCGTTGGGCGATATGATGGATGAAATTGCCAGTGCGAAAGACATGATGCAAGATGGCGACGGCGACATGTTCGGCGAATTTGGTGGCATGTCAGACCAATTCAGCGATATGGTCGGCGATGGCATGGGGCAAGGCCGTGGCGAAGGATACCGCCCAGAAGAAGAAACCAAGACCGGTGAATACAACGCCCGCGAACGCGGCAAGCTGCGTCCCGGTGAAGCCGTCCGCGTCGGCGATGCGTATGGAAAAAACCGGGCTGGAAAGACGCAGGAGGGTATTAAGGAGCAGATCCTCAGCTCAATCAACGAAAAGCCGGATCCCCAGACCGAACAGCAACTGCCCAAGTCTCAACGAAAACACGTGAACGAGTACTTCAAACGCAAGCGTGATGGTTGAGTTGCCTGGCGGCTGGCTGAGAGCTTCCTACGTCACCACTGACGGTCTGCGATTGACGGTTGGTAAAGGATTTTGGACCGCAACTGTGTCGGCCGTGATTTGTGGCTCGTTCCGGTACCGTTGATGCGCTCCGCGCATGATGGACACGGCATCGGCCATCCAGGCGGGGCTCCGCATTGCGAAAATGGCCATTAATCGCGCTGCACGGTGATGGCGTATAATGCAATCACCACGCCTCCCGCGAGTAAGCTCCATGGTGCCCATTCAGGTGGACTGATTTCGCGTCGCACAATCCCTGAGTCCGTTGCGGGCGTAGCATAGGATTGCTGCCCGAAAGGGAAATTTGCCGCATTGGGGGACTTCGTGGCCGTTCCTTTGGACTTGGCGGGGTAAGCCACGACGGCTTGATCTACCACCAAACATTCACCACCCACAATGCACATCGAGATTCCGATTGCGATCAGGAAAGCTCGAAACATCTTCCACCTCCTTATCTGGCCAGAGGCCCCCAACAGAGGCAGAATCAATGTGCCATGAGTGGCCTCGTCGCGCAGTTGTTCCTATTATCGAAATATCGTCGATGGCGGCATGTAGGCTGCAAAGTTCAGTCGCATCGTGATTCGATTGAAGCGGATCGCGCGACAGTTGTTCTAAATAGTCCAACAGTAATACTCGCCGAGATCTCCAATGGTGATGGTGACCGTTTTGTCTAGTTCAAATAAGCAGAAAGCAACAGTTATGAGGCGTGCGAATCTGCGTTCGAGCGCACACTTGTACGCAGCCACCTCGGTCGCCACCGTCTTTGTGTTAACGATCTGCGGCTATCAGGTACGTTTGGCGTGTGGATTCGAGGCACCGCCACCGCGGACCTTGGCAGCCGAGAAACTTCATCCGTTGGGAAACAGTGGCATTTGGCTGTGCGAAGACGAGAGGCAACTACGCCAGGATCTTGCAAGTCTGCCTGCCCTCCGGCAAACCATTGAAGGGCTGCAGAAAGGCCTGACGGTCATTGTCATGGCCAATACCAAACGCTGGGCGACGAGGAATCCAGCCGCGGACGTGTCAAATGCAGTGACCGCCGCGAAGAGTAAGTCAGGGCCGCCGGACAATGCGGCACGCCATGGAGTTGCCGAATTGATGGTCGATCCGGCAAAGATTGGCGATGTGCCCGCCGTGCGACGGCATGTGATCCGACTCACCAATGTTCGCATTCAACTGGCACTGACTTTGTCACGAATTCGACGGACTTCATCAAACATGGTGACAACATATGATCGGTTAGCAAACGACCAGGCCGTTCAGGCGGCCCTCGCCGAGATGGGTGCCAATCAATGTCTCGGGCCAGCGAGTGAGTACGACTTGGAATTGCAGCGTTTACGGGACTATTTTCCCTTCGCGGAAACGAGTTGGGTGCCTGCCTACTTGCAGGGTCAACACCTGCGCTTCACGGGGATCTGCAATGAACACGCGCCGGCCACGTTCACTTGGACGTCGGATCTCACCCATGTCCTGATGACAACCGGCAGCTTTCAGGCTGCCGGGTTGCAGTTGTCTAAGAGCGCCAAGCCGATTCGATTCCAAACAATGGGATCCACAATGAACGTCTATCGTGTTCGGCTCCCTTACCTGCAGTTTGGCAGTTGCATGTTGCGCGAAGTTCCAGCCTATTTATTGCCGCCGGAATACGAATATCTGGGGAATCGAATTGGCAGACGTTCTTTTGAGGGCTGCCTGGTAAAACCAGATCCCGTACGATTGCGTGTCTCTTTCGGGTCAGAAGAATAGCGGTAAGAGTCGTTTCCACGGCTCCCCGAACGGAACCAACGTTGGGTTGTTTCCCTGGTCGACACATTTGCAGCCTGTTTCCCGCTGATTCCCAATCGAGATAAACACGAACTCTCCGACAATTCTCACACCCAAGCAGGGGTCAATTCGCCATCGCGACGATCCTGGCTATAATGTCGACAATGTTCATTTGGCGAACCGAAGCCGCCTTTTGCCCATTCCCCACGACAACCTCGGTCTGCCCCGCCCCAAAGCATGAAACGGATTGCAAGCGGGCGGTGGCAATCCCACCTGCCGTCTGAACAGACAGCAAGTGGATTCTCAACCAACAGCACGGAGAAAAAACCATGTCTCAGCTCAATCGACGTGAATTCGTCACTCAATCGCTTGCCGCCACCGGCGCCGTTGCGTTGGCCCCGCGTCTGTCCGCGGCTCAGTCGCCGAATGAGAAGATCGGTGTTGCCATCATAGGTGCCGGGGGTCGAGGCGGTTCGCACATTGGCCAATTCCTCAAAGACAAGCGTACCGACATTCTCTACATCGTCGATGTTGATGAAGCGAAGGGAAGCGCCCGTTGCGACGCGATTGCAAAGAGCCAGTCTTTCCGCCCCAAACTGTTTTCCGACATGCGTCGCGTGTTGGATGATCCGTCCGTCGATGCCATCAGCACGGCGACCCCCAATCATTGGCACGCCCTGTGTGGCATTTGGTCGATGCAAGCCGGGAAAGACGCTTACATCGAAAAGCCGGTCTGTCACAATATCGCCGAAGGTTCCGCGTTGATCGCAGCGGCGCGAAAGTACAAGCGCATCTGCCAGGTCGGCACACAGTCCCGATCGAATCCAGCGTGTCGCCAAGCAGTCGACTTCTTGCAAAGCGGTGGAATTGGCGAAGTCAATTTTGCCCGCGGACTGTGCTACAAGCGTCGCAAATCGATTGGCGCCAGGGGTGATTTCGCCATTCCAAATGGTGTCGATTTCAATCTCTGGAGTGGCCCCGCCGAATACACGCAGCCGAAGATTACCCGTCAACGATTCCACTACGACTGGCATTGGCAACGGCAGTACGGCAATGGCGATCTTGGAAATCAAGGTCCGCACCAGACCGACATCGCCCGTTGGGGGCTGGGAATCGACACGCACCCGAGCACCATCGTCAGTTATGGTGGTCGTCTCGGCTACCAGGCCGAACGTAATGATCCTAGCTACCAGGATGCGGGTGATACCGCCAACACCGAGGTGACAGTGTACGACTACGGAAAGAAGTGCATTGTTTTTGAAACTCGCGGCCTGGAAATCACAGAATCCGCCGATCAAGAATTGAACACACTTTTCGAAAGTAAGAAAGGTAACAAGATCGGCGTCGTGTTTTACGGCAGCGAAGGCTATCTGGTGCAGAGAAGCTACCGCCATTGCATCGCCTACGACAAAGATCTCAATAAGATCAAGGAATTCACTGGCGGCAACGACGACATGCACTTCCAGAATTTCTTGGATGCTTGCAACAGCCGGAAAATGGAAGACTTGAACGCGGATGTTCGCGAAGGTCATCTGTCAGCTGGCATGAGTCACCTCGGAAACATCTCTTACTATCTTGGCGAAGACAACCACGCATCCGTCGACGAAATTGGCGAGACTCTAAAAGGCATCAAGAGCCTCGATGACAATCAGAACACACTTGAGCGGACGGTTGCTCACCTGAAGGACAGCAAGGTCGACTTGAAGAAGTATCCTCTGTCGATGGGCCCAGTGCTGAAATTCGACACGACGAAGGAGACATTCCCGGATTCACCGGCGGCGACGGCCCTGTTGACTCGTTCCTATCGACAAGGCTTCGTTTGCCCCTCTGCAGACAAAGTTTAGTGTCGCCGTCAGTCGGCATCTCATTGAACAGGTCACTGTGGGTGGCCGCGGAAAACGTGGCCACCCGCCGACCATGGATCCAATTGTGTCATGAGAGGCGATGTGTCCTGAAGCGGTGTGGAGCACGCCGCAATGGCACGCATCCGACTGCAAGTCACTTGTTGTGGGGGGATTGAGCCCCTCTCCGTTTGTAACTGCACTTTCTGAGAACAGGTTAGGCTATGCGGCCATGTTGATCAGGGTTTCCGCGAGTTGGGTTATTTTTGGTG
>JASLPZ010000367.1:0-6751 GCA_030744725.1 Pirellulaceae bacterium
CTGTCGGAATAGAAAAGCGTAAACAAAACCCGAACGATCGCCCAGCTCAAGCAATACTAACTTTGGCGCAGCCTAGTCGGGCTCTCAGTCCCAAGAGCTGTCATCCTCATCCTCGAAAAGGCAAACCAGTCGCAAGGCTGGGACGCAAAACCAGGGGTCCACGGAAATTGTTCGCGAGATAGCCCGGTTTCCGAAGGGATGCCAAGCAGCAGAGATCTTGCTCTCGGCTGGGCGGCGACCAACAAGCAACCGATGACGAGGCATGACAACGTCAATTGATTGGAATCGGACGACGCCACGAACTGGAATTGGTTTTCCGTAGTTCACGCCTCGATTCGAATCGTACGTTTGTTTTGTTGGTTTTGTTTCCCGACCGAACGTGAGGTCGGATGCAGCCGCATTTATTGGGAGGAAGTTATGAAAAGATTCGCCAAGAAAGTACAGCGTTTCCTCAAGTCCGAAGATGGCCCCACAGCAGTCGAATATGCTGTGATGCTCGCCCTGATCGTGATTGTCTGCTTGACCGCCATCACCGCCGTGGGTACGCAGGCCTCCGCGCAGTTCACCAACATCGCGGCCCAAGTCGGCGGTGCCGGCAGCTAACCTTCGCGACGCAAGCCATCTTTGTTCGGAAGCAAAACCAGCCCCCGTGGTGAAATTCGCCACGGGGGAGTTTTGCCTTTCAGAACGTCCCGTTGCCGGCAAAGCTGATGTCGCCGGTCGCGGACGTAGTCAGTCCTGACGGACGCCGCAGGAAGACACGAATGGGAGCGAAGTAATGTACGGTTTGGATTCAGTGGATCTTATGGCACATGCGGTTGAAATTGTGTGCTGTTTTGTGACGGCCATCACCGCTGTTGTAAGCTATTTATTAACAATGCGGTTTTAGTGAACGCGATCCTCAGCCGTTCCACTTGAACCGCCCCGCGCACACGCCAACGCGATACACACCTTCGCGATACACACGGGGAATCAAGATGGACGTGATCACGAACTTGCAGGCCGGTGTCATCGAAAACTGGCACATCTGGTTTCTCTCGACAGCCATGATCGTGGCAGCGGTCATCGACGGCGTGAAACTAAAAGTGCCTAACTGGCTGACCTATCCGTTGATCGTCAGCGGCTGGGTGTTCAGCTCGGTTTCTTATGCATACAACGGTGATCCATGGCTCCATGGCTTGGGCTGGAGTTTGCTTGGTACCCTTGTTGGTCTGGCCATCCTCCTGCCTGCTTACGCCATCGGAGGCATGGGTGCCGGCGACGTCAAGCTGCTCATGGGGTGCGGTGCCTGGGTCCATGTGACTGCCACATTCTATGCGTATTGCGTGGGATCCATCGTCGGCGGCGTTCTCGCCATTGCGATGGCACTGCTGTCGGGTACTTGGTCGCACCACTACCGGCAGTTCTTCACAATCTTGAATGAGATCAACACGATTCGTGATCCAGAGAAGCTGGCAGAGATTGCAGCTGGCCGGAAAAGTACGATGCGAAAACTCCCTTATGGCATCCCAATCACGATTGGCGCATTGTTCTATTTTGCCTGGATGGGCATGCTTATCTGATAGTTAAACTAAGGTCTATCGGAGCTTTAGGATTCATGAACAATGTCGGGTAGATGAGAAGAGATTAACGTCCTTATGGTTCAAATTGCACAAACTGTGTCGGTCATTCCGAAAACAACGATGAGCAGATTCCATGGTGAGCGGCCCGCTTGTGGGCAATGAGCCAAGGCAGACGCTTCCCACGGCGGCAAAGACTATCGCTACGCCGTCGCGTTAACGACAAGGAAACAACGGATGAAAGCCAAGAACATGATGCTGTTTGTGGTTGCGGTGGGCTGCGGCCTGGTCGCGTCCATCGGGGTCAGTCAATACATGGAGCGCGCATCAAGTTCCGGCAATGGCAAAGTAGAAACGGCCAAGATCTTTGTTGCTATTACCGACGTGAGTGTTGGCGAAAAACTTGACGCCCAGAATGTCAAGCTGGAAGAGTGGCCCAAGGACCGCGTGCCCGAGGGGGCGATCATCGAATTGGAACAATTGGAAGACCAATTTACGCGGACACGACTTTACGCCGGCGAGCCGATCATGTCTGCCAAGTTGATGGATTCAAATGTTCGCGGCAGCGAGGCGATTACGATTCCCAAGGGTTTCCGTGTGGTTTCCGTCCCCGTGACGGTTGCTTCGGCCGTTTCCGGATTATTGCAACCAGGCGACCGGGTCGATCTGTTGGTGTTCTTTCGTAAGAGCGCGGAAATCGCTGAGACCGGCACACGCACGCTGCTTCGCGACATCAATGTTTTTGGTGTGGACGGCGCAACGGATCGCAGCGTCGATGACGATGGCAGAACGCGCAACCTCAAAACCGTCTCGTTGTTGGTGACGCCCAAACAGGCAGAGACAGTCATGTTGGGCAAGGAGTTGGGAACGTTGTTCATTAGTCTGCGCCGCCCAGACGAGGCCACCGAATATGTCAGCGACGGCGAAACAGTGCAGTCGATGTTGGGCCAGACGTCCGAGAGCGCCAACGAAGAGCAGAACCAAGGCAGTGGAAACTCCGATTTCACGTCATGGCTGAACACACAGAATGACACGACTCCATCGCAACCTGTTGCCTCACCGGCGGAAGGGCCTAAATGGAATATGATCGTCTTGTCCGCTACGGGAAGTCGGGAATTCGAATGGACTGACGAGAATAAGTTGCCCACGGAGGTTTTTGCCGATCAAGCGGTGGCGGCTCCGTCCGCTGCCGTGGCACCCGTGACAGGAGCAACTTCGTCCGACGAACCGGTTGGTGACTCGTCAGACGACGAAATGGAATCCGAACCAGACGAAAACTGACACGACGTCAGCCGCGGCATGGATTCTGGCGTGGATATTTAGTAACTAGACAGCGTTGGTGTTGAACGCAAAATCGCAAGGAAGCGAAGCATGTCTAAGAACCGCCTTTTGGCGATCGCCACTTTGCTGGGACTGCTCCTACTAACAGGTCCCTTCGGACAGTCTGCCTGGAGCCAATCGACGAGACGCCCCGCTCCTGGGCGACAACCGTTGAAATTCAAGATCAGCGGCGCCGGCGAACGACTTGAGATGATCATCAACACCAGCCGGATCATTACCACGGATCACAAGATTCCTCAGGTACTAGTCGAAAATGAAACGGTTATTCGGGCACAACCGATCTCCGCGAATCAGGTGCAGATCTCCGCGCTGCAAACGGGCTTCACGAGCCTGACGGTCTGGGACGACAAGGACCAGGAATTCTCCATTGACATCCTGGTCTATGGCGACGCCCGCGAACTCGAGAACCTGTTGTTGACAGAATTTCCCGACGCCACCTTGCGCGTCCGCCCGCTAGCCAGCAGTGTTGTGATTTCCGGCTACGTACCCCAAGTGGAAATGGTCAGCCGGATCATCAAGATGGCAGAGGACTATTACCCGAGTGTGATCAACAACATTACCGTTGGCGGAGTCCAGCAGATCCTGCTGCACGTCAAAGTGATGGAAGTATCACGCACGAAGTTGCGGAAAGTGGGATTCGACTGGGCGCTCTTCAGCGGCGCTGACGGCATCATCCAATCCGCTTCCGGATTGATCGTGAGCGGCGGCGGCGGCGTGACCAGTTCGGGTGCCGAGACGCTCGCAGCGACGGTTGTGGGTGGTGGCAGATCGTTCTTTAGCTTTCTCGAAGCCCTTCGTCAGTACAACATGGTCAAGATCCTGGCCGAACCGACACTCGTGACGGTCAGTGGTCGCCCGGCCAGCTTTAGTTCGGGTGGCGAGTTTCCGATTCTTGTACCACAGAGCCTAGGCACGATTTCGGTCGAGTATCGCGAGTTTGGAACGCGCGTCGACTTCGTACCCATCGTGCTCGGAAATGGCCGGATTCGCTTGGAGGTACGTCCGCAAATCAGCGAAATCGACCCTTCACGAAGTGTGACCATCAATAGTACCACCGTACCCGGGCTGCGGACCCGTTGGGCCGACACTGCGGTCGAAATGAACGCGGGTCAGACGTTGGCGCTGGCCGGGTTGATCCAGACTCAAACCGAAGCGGAGAACATGGGATTGCCTTGGCTTTCTGACTTGCCTTGGGTTGGAGCTGCTTTTCGTCGTGTTCAGGAGCAACACAACGAAATCGAGCTATTGATCTTGGTGACCCCCGAGTTCGTCTCGGCTTTGGATCCACACGAAATGCCACCTTGTGGCCCGGGACAATTAACCGATCAACCCAACGACGTCGACCTCTATTTCCGAGGCTACCTGGAAGTGCCCAAGTGCTGCGACGGTGACGGATGCCAGCAATGCACCGGAGCGAACAGACCAGCCGGCCATCAACTGCTGGACACGAGAACCACACCATCGCCGCAAAGTTCCCGACCCGCGGTCATACCAGGTAGTAATCCGATCCCAGCGCGTTCAACTTCGACCGGCAGCCTGCGAATACCACGACAATCGGTGACACCGGCCGATCAAACTCCGGCAAACTCCAGTGGCCCTCCGACGTTAATCGGGCCATTTGGATACGACGAATTCAACTAGTGAGGCTGTGCCTCGGACCAATTCGAGCTATCGCTCGGCTGCAACGACCCGCTCCCCGGCCAACCTGCGGTCGGTGCCCGTCGCTGAAAACTTGACTCATTTGTAAAGAAGAACCTGATACAAGCTTTCTAGTGAGAATGGCTCACACCAAGCATCGCCTTCTCTTCTCAATGGATGGCAACTGATGAGCAACGTACTTCGTTTAGCAATTGTCGATCCGAACGACACCACGCGAGACGCCCTTAAGTCAATGCTACTGGGCATGGATGTCGTGTGGCTGGAAGCCGAATGTTCACGTTACGAATTTTTTGCCGATGTGGTCGGACAAACCAATCCTGAAATTGGTATTGTCTCTGTCGATCACGACGCCGACAAAGCTCTGACATTGATCGAAGGCTTGCGCGAAAGCGCGCCTGAATGCAGTATTCTTGTGGTCAGCTCTTCCACGGATGGCCAATTGATTCTGCAGACCATACGAGCTGGCGCAAAGGAGTTCCTCACGCAGCCAGTTAGCGTCGAGGATCTGGTTGGCGCAATCGAACGGATCAGCAACCAACGTTTCGGGCAGGGGGAAGGTAAAACGCGAGGCTGCAAAGTCATTGCGGTGGCCGGCGCAACCGGCGGTGTTGGCACGACGAGCCTGGCGGTCAATCTGGGCTGTGTGCTCGCCATGCGGCCTCACCTCTCGGTGGCCTTGATCGACCTCGATCTGTCCGTTGGCGACGCAGACGTGTTTTTGGACACGATCCCAGACTATACGTTGGTCGATGTTGCGCAGAATGTCTCGCGTTTGGATTTCACGTTGCTCAAACGCTCCTTAACAAAACATTCGTCCGGACTCTACTTGCTGCCCCGGCCTGTCAAACTGCAGGACACGTCGCTGATTACCGCCGATGATCTCTATCGCGTCATCGGACTGCTAAAGGCGACATTCTCCCATCTGATCTTCGACCTTTCCAAAAGCTATAGCGAAGTCGACATGGTGGCATTGGAGTCTGCCGAGCACATCTTGTTGCTCACGCAGTTGGACCTGCCATGTTTGCGCAACGTTGTCCGTTTATTGATGTCACTCGACGAAGCGGAGGGTTTCAAAGAGAAGATCCAGATCATCGTCAACCGAGCGGGCCTCCAGGACGGACAAATCAGCCTGAAGAAGGCTCAGGAGACGATCGGCCGTAAAATCGAGTGGCAGATTCCCAACGACTATCGGACGATGGCCGAGGTGCGCAATAACGGCGTTCCGCTGATCGACCATGCACCCAACGCCGGCATCACACAGTCCGTGATTAACCTGGCTGCGACGCTCAGTGGTGAAGCTCCCGTTGCCGGCGAGGAATCAACCGCCGCCGCGAGTGGTTGGTTGAGTTTCTGGCCCAAGCGGTCCAAGGCCAAGGCCAAGGCCAAGGTCAAGGACAAGGACAAGGACACGGACTAAACGTCCGTTGTAGATGCCAGCTTCCTGCCTTGGTGGTTTTCAACAGGTTGTCAAACGCTGCCAACGGGCGTCACGCTTCCACGATTCCCGTGTCACACTATTCTCGCGTCACGCGGCAGTCTATCTTGGTCGGGCTATGTTGATCGGGCTATTTTGATTGGGTGCGCCACTTGGCGCCACCGGTCTCGACGGACACGGGAGAAGGTATGATGACACAACCATCGTTTGAGATCACCGAGAAGACCGTCGACGAAATGTTGATTGCCGGTGTGCGCATGAAAGGGAAATACTCAGATTGCGGTCAAGGATTTTCGAAAATCGGAAAGCACTTTGGATTCTCAATCTGTGGGAAACCGTTCTGCCTGCACTACGACCAGGAGAAGAAGGAAGACGACGCCGACTTCGAAGCCTGCCTGCCGGTTCGGAGCGCCAAAGAAGTCGACGGTATCTCGACCCGCCTCCTTCCCGGTGGCCGTTGCCTCACGCTCTTGCACTTGGGTCCGTACGAGAATATCGGAGACGCGTACCGACGTGTTAAGGATCATATCACCGCGAATGGAATCAAAACGCGAGTCCCGTCGCGCGAGGTGTACGTGAAGGGGCCAGGCATGATTTTCCGGGGCAACCCAAGGAAGTACTTGACGGAGATCCAGTTCATGATCGACGAGTAACCTCGAGCGACGCAGCTCTAGGGATCGTTCGAAGAATTACTGTCCGATAGTCGCCTTTCGCTCCGCGAAAGGAACGTCCTTTCGCGGAGCGAAAGACGACAATA
>JASLPZ010000368.1:0-6736 GCA_030744725.1 Pirellulaceae bacterium
AACAACTTACGTCGAATCAACACCGAAAATATTTCTAGAAAATCAGATTTGGTCCACTACTGGGGAACTTGGGCTAGCTCTCTCGATCGTGTTGGCACAGCATTCGCAACGAATGCAATGTCCACGGAGTACCACAGGTTTCACCGCATTTCTTTGTCGAGTTGCTAAACACGTAAAGGTGTCGATCTGCCATGAATATGAACACGTCACGCACCATCTGCCGGATGACGCTCTCCATGATCTTGCTTGCCGCTGGCGTAGCGCAGGCGCAGCCGAAGGAAATCCCACAGGCGTTGGAGCCGTGGAAAAGCTGGGTCCTCTGGGGAGAGCAGCAGCCTGATTGCCCGACGCCGTTCAACGCGAGCGATCAGCGCATCTGTTCTTGGCCCTTTCGGTTGAAGTTGGCGGCCGATCATGAGAAGGGTTCCTGGCAGTTCCGGGTGCGCGTGTATGAGGAAACGTGGGTGTCGCTCCCAGGTAATGATCAGAATTGGCCGTTCGAGGTGCGCGCCAACGACGAACGAATTCCCGTGGTCCAGCGGAATGGTGTCCCTTCGGTGCGATTGCCTGTGGGCCTACATGATCTCGCCGGTGAATTCCGTTGGCGCGGAATGCCCCAGCGGATTGCCGTGCCGCAGCAAATCGGGCTATTGTCATTGGTCGTCGACGGAGTGGACATGCCGACCCCGATCTGGGACGCAGCGGGGGATGTTTGGTTGAGACGGCTACGAGTTCCAGCGGCGGAGAAAGATCTGCTGGCATTGCAAGTCTATCGCGTAGTCGAAGACGGGATACCTCTCTGGCTGCGTACAGAGATTGACCTGACGGTCGCTGGGAAGAGCAGAGAAGAGCAGATCGGTTGGGTCTTGCCGGAGGGTTGGCAATTGTCATTGGTCGAAAGCCCAATCCCCGTCGCGGTGGACGATCAGGGGCAGATGAAGGCGCAGGTTCGGGCTGGGAAATGGAAGATCCAGGTCCACGCCTTCCGCAACACGGATGTCGAAACGTTTCGATTCGCGTCCGGTGTACAACCTGTTACCGACGTGGAGCTTGTCGGCTTCCGCGCCAAACCGGATTTTCGCATTGCAGAGTTTGAAGGCATACGGTCGGTGGACGTGAGCCAGACCACTTTTCCCGACAAGTGGCGCGACCTGCCCGTCTTCGAGTGGAAAACCGATTCGACATTTCGGTTAGTTCAAAAGATGCGGGGTATGGGGTCGAAGCGTCCCAAGGGGCTAACGATTGACCGTCATTTTTGGCTGGATGAAGACGGCCGAGGAATGACTTACCGTGATTTGGTCAGCGGCCAGTTGCAACAGATTTGGAGACTGGATGTTGCCGCCAGCCAGCAGCTAGGCGCTGTCCGCTCCGGCGGGGAACATCAACTCATTACAACGAATCCTCAAACAGGTGCCAACGGCGTCGAGATCAGAAATCGCAACCTGACGCTGGAAGCGATCGGCCGCGTCGATGGGACAACCGAGTTGTCCGCGACGGGTTGGCAGACCGATGCTGAATCGTTGAAACTGTCGCTTTCGCTGCCACCTGGCTGGCGTGTCTTCGCCGTTTTCGGGGCGGATCGAGTCGACGGCGACTGGCTGACAGCATGGTCATTATTGGATCTGTTTCTCTTGCTAATCTTCTCGCTGGCCGTCTTCCGGCTGTGGGGATTCAGGGCCGGCATCGTGGCGCTCTTGGCTTTTGGTCTGTCCTACCACGAACCCGGCGCCCCGCGCCTCACATGGATTTTCCTACTGATCCCAATTGCTCTACTACGCGTCGTAACGGAAGGGAGCGGCAAACGATGGCTGGACGCCTGGAAGTATTTTGCCGTGGCGCTGCTGGTTCTCAGCTTCGTGCCGTTCAGCGCTAGACAGATTCAGGGCGCAATCTATCCTCAGTTAGAAACTGCAGGCGTCAGCTACGGTACCAGAAGCATGTTTCAGTGGCTGGGTGTCGCCTATAACACAAGCGCGCGGGTTGCCACCTACGTGCAGGAAGCCGAGGTCGGCGAGCAATCCAGTAGTAGACTAAGCTCTGCCACCGAAGAGCAAGCCAACTTGCTGTTCGATCCCATGACGAAAATCCAAACTGGGCCCGCCGTGCCTGAATGGGGTGGCTGGAACCTGGTTTTCTGCTCCTGGAAAGGTCCCGTGTCGCGCGATCAGCAGATCGTACCGCTGCTCATCTCGCGTCCGATGCACCAATGTTTGACCGTTGTGCGACTGCTGCTGCTGTTCCTGCTTGCGGCCATCATCCTTGGTATCCGCAAGTTTCAGATCCCGCTGTTGTGGCGGCGTGCTGGCGCTTCCGTTGTCGCCGGGGCCGTCGTGATGTTCGCCGTATTGCTGCCGGCAAACGATGCTCTGGCACAGATTCCCGACTCGGAGATGTTAAACACACTGCGCCAGCGTCTGCTGGAGCCTTCGGACGCTTTTCCGCAGGCCGCCGAAATCTCATCGGCGGATCTAGCGTTGAATGAAGGCCGAATTTCGATGCAGGTTGAGATTCACGCTGCGATCGATGTCGCAGTTCCACTGCCTGGCCGCTTGCCAACCTGGTCTCCATTGTCTGTCACAATCGATGACCAGCCTGAGGCCATGGTGTGTCGCAGAGACGACGGTTACTTGTGGGTGATGGTCCCGCAGGGCGTGCACAAGATCGCTGTCGAAGGATGGCTTGCCGAGGCGTCTGAGTGGGAATGGACTTATCTACTGAAACCGCGCCGCGTTTCCATTGTCGCGCCAAGTTGGAACGTGACAGGCATTCGTTCCAATGGCAGACCCGATGACCAGGTCTTCTTCGCAAGACGCGAACAGCTTAGCGAAGGCGCGGCGACGTATGATCAAAAGAACTTTCGGCCCATCGTCGCAGTGGATCGACATCTGGAGATTGGGCTTCTGTGGAAGGTGCGCAACACTGTAACGCGGCTTTCCGCACCTGGAAAGGCGATCTCATTGAGGATCCCACTCCTGTCGGGCGAAAGTGTGCTCACGTCGAGTGGCGACGTCCAAGACGGCATGATCGAAGTGAATCTCGGCGCAAATCAGACGAGTTTTGCTTGGGAGAGTGAAATTGAGTCTGGAAATGAAATTCAGATAGACGCTGCGCAAACGGCACCGTTAGTGGAACGCTGGCATCTGGTCACCTCATCAGTCTGGAATGTCACTTTCACGCGACTCATGCCGATCTTCGAGTTGGACGAAGAGAGACTGATTCCCGTTTGGCGTCCCTGGCCGGGAGAAGGAGTTACGCTGTCGTTTCGCCGCCCCAAGGCTATCAGCGGTGAGACAATTACCGTACAGCGAGTTCATCACGAGGCCAAGATCGGGGCGCGCCGACGCGAGACCCAACTCAATTTTGAAGTTGAATCTAGTCTTGGAAATGATTTTGGAATTGAGTTCGATCCCAAGGCAGACGTCACGTCGCTGACCGTGGATGGTCATTCGATTCCCGTTCAACGCAACGACGGGCAGTTGATTGTTCCTTTGCGTCCGGGAAAACAGTCAGTCAAAGTCGCCTGGGCCGCGTCCCAGGCGCTTAAGGCAGTTGCTCCTGTGGGAGCAGTGAAGCTACCGGTCGATGGCGCGAATGTCACAACCGTCATGGTGGTTCCCGAGAACCGCTGGGTACTTTGGGCAGGAGGACCGCTACGGGGGCCGGCTGTCCGGTTCTGGACAATTGTCGTCACCGCCCTTCTGTTCGCAGTGGCGTTGGCAAGCCTTCCCCTGTCGCCGCTCCGCCGGATCGAATGGGTTCTGCTGGCGCTCGGACTAACGCAGATTCACGTGGCGGCCGCCATGCTGGTGGTCGGCTGGTTGTTCCTTCTTGCCTGGCGCGGCAAACGGGAACCGAACCAGATGGGGTTCTTTCGTTTCAACTTACTGCAACTCGGGCTGGTGCTTCTCACGGTGATCGTGCTGGGCATCTTTATCGTGGTTGTTGGCGAGGGACTGCTCGGCAATCCCGAGATGTTCATCGTTGGGAATGATTCTTCGCGGACAAATCTGAATTGGTTCCAACCGCGGACAGGGGCAGAACTTCCCGCAGCTTACATCGTCTCCGTTTCCGTCTGGTTTTATCGAGTTTTGATGCTGGTTTGGGCGCTGTGGCTGGCAACGGCATTGCTCCGCTGGCTGCAAACAGGTTGGAACGCATTTAGCAACGGCGGCTGTTGGAAACGATGGGGCGAAAGACGATCCCCACCGCTGGCAGAGCTTGTCGAGCCGTAAACCGCGAGAAGGTCCACGCAGGTGTCGACCGAGCACTCGTCGTCTGATCGAACGAAGTGCCGGTCACGAGACCGCCCCGCGCTAGCCGCAACTGGACGAATTGCCCTTATCGCGCAATACTAGAAGAGTACCAGAAAGGCTGAATCAGCATGTCCACCATCGTGACATTTTCGCGCCGACTTCAATCGAAGCCTGTTTGGATCTTCGCTGCATTGACCATCGTCGCGCTGCCGCCGACTGCCGCTGGACAGCAGCGACAACAGTTTCCGTTCTCCGATCCACAACGGATGTTCGAGCAGTTTTTTGGAGCAGTACCGGCGGAAGATCGCGAGAAGATCGACAAGATCACAATCTCTGCACGAAATGAATCTCAGATCGGCGAAAGGGCTAGCCGCCAGTACATTACTGAACTTCGTCGCAAGGGGATCAAAGTCATAACCCGCGGCAAGGACGTTGAATATCTTCGGAAGCTCGTCGCCCTAGTCCGCCCCAAAATGGAGAACGCATCACGTTACAAGACGATCCGAGTTTATCTGGCCGAGTCTAACGAAACCGACGCTCGTTCGTTTCCAGGGGGAACCTTGGTCTTCTATCGAGGTATGTTGGAGTTCGCCGAAAACGAAGCCGCCTTGATCGGTGTCATCGGACACGAACTGTCTCATCTCGATCATGGACACCAACTGTATGACGCCAAACGGGTCAAGTTGATGCAGAGTACGTTCAGCGGCACCAACGGATTTTCGCCCGATCAGTTTTTTCGCAGCGGTGCGATGTTGATGCGAAGTTTTGGGAAACCGTTTCGTCCGGAAGACGAATCCGTTGCCGATAATAGCGGCGCGGTATGGGCCTACGAACTGGGTTACGATCCGCGAGAAATGGCCAAACTATTTCTTCGGATGCACGAACGTGACCGCGGAGCGAAGGCGAATCTCCCCGCGTTCCTGCGAACTCACCCGTATCACCTCGATCGATACATAGCGTTAACGGAACGTTTCAAACAGCTCCAAGCGGACAAGCCAAATGACAACCTTTATCTGGGCGCAGAAAATATCGTGAATCGAATACCACGATCAGAGAAGGAGTTTTGACGGCCTCATCACACGCCCGCGATTTTGCCTTTGTGTTCCTCCCAATACTGAGGCATCAGCTCTTTGACTTTGGCTTCCAATTCTTCGTCACTAATCGCCGTCATACGACCATCGACTTCGTATTGGTCCATGACCCATCGGGCAACCTTGTGGCACTTGATCTTGCTGATGCGATCCGCATCCTTCAGACCAAAGAACTCGTTCACCCAGTGAGCAACACCATCGGCACCGCTCTTATCCGTCAACGCCACGCGAGGCGGGCGATTCAATAGCTTCGCCGTATCGAAAATGTTGTAGATTCGTTCGTCCTGTCGCAAACCACCGGCGTGGATACCGGCCCGCGTGGTGTTGAAGTGTTTGCCAACGAACGGGTAGTTGTCGGGGATCGGGAAATTGATCGAACGCATGTAATTCGCGATCTCGGTGATCAGCTCGCTACGAATACCGCATAGGTCTTCTTTCAACGAGATGTATTCGACGAGTGCACCTTCAACCGGAGGGTTGCCACAACGCTCGCCGAATCCGAACAGTGTGCCGTTCAACGCGTCACAGCCGTACAACCACGCGGTTGCTCCGTTGGCGTGCGTGCGATGGAAGTCGTTGTGACCGTGCCATTCGATCCGATCACTGGGCACGCCGCATTCTTGATTCAGCTTGTATATCATCTTTGGAACACTACGCGGCAACTCGGCTCCGGGATAATGCAGGCCAAATCCCATCGTATCGCAGATGCGAATCTTGACGGCTTGATCTTTGGGAACTTGTTCGCTCATCCGCATCAGCCGATCCACAAACGGCATCACAAAGCCGTCCCAGTCGGCACGCGTCACGTCTTCCAAGTGACAACGAGGCCGCACGCCGGCTTCAAACGCGGCATCGACCACCTCGCAATAAGAATCCATGCACTCCTGGCGGCTCTTGAACTTCAGCTTATTGAAGATGTGGTAGTCTGACGAACTCGTCAGCATCCCCGTCTCCTTCAAACCAGCTTCTTTGACCAGGCGGAAGTCACCTTTGACCGCGCGGATCCAGCCGGTGCATTCAGGAAACTTATGGCCCAGCTCACGACAACGATCGAGTGTCTCGCGATCATTCTTCGTGTAGAGGAAGAACTCGGTTTGGCGGATCACACCGTTAGGGCCACCAAGTTGCGCAAGCAGATCGTAGAGATGGACCATCTGGTCGATCGTGTACGGTGGGCGAGCTTGTTGCCCATCGCGGAATGTCGTGTCGGTGATGAAGATGTCGCGTGTCTTCGCCGAGTTCGGATCAAATTCGACAGGCCGGCCGTCGATATATTCGACCAGCGGTCCATCAAAGCGGATCTTGGGAGGAAGACCGTAGTCGAAAACATCTTCCAGCAGATTCGGCTCGGTGGTGTTGACCAGTTCGTGGGACTTGCGTGCATCAGCGCCT
>JASLPZ010000369.1:0-6732 GCA_030744725.1 Pirellulaceae bacterium
CGGTGCGCAGATGCCGGTCGACTATTTGCAGCGAACTGGCTATCGCCTGCCGAGCGGAGCAGAATTCGAATACGCCAGTCGAAGCGGGACGTCAAGTCGCCGGTTCTATGGCCAATCCGACGAGCTGCTGGAGAAGTACGCTTGGTATGTCGACAACGCAAACCAACAACCTCAGCCGGTGGGACGGTTGAAGCCGAACGACGTCGGCTTGTTCGATACACTCGGCAACCTCCGTAAGTGGTGTCAGGAAACTCATCAAGACGAGCTGCCGCTCATCATTGACGGTGTGATCAAGGATAGTGAGGACACATCGATTCTGCAAAAAGGAGGCCTACGTGTCATCTGGGGCACGTGCTATTGGGATAATCGAAGCGGCTGCCGCTGCGGACGGCAATCCAAGTTCGCACCAGAAAGCAGCGGTTCGGGCGTTGGCTTTCGTATTGCTCGAACACTCAACTGATGGCGGCCACGGTGAACCATCAACGACAATACAGTAGATGAAAGGGGACAACCTGTCTCCAAGCGTGATGCCTATCAGCCGAGAACACGGCTCTCGATTTCCTCGACCGGCTTCTCCGGTTCCGAACCACCAAATACCTGTACTGTGGAGATCGCGTCGGACAGCTCAGATGCTCCTGTGGTCGTGACGCGGGATTCGTTCACATAGACCTCTTTGAGTTGGCGTAATTCACGCAGGTATTGGAGGCCGTCGTCGCTTACCTCGGTCTCACCGATGTGCAAGACTTCCAGCGCCGTCAACGACTTGAAGCGAGCAATTCCGGTGTCGCTGACTTGAGTCCTCGCTAGCGAGATAGACTTAAGGTGGCTGAATTCGGCAATCACCTTCAGCCCCTCGTCGGAAACGCTTGTCCCGGTCAACCACAACTCGCGCAAGTCCTCGAGGTTGCGTAGACAATTAAGTCCGGCGTCGCCGATGCTCGTCCCACTCAGATTTACCATGCGCAGTTGTCTGCAGGTGACGACGGGCAGCAGATCGTCGTCTGTCACCGCCGAATCGTGCAAGTCCAACGCCACAAGATCGTACTCGTCATTCAACTCGCCGTGACCGCCGTACGTTACGAGGTGTTTCAAACCGTGCAATTCCAACGGATTCAAGACGATATTCAAATCGGGGCGCAACTGCCTGAGTTGGAAGACTCCATCACTAGTAACGGCTGACGGCGTGACTGAGATGCGTTTCAGATTTCTTAGCGCCGCCAATCTCATCAGTCCAGCGTCCGTGATCCGTGTTCCCATCAGGTTCAAGTCCTCAAGGCTGTCGAGGCGTTCGATGTACCGGAGCTCGACATCAGCAATGTCTGCAAATTGGAGATTCAGCAACTTGAGCTGTCCAAGGCGTGCCAGCGAACTGAGTTCTTTGGCGTCCAACTCACTGGGCCACAGATTGATTTGAGTTACCCGTCCCCAGGCGTCACGTTGCGCGATGGCGCCCAAGTCTACGAGCCTTTCGTAGCGCGTTCGGGCCGTTCGGATCGACACCCAGAGGCACACAACAACCACCGAGACGGTCAGGGCGCACGCAATCCCGATCCGCAGCACAGTTCTGGCACGCATTCGTCTTCTCCGCTTCAACGCACGATGATCGCCGCTGAACGTCGCGGCGAGATGACTTAGAATTCAGACTAGCAACTACATCTGCCTATGCCAAGCGAATTCGTCGCCACAGTGATGTGATGCTGGTTAGTCTCCTTATGGTCGAAAGCTTGTCGTATTTGAGTCAAGTTCTAGCGCGTTCTTGACAAGGCGCTCATCTTGCAGTTGCTTCTGTCCCTTTCGCGCTTTCGGTATCACCGGGAGTTGAGAAGAGCGATTGACACTTGGGAGGCGGAGTGGTTATCATCATGAACCAGATAAAGTGCGGAAACTACGTTCAGATAGTTGGCTTTATTGACTCCTCTCTTGAAAGGCCGAAGTAGTGGCAAGTGGCCAGTTCTTTTCGCAACGTTTCAGCTATGGTCTCCATGCTCTGGCGTTTGTAGCAACAAAGCCGGCCGGTGAATTAACAACACTGCCCGAATTAGCCGAATGGATGGCGACGATCTGGCCCAGTGCTTCCGATACGTATTTATCGAATGTAGTTCAGCGGATGGCACGTGGCAGACTGTTGCGTAGTCACCGTGGTATTGCGGGCGGTTATTCACTCGGCCGACCGGCGGACCAGATCACGGTTCGCGATCTTGTTGAATTGCTGGAAGGCATCGAGATAAGTCGCTGTAGTTTGTCCCTTGAGGACGAGTGCCCCATTATGGGTCGCTGTACTATCCAACGCAAAATGGCCGCGTTGGAAGAAGGGTTTCTGGAATCACTGGCGGGTCTCACGGTAGCCGAACTCGCCAAGGACATCAGGACCACTCCGCCTAAGACCAAACGCTCCTCGTAAGACCAAACGCTCCCAACCCGGGACACGACCGCCGACACCATTTCTTGCGGGTGTGTCTCGTTTGGTTAATCAGTCGTCAGATGGCATCGGCTGTCACTCGCTTGGCTGGCGGCTTTCAGTTGTCTGGCTCTTGTGCCAAAACGACCTCCAGTACCGCTCGTCCGTCTCGTAGACATTGATCGGGTCAGACGGCTCCAGGTCTGCGGAGAGGATGCCGAACCGTTTCATCTCGCGGACGTAATGCTTGTTCGGCCGGAATCCAGGCATGTCGAAACGCTTATCGGCGGCAAGCCGGTTTGCGGAAGCGCGGATTGCCGAGAGGATCGCCTGATAGACCGGATCGGCTGTGTTCTTCAAAACACCGTCGCCGCAGAGTGCAAAGCCACCCTCTGTTTTTGCCAACGGCGCGCGAAGCACCAATGACTTTTCGGGACGGGAGAGATTGCACCGCGACTGCAAGCTATTGAGGTCAAACTTACTCGCCAACCTTCCGTCGCGACGCTTACCGTCGTGACAACTGCCGCACCGTTTGACCATCGTCTCGTAGGGCAAGGCGACAGGGTACATGCCACACCCGAGTGCGGCGTAAGTTCCAGGGTAAGTGGCGCTGGTATCGATCCAAAGTCGCACGGTCTTTCGCTCTAATTCAGTGAGCTCAGCATCATAGTGACTCCCATCGATCAACTTCATGAGTCGACTGGCGGAGCTGCCAATCGTTCGTGCGGCGCGGTTGGAATAGGGCTGATTGCGCCCATCGGCCACCAAACCGTGCCTGACAATGGTCCAGTAGCTGTTGGTATATTTCGGCGTATGGTCACCGCTGAGATCCACCTTTCCTTCGCGACGATCTGGGTTGTGACATTCGACACAGCGTTTGTTCAAGATCGGCTGAATATCGCGCGGGAAATCAAGTACGGAGGGAACATCACTGATCGGCGCGACTTTGTTAGGCGGGTGCTTCAGAGCCATCAGCCCCACGCCAACAGGAGCCGTGCGTGACCGCTGCTCGTGACAACCGACACAGCTGGTTCGCTCGCCCGGCTGAATGGTAACAAAACTCTGCATACGTTTGACTGACAAATCGTCTTTGTCCAAAGCCACCAGGAACAATGATCTGAGCGCGGGCAGTTCCATGTACGCCGAGCCGTCTGGTTCGACTGGAACGGTGCCCAGCACCCGCGCCATCGTAAACGTGCCACCAATGCTGATCGGTTCCATGCCACCGGAGAAGTGGACCGGCTCGGGAAGTTGTTCGAGTACCAACAGGCTCTTGATTTCACCACGCTCGATACCTTCCATATTGCGGCCGTTATAGATGTCGGCCAACACCAATTCGCCCGTCTCCTTGGAAAGGTCTGCTTGCGAGCCAATTGTGGGTTCGCGGCGCCGCGCGCGAAGTGGACGCGGTTCGTGACATTCCATGTGCCGCTCGTCAGACGGTAGTGCGTAAACCAGTTCCGTATTCCCGTCACCGTCCATGACGAAGAGGCCTTGCTGGTTGGCCACCAAAAAGCACTCCTCGGTCATAGCGAACGGATCACGGAACATCTGATTGCCTTTGCTGATCTGCTTTGTCACCGGACGAATGTCCGGCCCAGCACTCGGATCGACGACCGTCACGTGTCCCATGTGCTCGGGACGTCCGTGGCCTGGCGAAAACGAGACGACCACTTTGTTCGTTCCTTGAATCGGCTTGGCATCCAGCATCGCCGTGCCACCAAATTCGTTTCCATACCACGTCATTTGGCCCGTACCGTCCGGGTTCACTGTCCAGAGATGATGGAAGTGTACCTGGCTGCGGTCGACGTATTCCCAACGCATGTAGAGCACACGGCCATCCGGCAACACCCAGGGTGTATTGTCGTGGTCGTTGTTGCTCGAAACCATTCGGATGCTACTGCCATCGGCGTCGCAACGGTAAAGTGTGGCGACTCGGCTAAACCAGCAGTTGACAAAACGTCGGCAGCGGCTGGAACCGAACATGATTCCGCCGTCAGGTAGATAAGTCGGTTCGATGTCATCGTCCGGCCCATCGGTCAATTGCGTCAATCCTGTGCCGTCGATATTGATCTCGTAAAGATGATAGGTTGGCGTCCCACCCCGGCGATAAGAGAAAAGGATTTTCTTGCCGTCGTAGTGCATCTGGGGATCCCGCACACCTCCTTTGGGATCATCAATCAGCCGCTTCAACTCTCCCGTGCGCAGATTCAGGCGGCACAATCTTCCTCCCTCGCCGTAGCCCCGCAACGTCTCGCCATCGGGATACTCGCCAAAGCCGCGTTCCGGTCCCGGCCCGTAGTCGCAACTGTAGTAGCCGAAACTGACGTACCAATGGTCCCGGCCTGAGACACGTGTGGCGAACACGATTTCATCCACACCATCCAAAGGACCATCAAGCATACGTGCCAGCAGTTTTCCGGGTGTGTGCTGTGCAACGTCCTTTGCGAAGGCCGGATTCAGACTCATGGTGAAGGAGGAACCAAGTGTCAGGATCGCGAATAACTTCGTACACCACCGCATCGTCGATTTGGCGTTCATGGCCATCGAGTCCTTTTGTTTTTGGGGATCTTGGCTACACGGAGATCTTGACTACAAAGAAAGAAGGTAGGCGACCAATTCATCGATCTCTTGGTCGGTTAGATCGTCGGTCTTTCCGTGTTTCTTCGCTTCGTTGTCTACCGTGAGGACGTCTTTGAGTGTCAGTGCACGGCCATCGTGTAAGAAAGGGGCCGTGCGGTAGGCTTCGATCAGCGAGGGCGTGTCGTAACGACCGTCCGGCTCGTTCGCGCTGAGTACTCCGACGTTGTGCATTTTCTTGTCGGTGTAGTACGGAGCGGGATGGCACCGCGCGCAATTGGCCTTGCCCTCAAACAACGCCTTCCCACGCTTGGCTGCCTCCGTCGACTTTCCGTCCGCCGCGAGGTGCGGGCTCGGCACGGGCCGCAACGATGTCAGGTAACGGAACAGGTCTTCCACTTCCTGCTCCGTCGGCACGATCATGTTTGTTGATTCCAGGCCGCTTCGGGCGCAGGCGCGCGCCGACTGCATCGTCGCTCGCCGATTCATCGGCTCGGTCTTGTCGAAATAGAGGAGACTGATCGTATCTTTGGGGTTCCCGATTCCATCACCCAGGAAATCCCATCGCAAACCGTCGATCCGGCCTTCGTTGGCATGGCAAGACGCACAGCTGTGCCAGCGTTGAAAGGCGTGCGTCGCATCGTGAAAGATAATCTCTCCTCGCCGCACGGTGCCTCGTTCTGGTTGCGGACCCAGCGAGATGTTGCCTCGCTGACTACCAGTGGCCGCGTCGAGCACTGCGACGGAACCCGAGTAGTAGTTGGCCACAAATAAGTCCTGGCCATTGGGAGAGAGAGTCAGTCCGCGCGGGCCGGTCCCACCTGATCGAGATCGGTGAATGGCTCCGGCAATGTATAACGCAGTCAGATCGTTCTCGAGGTCCGAGATCTTCTCTCGATCCTGTTGAATTTGCACCCAGATGTTCGCTTGTGTCCCGTCTTTGAGCGATGCCAGTTCTTCAGGCACTTTACCGTTCAACAATTCATGGACCAGACCGATGTCAATGAAGGAGACTTCATGCACGCCGGTATGACTGATCCATAATCGTTTGCCGTCATTCGAGCAGACGATGCTATTTGGGTCCGCCGCCCCTTGCGTTAGATCATCAAGCAACATGGTGGCGAGTCGCGAACCTTTTTCTATGTCGATGATGCTTAGCCCATTCGTGTTCACCCAGCCTCGTTCGAGTTGTGTAATGGGCAGATTGAACCGGCCGAGACCGTGTACCACGTACGCCCACTTCCCGTCCGGACTGATACACACGCCTGGGACCATTGTCGAGCCGGGTGGCAACTTCACCGTCGTTGCCGTTTCGAGCTTGGCAGCGTCGATGATGCTCACCTCGGCCGACAAGGTCGGGTCGGTTCCCAAACCATAGGCCAACAGATTCGCCACAACAATGCGTTTCTCGTCCGGCGTGACGGCCACACTGCTCGGTTCACGGATCACCGGAATTTGTTTGATCGACTTGGCCGGTCGTTGGCTAAGATCAATCACTAAGACGGAATGACTGTCCTGGTTACAGACATACAACCGCTTTGCTTTGTCGGCGGTGGCCAGCGCCGTGGGCCACTTTCCGACGGCGATTCGGGAAGTGATCTCTCGCTTGGTCGTATCGATGACCGCGACAGTGCCAGCGCCGTGCTCTGCGACGTAAAGCGTACTCCCGTCAGCCGACAGAGCGAGCCCTAGCGGATTGCCATGCACGGCGATCTCGCTGCGCTTTGTCATCCCCTGGGCATCGAGAATCGCGA
>JASLPZ010000036.1:0-29408 GCA_030744725.1 Pirellulaceae bacterium
CATCAGCGTTTTAGGATAGTCTTCCATGCCTCAACACTACATGTTGGGGTCACTTGAGGGAAGTGGATACCCATTTCCACCGATTTAATACCGTTCCGGGAATCGCTGGTGCTCAAACCAGATTGGAAGAAAAATGGTGAAAAACGGCGGCTGCAAGACGCGCCTCCAGAAACAAGGGACACCCGGGAAAAAGGGGCGGTCTCGACACCACGGCGCGTGCCGATTCACTGCAGCGGCCTTTCGCCGTTTCGACTCATGAAACAAGACGCCTCAGACGCTACGCGTCGGTGCGACACGCACCAGCAGGCGCACCAAGATCGTAGAGGCTCTAGGGCGTGTTGGCCGCTGCTGCCGTTTGGCGATCGATTTTTTCCTTGAGCACTCGATGAGCTGTGGCCAGATCGGTCGCTAACTTGTGATTGGCGCGATAGAGATAGCTGAGCTTGTCACGTCTTGCTGTCACGGCAGCCGTCAACGTTTCCGAATACTTCTTGATCTCATCACGTTCGTAAACGAACTTTGCCAAGTCCTCGTCGAGCTTTGTTTTCTCCTGCTCCCGATAGGCGATTTGGGACACCGTCAATCCGTTGGCGTGCGTCAGTTCGGCTGTGCTTCGTTGGATGCGGGTAACATCCGCCGCCAGATCTCGCGAGCGCTGATAAAGTTCACGATACGTTTGCGCGTAGTTACGCAGGCTGCGGACGTAGATCGGTTCGACCAATTCGCAGGCGCCGAGTCCAATGAGTCGATTTGCATCATCGGGCGGGAAAATACCGATGTCGTTCTTCTTGAATTTTGCCGTCTCATTTCGTTGCAGGATCGCGATTTCAGCCCGACCGCGATCGAAGAAATCTTCACTGGTGACAACCGCACCCAGCTCTGATGTACTGTCGACGGTTTCTTCGTAAGGACCAGTGAAACGCACTTTTAGCCAGCGATTCTCAGGCGGATCCTGATCGGAAGCACGTTTGCCATCTCGCACATATTCTAAAATGATCGATTGATATCGCTGCAGGAATTGCTCGTCAGTCTCCGCCTGGAGCTTGCCCGCACGGGCCATATGCAAGGCGATGTGGCGCTCGTCCACAGCGCCAAAAACAGGTTCTGTGTCAGCGTCTAGAGTCAGATTTACGGGCTTTTCTTGATCCATAACAAAAAAGGAATGACCATCGGGTGCCATTGTTTCATAGAGGCACCACGGTGCTCCAGTCGCTATCGCCAAGCGTCCCTCGGCCGTCAACGGGAAGGTCGGTCGCAATGTCACCGATGTGTCCGCGACCGCAGTGGCAGCGAATTCACCGATGAAATACTGCGGAAAACCAATGGCCGAAGCCGGGTTTACCAAGACCGGAGCAAGTTCTGCGGGGGCTGGCGCCTCGGTAAACGCGTACAGAATCATCTCCTCTGTGATGTTGTTGCGCGCACCAGCAACGGGAGTCGCGCCTGCCGTGTTGATGGTCACCGTACCATCAGCAGCCGGTGCGACCGAGCACGCACGCCAAACGCGACCACGATCGAGAATCGAACGACCTAGCCGGGCGTGCAATTCGCGGATCGGCGTGGTGTCTTGTTCCCGTTTTGTGATGTCGCCAAACGTTAACTTGTCACGCTCGGCAGATAGCTCGGCGACCAGTTTTCGTTGCTCGCGTACCATCTTGCGCCACGCATTGTGCGTCTTGATCGACATCGAAACGTAGACGACCGTGGCGATGGACGCGCAGTACACAAAGAACATCATCGTGACATGGAACCACCGCCATGTCTTGGTGAACTTGTAAATCAGAAAAAAGAAGAACAGGGTGAGCACGCCAATGCCCGCCTGCCAGAGAACCGGATTGTTCATGAAGGGGTTCGCCGTCTACTTTGAAAGTGATTCAACCGACGTCCAATCCGAGTCGGTTCGTGGCGTCCATAGGCCGATCGACCCATCGAAAAATCGAATTCCATATCGCGTTCTGCTTATCTCACTAACCATGTTGCCTCTGACGGAGTAACCGCGGGCAGATCCATCGATGATAAGCTGGGAAATCTAGGATGTCAACCTTTTCGATCTCAAACACCATGTCCTAACTCACTGCGATTATTGCGCTTGCAGCACGCGACGCGAGCGAACTCGGATCATCATCATAATCGCTCAAGTCGGCGGCATTTATTTCCCGAATCGTTATCTAACCCGACTAACCGTCGAAACCGTCACAATCCCCCTTTTCGCGTCAATCCAAACCTTCCCAATAACAGCCATCAACGTCACGTACCTATTGAGCGAACTTTTCCGCAACGGTGATCTACTTCAACGATTGAGGCCCAGGATAATGACGTTCTTTGGACGCCTTCGGCAGCAATACCTTGGTCGCCTGGCGATTCTTTTCGTAATCTTGACTTTATGTGCGGCAAACGGCTGCCATCGAAGCTATTACCGCCAGCAGGCCGATGCGGAGGCCTACGCCCTGATTCGCCAGAAGGCCAATAATCCACATTGGCGTTTGGACCGATACGAGATTGACATCGATCCGCGATCTCGCATGTTTGATCCGTTCGATCCCGATGCGCCGCCCATGCCGGAGGACGACCCCACATCGCATCAGCTGATGCATTATGTGGACGGCAAGAAAGGCTACCCCTGGTGGCACCGAAATGGCGACACGGATTTGGACCAAAACCCTGGCTATATCGATTCACTCGGGCTCGACGAAAACGGCGTCCTCCGCCTGAACGCGGAACACGCATACCAACTGGCATTACTTCATTCGACGGACTACCAGCAACAGTTCGAAACGCTCTACTTATCGGCCTTGGACGTAAGCGCCGAGCGTTTTCGATTTGATACGCAGTTCTTCGGTGGTTACGGGTCGGACTATGACGCAGCCTGGGACCGGAACCTGCAGGATAGCAGCACCCTCTCCGAATCGGCATTGGGTGCAGCTCTCTTCACAAGTGAGACCGGACGGCTGCGCTCACCTGGCGGCATCGCCGGCCTGCCGCGTGGCGGCGGTGTCAGGATGCGGCGTAGCTTCGCCACTGGCGCCGATCTGGTGGTCGGGCTGGCAAATGCCCTGGTCTGGGACTTTGGCAGTGACGGCTTTTCGTGGGGGACGATTGCGGATTTCGGTTTCATTCAGCCGTTGTTAAGGCAGGCGGGTAAAGATCGGATTATGGAACAACTGACGCTCTCCGAGCGTGCCTTGCTTTCCAACGTTCGGCAGATGGAGCGGTATCGCCGAGCGTTCTATCTGGAAATCATGACCGGTGCCGAAGCGGGTTCTGGTGCCTCGCGACGCGGCGGCTTCCAAGGATCCGGTCTAGGTGGTTTTACCGGCGTGGGTGGCGGGGGATTTGGTGCCGTCGGCAGCGGCGTTGGTGCCGGCGGTGGCGGCGGTGGATTTGGCGGAGGTGGCGCGGGGGCCGGTCAGGTCGCCGGGTTCATGGGGCTCCTGCAAGACCTGCAGGACATCCGCAACCAACAAGTCACAATCGTCGGACTCCGCAGCAATCTGGCCCAACTTCGCGAATCACTGGCCGAAAGTCTGGCTACTATTCCCGATGATGCCGAGACGATTGTCCGCGAACGACTGCAGATCGCTCAAGCCCGTCAGGCCCTCCTGAATGCGGAAAGCCGGCTGCTCAATAGCCAAGCCGGCTATCAGTCGAGTTTGGACAACTACAAACTAACACTGGGAATTTCGCCGAAAACCTGCGTCGACATCGTCGACCCGATGGTGGATCAATTCAACCTGATCGATCCGCGGATCCTAGCCGTGCAGGCCATCATGACCCGTCTGCGGGACGAAGTGGGGACCGTGAACGAGCTGATTCTGAATGGCGTGGAACAGGTGGATGTGAACGGGCGTCTCACACCGACGCTCGCCTGGAGTGACGAACTGGCGAACCACCTAAAACAGCTCCAAGCTAAAGTAGCCCGGATCCGGGAGGCCTGCACGCAAGTCAGTCAAGACAATATTGGGCGGGTCACCGCGGACATTGCGGCACTGACCGAAGCGCTCCCGAAACGTCGTCAAGATTTGGAACAGCTCAAGACAAAATACAATATCGAGAAAGAACGCTTTGCAGAGTACGGTAACCTGGACCCTTGCCAGAGTATTCTGGTGGCAGATATCGCTCCAGTCGTCTTCGACGTGGCGCGTGTCACGCAGACACCGGTCGAGTTGCAGGCGGAAATCGATCGGCTCGAGAAGCTCTTCCAGTCGTATTTTCAACCGCTCGACGAAATCGACGCAGCGTTGACAACCCTGCTCGAAGCCGAACAAAAACCCGCACCGACTCAGCTGTACGCCCAACTCGAAGAAAAGGTCATCTTTGCGATTCCTAGCGTGCTTTCGGATCTTTCGGACGACATTCTGGATCTCTCACTGGTGCACGCGCGAACCCGCACGGAAACCGTCAGTTTGACGCCGGTCGAACTATCTTGGCAAATGGCGGTGCAACTTGCTCAGACGTTCCGTCGAGATTGGATGAATGCCCGCGCCGCTCTGGTCGATTCTTGGCGATTGATCGAATTCAACGCCGACAATCTGGAGAGCACGTTGGATCTCGTGATTGACGGCGATATTCGCCAAGCGGACGACAATGACATTGATCCGATGACTGGCTTCCCCCGACTTGCGACGATCGATGGCAACTTGCATGTCGGGTTTCGTTTTGACGCTCCCTTGACCCGTTTGGCGGAACGGAATACGTATCGACAAGCCTTGATCGAGTATGAACAGGCACGCCGGAGCTATTACCGTTTTGTAGACAATCTCACGCGTGGACTGCGCAACACGCTCCGCACGATTGACCTGAACCGCGTTAACTTCGAAGAACGGCGAATCGCCGTCCTCTCGGCCATTGATCAGGTTGTGCTGAATGACCAGATTCAAAAACTCCGCGAACAACGTGGACAGGACACCGGCGTCACGGCGGCACGGGACGTCGTGTCGGCATTGGCCGATCTACAGAGCGCGCAGAATGACTTCCTGAGCGTCTGGTTAAACTATGAAGCGCAACGCATGAGCCTCGATCTGAATCTGGGCACCATGAACCTGGACCCAACCAGCGCTTGGGTCGATCCAGGTCCCATCGACGAAGAAGGCGCGCTGCCCACGCCCGATGGATACCATGGTGAAGCTGAATTCCTGCTGGATACTGGCGAGACACTCCCGGCTGCTCCTAATCTCCTGAATCCAAGTGACGGCGATCCAGGAAATGGGGAACTCATTCCGCCGGGCGTGCTTGGCACCGAGCCACCCTCGGCGCCCACCGCCATAAGGCTCCCGCGGGACGATGACCCAGTGTACGGCGAGGTCTTGCCGATCGCACCGGTTCATATCGCACCAAGTGAGCTGCGATTCGCTTCGGAGCGATCGCAACCCTGACGGTTCCGCTCGAATTCTCCGCATACCCAGTTTCTCTGATTGTGCGATGTTTGTTCGCACCGAGTGGCCTCTTGGCGGGGTTCCATAAGCGTGCGATATTGCGCGCAGACGCCTGGTTGGTGGCGGATCCGTCGCGACGTACTGCCGAACCTGCCACGAGTTAGCGCTGGGTGCGCCTAGACTTGGCGACTTACGGTAAATGCGAATTGCCGCCGTTTGCCGTGTCATCCGGATTTCACCGCGACTACAATAGAGGGCTCGAATGTCTCACGCGACCCCCCCACTTGTCAAGCCAACCGCCATTTAGAGGATGTGACCATGTTGCGTCGCTTTGCTTCTAGCCGCCCGCTGTTGGTCCGCCACCGAAGATCACGAACGGCTTCAACCACTTTCTTCGTCGTTGGCGCGATGGCCTTGATTGCGATCGTCGTCTTGGCGGCGATTTTCTTCACACGACAAAATGGCGACGATGTCAGCAAGATACCGCTATTGAAGGAAGTGATCGAAGGACCGTATGACCACGTCGTTTTGGAACAAGGTGAAGTAGAGAGCTCCAACAACGTCGAGATCCGATGCGAAATCCGTAGCCGCTCCGGTGGCACGGGGCCGGCAACGTCGATCATTGACGTGGTCCCCGAAGGGACGGTTGTGAAGGAGGGTGACTGGCTGATCACTTTCGACTCCTCCAACCTCGAACAGGAGATGAGTCGCCAGCGGATTGTCGTGAACACCAGCGAAGCGATCATGATACAGGCCAAGGCAACTTTCGACACTGCTTCGATTGCCAAAGACGAATACGTCAACGGAACCTACAACGAAGAGACCAAGATGGTCGAGAACGAGATCTTTGTCGCGGAAGAGAATCTCAAGAAGGCCCAGTTGTCTTTTGAGTCCATCAAGCGTCTGGTTTCTCGTGGTTTGTTGACGGCGTTGCAACTGGAAGGCGAGAAATTCCGTGTGGATGCCGCGCAAAATGAACTCGATCTCGCCCGCCAAAAGCTCGAGGTGCTGGAAAAATTCACAAAGCGAAAGATGCTGACCCAACTCGATAGTGACATCGCTGCGGCAGAAGTGAGATGGAAGAACGAACAGGATAGCCATCAGGAAGAACTGAACAACCTGAAAGAGATCGAAGACCAGCTGAACAAGTGCAAGGTCATCGCACCTCAGGCGGGGCAGGTCGTCTATGCCAATGTGACAAGCAGTCGTAGCGGCAGCGAGTTTGTCGTTGAAGCCGGTGTGGCCGTTCGAGAACGTCAAGTGATTGTGCGACTGCCCGATCCAGAGCTGATGCAAATTCGTGCCAAGATCAACGAATCGCGGATTAATCTCGTCAGCGAAGGCTTGCCGGTCACGATCCGAATTGACGCCTTTGGTGACAAGACCGTCCAAGGGGAGGTCACCAAAGTCAACAAATATGCCGAGCCAGGAAATTTCTGGAGTTCGTCCGCAAAAGAGTATGTGACGCTGATCAAGATTTTGGAGCCGCCACCAGAAATTCGCGTAGGCCTCACTGCCGAGGTTAGTATTCATATAGAGCACAGCGAATCGGCGACGCAATTGCCGGTGACGGCCATCTACGAACAAGGTGGCAAGACGTTTTGCCTTGTGGAAAACGGCGATGCGTGGGACACCCGCGAGATTCTCATTATTTCAACCAACAGCCAAGAAATGGCTGCCGTGAATGTCGCCAAGTCCGATCCGCTTCGGGCTGGTGAAAAAGTCGTTATGAATCCACGCAAGCACCTGGACAAATTTGATAAGTCGCGTTTTCCCAAACCGAGTGACGCGGCACCCGTTGCAGATGTGCCGACGGTCGGGAGTGTGATGAAGGCGAAGAAAAGTAAACAGGGCGGCGGCAAGAAAGGAAAGGCTGGTGGTGGTGCTCCCAACGAAATGATCCAACGACTTGATTCCAACAGTGATGGAAAAGTGACCATGGATGAGCTCCCTGAAAGACTCCGTTCACGGATGACCGGTGCGGATACCAATAGCGACGGCACACTGAGCGCCGCGGAACTGACGGCCGCCTTTGCGAAAATGCAAGCCGCCGGCGGTGGCCCAGGTGGCGGCGGCCCAGGTGGCGGCGGTGGACCCCCTGGAGGAAATCGATGAAAATTGCGGCACGGCTGGAAGATCTGCACAAGAACTATGTGCTCAAAAGCGAAACCGTTCGCGCCCTGCGAGGTGTGACGTTTGATATCCCCGAAGGCGACTATGTCGCCATCATGGGACCGTCGGGATCGGGCAAAAGCACCCTTTTAAATCTGCTCGGCTGCCTCGACCGCCCTTCGCAAGGTCGCCTGCTGCTGGGCGAGGCCGACATCTCGCAGATGAACGACAATCAACTATCGTTCATCCGCGCCTCGCGAATCGGTTTTGTGTTTCAATCGTATAACTTGATCCAGCAATTGAACGTCGTTGAAAACATCGAAGTTCCCCTGTACTACCAAGGTGTGCTGACAAAGGAGAACCGCGCACGCTGCCGCAAATGTGCTGATCTCGTCGGGCTTGGTGATCGACTAGACCATCGTCCCGCACAGTTGTCCGGTGGCCAGCAGCAGCGCGTGGCGATCGCCCGCAGCCTGGTCAACGATCCCTTTTTCATTCTGGCGGACGAACCCACGGGCAACTTGGATTCCGCCACGACTGACGAGATTCTCAAGCTGTTCGAGACCCTGAACGACATGGGCAAAACAATCATCATGGTCACGCATGAAGATGAAGTCTCGCAGCACTCGAAGCGCATCATTCGTCTCAGAGATGGCCTAGTCCAGTCGGACATTTTGCTCGGCGACAACCGCAGCAGACTCAGCAAACAGGGGAAACCGGTCGATCTGTTTTCTGATGCGGAAACGAACGCTCCACAAGAAAACACCGCTGGCGCCAGTCATTAGCTTTTTGCGGCGCAACACCCTATCGATTGAATTCTCGCTTCAGCTCGGATTCCCATCCTCATGTTGTTTTTTCGCACCTGGATACTTGGCGTCAAGAGCCTGTTCTTACATCCGATGCGATCCGCATTGACGGTGCTTGGGATCTTCATCGGTGTCGCCAGCGTGATTTGGCTATTGGCCATCGGGGAAGGAATCAGCCAGGAAGCGCAAAAGCAGATCGAAGGCCTGGGGGCGGACAATATCATGGTCCGTTCTCGGAAACCGCTCAATCCGCCCGACGCCGGTGCCAACAGCTTCATTCTGAAGTACGGTCTGTTGCGTGAAGACTACGACATGTTGGTAGCGACGCTGCCAAATATTCGCAGCGCGATTCCAATCCGCGAGATGCAACGGGAAGTCCGATACGCCGACAACACGATCGAGTCACGTGTCGTGGGCTGCACGCCCGAATATGCCGAAGTAACCCGACTTTCCATTGAGCGGGGTCATTTCATCACCGACGCCGAAGTCAAACTGCAAAAAAATGTCTGCGTTTTGGCTGCCGGTGTTGTCGACGAGCTGTTTCCCTTTGAGGATCCGATCGGTCGCAGCATCTACCTGCAGGAACACGAAGACTACTACTTGATCGTGGGAGTCGTCGAAGATCGAAATCCCACGGCGGCCATCGGCGGATCGATGGAAGCCCAGGATTTTGCCAAAGATGTCTACATGCCGATTAGCACCATGCGGCATCGCATTGGCGATACCATCGTCGTCCGCCGCAGTGGTTCTCGGGAAGGCCAGACGATTCAGCTCAATCAGATTACGCTCCGCGTCGATGGCATCGAAAACGTGCAGCGGACCGCCGAATTGGTGGAAGAGGTTCTAAAAAAGAACCACGAAAAAGTTCAGGATGTTGCCGTCGTGGTTCCCTTGGAGTTGCTCGAACAAGCGCGGCGGACCCGCATTATGTTCATGGTCTTCATGGGATTAATCGCGGCGATTTCGCTGATGGTGGGGGGCATCGGCATTATGAACATCATGCTGGCCACCGTAACCGAGCGGACACGCGAAATCGGGATTCGTCGCGCGCTGGGGGCTCGCCGCAGCGACATCATTCGGCAGTTTCTGGTCGAGACGATTGTGCTTTCGGTAATGGGTGGAGCAACGGGGGTCATTTTCGGCTTCGCCTGTCAACCCGCCGTATCCTCCGCGCGCAGTGCGTTGAAGTGGTACAAACCCGAAATGATTCAGAGCTTGCCGGAAGTCGTCCGCGATGTCGATCCGATCATCGTTCCCATTTCGATCCCATTGGCGTTTGGCATTTCGGTGGTGATCGGTGTCGTGTTTGGGCTTTATCCGGCCTACCGTGCCGCACAGATGGATCCGATCGAAGCGCTACGGCACGAATAAGTCACGGGAGTAGGGAATGAACGACCACACGCTGGCCGGCGCACCCGGCCGATGTTCTCCGCCGGCACAAGCGATTCTTCGGTTCGGAGTCGCCTCGACCGTTGGCCTGTTATTGATTCTATGCCTGTTCCTGGCTGGCAGACGGTTTGGCGGAGCGTTTGATCAACCGTTGGGTTCGCTGACAATGCTCTTGCTGGGGCTTCTCATTGCGGCCCTAGCTGGCTGCCTGCGTTCCGCTTGGCCACGCGCGGAAAACACTCATGCTTCTGTTTCTTCCTTGGCCAGACTTCTATTGCCATCGTTGGCCGTGTTTCTGTTTTGTTATGCTCTGTCGCTGCCGGGATCGGCCCCTTGGGCCCTAGCCTTGATGTGGTTTCTTGTCGTGAGTGAAGAAGGTGCCTGGTGGCTGGCCGACTCGCTTGCGTTGCAGACTGGCCGACAACGTACAGCAGTGGTAAACCGATCAGCTTTGGTGTCCAATTCGCATGACAACCAACCTCGGCTGGATCCAACCAGCGTAGTCGCCAGCGACGTGACGCAGCAGATTACGCGCATGCGCGATGCGGAGGGAAGCGATCTGGTCTTCGGGCAGGCGCGAGCGGAGTTTACGCCTGGCGAGCGATCCCAGATCATCCATCTCGCCTTCTGCCCTCCCTTGGCTGACAGCCCTCGCATTACGGTTATGCAGGCAGACGGTCCCTCAGCGGTGATCACAATCGCTCAGGCCGAGACGTTTGGTGCCCGATTCGATATTCTGCTAGGCGCCACAGCTCGCCAGGCGGAAAGTGTTATGATCGAATTCGAGGCCCGCTGCCTGGCAGCAAGTGACCAGAATAGACACGTGGCTGACGTTTCCCAGAGGGGGAGGTGACGTCAGCTGTTGTGGTTTGGTCTCCCTAGCTGTTGTGGTGCGTTCTCCCCCAGCCGTTGTGATGCGTTCTCCCCCAGCCGTTGTGATGCGTTCTCCCGACCGCAACACCGCTCCGACCGAAGGTCTCCAAAAGAGCGTGGGACAGCTGGCCACATTCGGTGTGAAGAAGGAGACCTTCGGTCGAATTGGTGAGCTGGTCAGGAGACCATCCCACAACCTGAACTGGTGAGCTGGTCAGGAGACCATCCCACAACCTGTTTGGGTTACCAGCAATTGGCCCAGCCGCGATATGTCGAACTTATTCGATCAGTGCGCCATCTGGCCGAATCGAGCGGTACCAGGTTTTCCACTTGTCCTGTGCGGCCACGTACTGCGGCTTGGTGGGTCGTTTATCACCGATCTTCAACCCAAACCCATTGACGCGACGGCTAATGTAGCGCAATCCGTTCTGCGCTGCCTTGACGACTCGATAGTCTGGGTCGCTCAACGCATAGATCAGTACTGGGATGTTATCGATGTTGCGATCACGACTGATGGTTTTGACTGAAGTCAATCGCGCCTGGAAGGCTCCGTTCATGACCATGCGTCGCAGCCGAACCAGTTCGTTGGCCCGCTTCTTGGGATCCTTCGACAATTTCAATTGTGCGGGGATGGACGCATCAATTTCGTTAATGTCCCCTTCTTCAAGCTGTTGCATGAGCAAGTCAATGGCGGGCGTTTCTTTGGTGTCCTTGACCTTTCCGGTGGAGTCGACGGCAATCCTCGACAGATCGTCTGGCAGGTATTTTCCGCCCCGTGTGATACCCGATTCTTCCACGATGCGTTTGATGGAGTCTTGTGTACTCCGCAGCAAAAACAGAACCGCGAATGACGAATCGATCACCGGACCCGCTTCGCAACTCTTCCAACTACCATTCTTAGCTTGAGTCTTCCCCAGGTAATCGACACCCCAGTTGTACCAGTCAGGCTCCTTGTTCTTCGACCCTTCGGCGATTTCCCGAAAACTCATGTAACGTTCCATCGCGTACATGAAGTAATGCTGATATTCCGATGCCTGAAGGCTGCGCAACGAGTCAAACCAGCGGTCACCGCTAGTCAACGTTTGTCGCAGCACTGCGCTAGGCACCTTTTCGGTAATGGGGCCAGACTTCTTCTTTGCATCCTCGCCAACTTGACGCAGCGCCGCAGGTACACCACTTGACTGCTTCTTTTCGCCTGGCGGACTGATGAATCCCAGCAATTCAGCGCAAACGTAGCTGCTACCGAGACCGGCAGCGGTCAGCGAATGCGTCTCTTTGTCTTGCTTGACCCGTTGATAACTACCAGGGTCCTTGCCTTGGTAGCCCCAACTTCCATTGGGTGCCTGTACGCGCATCAGCCAACTGCACGCCCGCTCGATGGCATCCAAAGGGACATTGATGTTCTGCCGCCCCGCCATCCACATCCCCAGGACCGCATACTGGGTTTGCGAAGTATCACCTGTCTTGTGGTCCGAATAGCTCCAACCCCCATTACTCATCTGACGCTTCATTAAGGTACGGATCAGGACTTCGATCTCAGGCCGATAGAGTTCAGCATCGACTTCGGCCAGAAAAATCACGGCGATCCCAACACTATAGTTGCTGTTGTCGCCCCAAGGCACGCCCGCCCGACAGACAGCCTTGCATTGTGCGACGGCGGCCTGAACCAGCTTGTGATCGGGTTGATGGTAGTACTTATACATGGTCATGCCGACCAAGCATTTTCCGCCGAGCCGACTATAATAGCCGTCATTCTTGAGGTTGCTGGCTTCAATGAACTGCACGGCACTTTTCACCAGGGCTCGAACTTCTGGACTTTCAGGTGAATAGGCCTTTACGTCTTGCACGAGACAGCCAACAACGGCCCATAGAACCAGCGCCACGAGCGTTCTGCGAGCCAACAAAGAGGATCGAATCACGGGAGTGCTCCTAGTCGCGACAGACGAAAGAGAGACTGGTCCGAAAAGGCCAAACGACGGAAACGAACTGCCAAAAGGAGTACTTCAACATGGCGATCCGACGCTATAATGCAATCATCGAGGTTATCGTTCATGGGATCGTGTGTCAACATTGTCGGTCCGCCGAAAAGTGTTTCCGCAACAGTACTTAAACTGCTGACGAGGGCTCGTCGTCGGGTTTTCTACGAAATGGCCTGAAGAACAGATTTCCGCGGTATGATTTCCAAGGCCCCCCGACATGTGATCGACAGGCTCGTGTTAACGGCCTATCTCTTACTCTGGCCGCCCTTTGCCTTGCTTGTATCGCGTCGCAGTGGATCGACGGACCTGTTCGACATGTGGTCGCTTCGTTATTTCGTCGTACTGCTTGCTTTTGCGATCGGATTGCTGCTCGCCAGCGGTGTAGCCCTTATGGTTGTGTGGGGCGGCGAAAGTCGCTTACGTCTGTTCGCGCTACTGGCCCGGCTCCATCGACGACGAGCTTGGCTCTGGCTGGCAGTCACCTTGCCACCACTATTGTGGGCGCTAGCGGTAGCCGCGATTGCCACGGTTGGTGTCGTCCCGACACCCGCGCTTGTGTTCTGCCTGATCGACGCAGGATTGGTCGTTGTTTGTTGCGAAAGTATCTTGGCGTTGATCGGCCAGCCGAAAAAGCGGCAACGCGAATTGGTTCTGAAATTCGTGATGGCCGGATTCGCGACCATATTCGCTTTGGCATCTGTCGAGATTGCCGCGGCCATTCTGGGTTTGGGAGCCTACTCGCATTGGGACATTAACCCCAAGCAAGTTAATCTTCGGTTTCACACTGATGACTTTGATGTCCAAGTTGTGACCAATGGCCAGGGACTCCGCGAACCAACGCTGATTTCACCCCGGCATCCAGATCGCCGACGGATCGTGGTCATCGGCGACTCGATGACGTTTGGCTGGGGAGTCGAATATGAGCAGGTTTATGCCAAGGTTGCCCAGCGGACGCTGCACGAGAAGTATGCCCGCACGGACGTCGAGGTAATCAACATGGGCCGGCCTGGTGCCGGGCCGCAGGACTATTTGAGGTATTTTCGCCAGTACGCGGTCGAACTGCGTCCGGACATGGTTGTAGTAGGGTTTCTCGTCGGAAACGACTGTCCGGTGATTCCGCCGGCTCGCCTGCGGACCGATGCAGATGTGCAACGCGAACAAGCCGAACATGTCGCTCGCGCCGGGACGACCTGGATAGAGCGATTGGTAATGAAGTCCTTGATGATTCGTTTGTGCTATTCCGGGCTAGCCTGCCTGGCAGCAAAGCCAGAACCCTCGGCAGGTGTTCGTGGGCCGGTCTTCAACGAAGCCAATCCGCTGGGCCCGACGGCCATCGGGCAGGATATTGCCAATTCTGACGATCCCACCGGGGCTCGGCAACGCTACGAAAAATTGCAGCAAGACGGCTGGGTCGATCGCGGACTGGTTTGGCGTATGAACCCCTGGCTCGTGCGAGCGATCATCCTTCATCCCGCCGGTGCCGCCGATTCGTTGGCCGTCCGTCCAGAAACGTTGGGGGCCATGCAATACGAATGGCGGATGTGCGCGGGTCTGCTGCGCGAGATGAAAATCACGGCCGACGACCTGGACATTCCGCTGGTGATTTTGGCAATTCCAAACGCTCATTTGGTTTCCCCACGTTGGGTGGACTTTCTCCAGCAACGCGGCTGTGAAGTAAATGATCGAATGACCACGTCACGCATTGTAAACGACTGGCTGGCTGACTTTTGCGCACAAGAGGGAATTCCCTGGATTGATCCGTTGACGACATTTCGCCAGCAGCAAGAGGTTGGGGAAGAACTGTATCTGCAGACAGACGATCATATGACTCCCGCGGGATACGCTTTGCTTGGCGAAGCGCTGGCCGACGGCTTGGCCTCCGAACTGAAAGCGGAAAGAAATCAGCCATGACTCAACAAGCTATCGATGTCATGATTGTTGGTGGGACCGGCTTCATTGGTCGACGTCTAACGGATCGACTACGGCATGTCCAACAAGAGGCCAGCGCGCCGGCCTGGTCTGGCCATGTCATTTCGCTCTCTTCACGGGATTGCAACTTGCTGAATTCACAGCAATCGCGCGAGAAGCTGGCGACGACCAGCAGCACGACAACGATCATTATGTGTGCGGGAATTTCGCGTCGGGCTGGCGATTCGTGGTCGTTGTTTCAGACCAACCTGACCATGGTCCACAATCTTCTCCGGGCGCTGCGTGATCGCGAGCCGCGGAGCATTGTATTTCTCAGTTCCACCGATGTCTACGGGCTTCCGACCACGGAACTGCCCCTCACAGAAACATCGTTACCGCGCCCCACCACCTACTATGGATTGGCAAAACTGGCTTGCGAAAACATGTTTCACATTGGATCAAGCCCTTCATGTCCAGTGACCATTTTGCGGTTGCCCGGCATTTATGGTTCTACGGATGCCGGACGCAGCATCGTAGGCTCGTTCTGCCGCCGCCTGTCCGCGCAGCAAGCGGTTCAACTAAGCGGCGGCGGATATGTCACCCGTGATTTTGTACACGTGGATGATCTCTGCAGCTTGATGGAAGCGCTGGTGGTCTCGCCGTTGCAAACGACACTAAACGTCGCAACCGGCAACAGTATGATGGTCGCTGATGTTGCCAGTCGAGTAGCACAGCAGTTGCAGCTGCCGGCAGCGGTTGCCGCTGACTTGCTCGCAGCGACGCCGAGGACCAGTGACCGCGATCATGACCTGGCTTTCGATCCGCAGCTCCTCCGCACGTCGTTTCCTCACATTTCCTTGCGCACAATCGCCGCGGGCATTCAAGCCTATCTCGAAGAACTGCCGCAGGTAAGTTGAACATGCCCCGTCCCACACTGTCTGTAGTTATGCCCAATTACAATCACGCGCACTACCTACCGCGTTCGATTGAAGCCATTGCGAATCAAACTCGTCCACCTGACGAATTCCTCATTCTGGATGATTGTTCGACTGACAATAGCCTTGAAGTTATTGGCTCTTACCTACCGCAATACTCATTCTTGCGGCTGATCCGCGGTGAACAGAACGTGGGGGTCAACGCAGCAAATCGCCGGCTCTTTGCGCAGTCCAGTGGCGACTACATCCACGCGGCAGCGGCCGACGATGATCGGTTTCCGCAGTTTTTTGAGCTTGCTATGCAAATGGCCGAGGCGCACCCGCAGGCCGGTCTCGTGTTCGGAAGAATTGTGGTCAAGAACGAAGAAGAAGAAGTGATTGGCGGTGTAGATGTTCCGCGTTGGACCGAACCTCTCTATGTCGACCCAGCGCGGTTGCTGGACGAATATCTCGACGTGGAACTCGCCTCGCATTCCGCCTCGCCATCGACCATTTACCGTCGCGAGCCGTTCCAGGAGGTCGGGTGGTACCGCGAGGAATTAGGTCCCTGGGCGGACACATTCGCCGCGCGGGCAATCGGACTGAAGTACGGTGTCTGCTTTGTTCCTGAAGAGTTTTCGGTCGATTTCCGGTTGCCGGCCAGCTATAGCCAACAGACCAAAGATAATCCTCGGAAGGCAATCGATGTGATTGCCCGAGCAGCATTCTTAATGCGTAGCGAAGCATTTCGTGAACGCTTTCCCGCCGCGCATGTGCGGCGCTGGGAGCGGCAGTTTCGACGCTTGGTAGCCTGGAATTGTCTCTTGGGTTCAGGCCCACGAGACACGTCCTTCCTGCGCAGAAATCTAATCCGAATACCTCGTATCGTTTTGGCCCTGCGGGTCCTCACCTATGCGGGCGATACTTCTTGTTTCGACGCGGCAAACAAATCACGCTGACCCTTCGTATCAATGTCGTGTGTCGAATCGAGTCGTCGAAAGGTGAGGCGTACAATTGGCACGACTACTTGGCTCGAAAACCGTCGCACTGAACACGAATAATGCGTTCAATCGCCGAATCACCTATCTCGAAATGGAGCCACTGCCGCTGATGCCCGGCGATGCTGTGGTTCTTCATGATAAGCTATTACATCGTGGCGCGCTGAACGTGGGACACCACACACGCGCTAGTTTGGAATTCACCATGTTCGTCAAGAGACAAGTGTCGGCAAGTTGACGTTCTCGCTTGGCAGAAGACAAGAACCTGTGCCAGAAGTAGTCTCAGGTCAGCGCAGGCTGGCATTGGTCGTTCACGCGCTGTCCGGGGGCGGTGCCGAACGGGTTATGACCGACATGGCCAACTATTGGGCGCGCGATGGCACTGACGTCACGTTGATCACGTTGGCTGCAGCCGACACGGATGTCTATCATATCGATCCGTCCGTCAGGCGCATCGGATTGGACATGATGCGGGAATCGCGCGGATTGATCATCGCTGCCAAGAACAATCTGTGTCGCGCCGGCGCGCTGCGGCGGGCCTTGCGACAATCACGTCCCGATTTTGTGATTAGCTTCACAGACCAGATCAACGTACTGACACTCGTCGCGACGTTGGGATTGAGCCTGCGAGTTATCATCTGCGATCGCGCCGATCCGCGACACCATCCGCTCGGTCGCGCCTGGTCGATGTTGCGACGGCGATTCTATCGGCGCTGTTTTTCTGCCGTCGTTCAAACCGAAGCGGTCCGCGCCGTCGTTCAACCGCTGGTCCGTCGGCGACCTGTTTACGTGATCCCCAACGTCGCCAGTCGGGACGCTAAGCAGACCATATCGCCCGGCGAATCGCCACGGAGGAATTCCATCGATGGCGGGACGGACCGTCCGTTTCGTTTGATCGCCATGGGTCGACTGTCTCCGGAAAAAGGCTTTGACATCTTAATCAACACATTCGCCTCGCTTACCGGTCGTCATCCAAACTGGACGCTAGTTATTTTCGGCGATGGTCCCTTGCAAGGCGCGCTGCAACAGCAGATCGCGGGTCTTGATCTCGAAGCACGCGTTCATCTGCCTGGCTGGACCGACGATCGGATGGCCGAGTTCTCGCGAGCCGACCTGTTCGTAATGTCGTCGCACTACGAGGGATTTCCCAACGCGCTGCTCGACGCCATGGCTTGCGGTCTGCCTGCCGTCAGTTTCGATTGTCCCAGCGGCCCGGCGGAGATCATCCGACACAACGTCGACGGCCTGCTGGTTGAACCGGAGAACGCTACCGCATTGGCCGATGCGTTGAATCAGCTGATGGCGGATGACTCTCGGCGTAGCGACTACGCTGCCCGCGCGACCGATGTGGTTCACCGATTCAGCGGCGAACGTTTTTACGCTCGCTGGGAGGCCGTGTTTGAGGGCGCCGCAACCAACGACCAGCGTTTCGTTCCGGCAGAACCTGCGGAGCAAGGCTGAGCGATGTGTGGACTAGCCGGACTGTTCGATCCTGCCGGGCGGCACAATCACGGTGCGCTGCGCGAGATTGCCACCCGCATGGGACGGACACTGGTCCATCGCGGACCGGACGATCAGAACCAATGGGTCGATACCAGTGCGGGCATCGGTCTGGCTCACCAGCGACTCTCGATTGTTGATCTTTCTACGTGCGGCCGTCAGCCCATGACGTCAGCCAGCGGGCGTCATGTGCTGGTCTTCAACGGCGAAATCTACAACCATACGGATCTTCGCCTGGAGCTGACGTCGGCAGGCATCCACTTCCGTGGCCATGCCGACACAGAGACGCTAGTCGAGGCGATTGATCGTTGGGGCTTGTCCGCGACGCTGGCCCGGGCCAACGGCATGTTCGCGTTGGCAGTCTGGGATGCCACTGAAAGGCGACTGCTCTTGGCCCGCGACCGACTCGGCATCAAACCGCTGTATTACGGTTGGCTAGGCGATCAATTCGTGTTCGGTTCAGAGCTAAAAGCGCTGGTGGCGCATCCGGCATTTGACGCGCCCATTGACCGAGGCGCATTGTGCTCGTTCTTACAACATAGTTATGTCGCGGGACCAAATTCGATCTATCGAGGCATCTTCAAGCTATTGCCCGGTCATTGGCTGGCCGTGGACACGGGTGACTCGCCCGGCCAGCTCGAGACGACCGCTTACTGGAGCGTGAAGCAGGTCGCCGAAGAGGGAGGCACTCACCCGTTTACGGGCACCGCCGCGGATGCCGTGGAACAGCTCGATCAGTTGCTTGCCAATGCAATCAGCTTGCGGCAGATGTCCGACGTACCGCTGGGCGCGTTCTTGTCTGGAGGGATTGATTCGTCCACGATCGTCGCACTGATGCAACGGCAGCTAGATCGTCCCGCTCGGACGTTTGCGATCGGTTTTGACGAACCTCGGTACAATGAGGCTGAATATGCGAGTCGTGTTGCCCAGCATCTGGGCACCGCGCATACGGAGCTGTACGTGTCGGCCGACCAGGCCCGCGAGGTCATTCCAGCGCTTCCCACGTTGTATGACGAACCGTTCGCAGATTCCTCGCAGATCCCAACATTCTTGGTCGCACAACTTGCCCGACAGCATGTAACTGTTGCGCTGTCGGGCGATGGCGGTGATGAGTTGTTTGGTGGCTACGATCGTTATGCCTTTATCGCACGACTCTGGCGGCGCATTGGGTGGCTGCCCGTGACGGCACGCCAAGCCTTCGCGCCGATGCTCAGTGCCGTCGGTCGACTGCCGGGTCGTTACGCCAGGAAATGTCTTACGCTTGCCAACATGATCGGTTCTACCAGCGGACGACATCTTTACCGTGACGCGCATACGCACTGGAAAGACCCGGCGTCAATCGTCGTCGACGGCAGCGTGTCACAAACGGCATTCCACCGTTGCGATCAGTGGGCGCGACGTGACAGCCTGATCGAAGAGCTGATGGCGATCGATTCTGAAACGTACCTGCCCGACGACATTCTCACCAAAGTGGACCGAGCGAGCATGGGTGTCGGCCTGGAAACGCGCGTGCCGCTGTTGGACCATCGCGTGGTCGAGTTCGCGTGGTCGCTGCCATTGGAATTCAAGGTTCGTGACGGTGAAACGAAATGGCTCTTGCGCCAGGTGCTGGACCGCTATGTTCCGCGGCCTTTGATCGACCGCAGCAAGGTTGGCTTTGGTGTCCCGATCGACTCTTGGTTGCGCGGACCGCTGCGTGAATGGGCCGAGGAGCTATTGAGCGAATCGCGACTGGCGCAAGATGGCTTCTTCCATGCGTTGCCCATCCGCACGAAATGGAACCAGCACTTGGCCGGCACGCACGACTGGCACTACTACCTGTGGGACATTCTCGTGTTTCAGGCGTGGTACGAAGCGCAGCGTGCTGACTCTGGCTCGTCGGTTGCCTGAAGAATCTCCTCCAGTCCGGGAGACCTTCGGTCAGACAGCTGGCTCGGTCGGCAGATCGGCGACAGCGCTGTCAGATGCGGCGGATCGCTGCGACCATTGAAAGAACCCGATGGCTTCCAAATCCGCGCGAAGTTGGTTCTTGCGTTCGACTGTCAGGTTATCGAGCGGTGCACGTACCGGCCCACAATCCACACCAAACCACTCCATCACGGCTTTGAATCCAGCCAGTCCACCCGTGCGACGAATCAAATCGATCATCGCAACGGAATGTGCCTGTTCCGCACGAGCCGTCGTAAGATCACCGCGCTGCAATGCAGCCAGCATCCGGCGGTATAGCGGTGCTGCAAAATTGTAGGTCGTACCGATCGCGCCGCAGGCACCCATGATAGCCCCCGCTATGAGCGTTGGATCCGAGCCGTACAAAACCTCGAATTCGCCATCGTTCAACTGAATGCACTGCTGCATCTGGATCAGGTCGATATTCGAATACTTCAGGCCGACAAGATTGGGGATCCTCTGTTTTCCACGTACCAAGAAATCGACCATTGGCAAACGAACTTCGGTCAGCGGCGGGATATCGTAAAAATAGAATGGTAGATCACCGGCCGCTGCCGCGACAGGCGCTAAGAAATCAATGAGTGCATCGACGTTGGTCGGCTTAAAATAACAGGGCGACGACGCGGCGACCGCATCTGCGCCGATCTGTTGTGCGTGGGCTGCCTTCGCTTGCGCGTCCTGTTGGCTATTGTGGCCGACTTGGACGATGACTTCCAAGTCGGTCCCATCGGCAAGCTCGCGCCAGCGCCCAGCCATCTGGAAACTTTCCTCGTTAGACAGTGATTGTCCTTCGCCTGTCGAACCTGAAACAAACACACCATCAATGCCGTTCTCGACAAACAACGCCGCCTGCTTTTCGACAGCTTTCAAGTTGATGGACCCATCGGCGTGAAATGGGGTGTGGGGAGGTACGATGAGTCGGAAGTCGGAAAGCGTCATGGAAGGTCCCGTTCGGATGAGTGTAGACGACGAAGAATTCACCGTCTCATAATAGAATACGGCGAGCCGTTACGCAGCGGCCGACGTCGAGAATTGGACATTCATCTCGTCATCCGGCCGAATAACCGTTCCAGCCCGCGAGGTTGGATGCAGATTCACACTCGTGTTTCGGACGTTCCTGGGCGGATTGGTGCGCCTTAAACCCACGGCCTGCGGTCGTGTGACCCTGAAACGTTCCGCCGATCCGGCGTGAGAAATCCACCGGTGTTGTGGCACGGTCTCCCGACCGTGACGCGGTGGGAAGGTGGGCCGGTCGGGAGACCGGCCCACAACGTGCTTGTATCAGGTTTTCATTACAAATGAGCCAAGTTTTCAGCGACCGACACCAACCGCAGGTCGGAGAGCGGGTCGCCGCAACCGAGCGATAGCTCGTGTCGGTCCGAGGCACAGCCTCACTAAACACCGGGAGCTGCAACCACGATGTCACGAATCTCGCGGAGTACGTCAATGTGTCGAGCTGTCCAGGTCGTCCGATCGGATCTCGAGGTTTGCTCATCGCCAAGTCCCGTGGTGACTGACTCGCCCACGCGCGCCATCAATTGGTCACGAATCTCCTGAGCATTAGCGACACCCTGGATGAGCCCCATGTGTGCCGCCATGGCGTTGCCAGCTTGTTGCTGCGCGCGCACATCGCCTCCTCCAGCCGTCTCCACAATGACATCTGCGATGCCATAATAGCGTTGAAGCGGTCCTTGGTTGATCGAGACGTTTTGCACATTGTCGAACGTAATGGTCGTTTCATGGATCACCCAGATGCCTCGGCGAATCCGCAGACTACGATCGCTGATCACGTACCAAGTCGTGTCAAAGCGTAAGTAAATTGCGACAAACGCGACGATGTCAGGCAACACGGCCACCATCAGTGCTGGAATCGCCAAGAGCATACCGACCCATGGCCAGTTGAACGTGATGATCACCCATCCGACGAAGATGCCCACGTCAATCAACAGGCAGAAAAACCAAAACTGCAACTTCAGATAGTTGAGGAATCCTTCAGATGGCTTGAAGGAACGAATCTGCTCGTCCTGGGCGGATGCCGGCAACGTCGGTGGCTGGTGCGGAACATGAAACCAGCGGGTAAGCACTCCCCAGACACCTCGATAGCACCACTGAGAGGCTTCTTCGATTTTCGGTTTCATGATGTCGTCCCTTCAGAAGAGGTGTCAGCTCTCGCGGTCGTCTGTCGTTTCAAAGTGTCGCGAATCTCGCGCAGCAACTGAAGCGATTCATCAGCGGAAGATCCGTCGGTCGCCACATCGGAGACAGCTGATGTGTCATTGAGGCCTCGCGCGCCGCGCATCTTCGAATACAGGAAATCTCGCAAAGCTTCCGCCTGTGGGATTCCTTCAATGCTCATCTCCGGGCCGGAACTTCCCGAAGCAGTTTGGATGGCGACGGTGGCCAGACCCATCCAACGCTGAATCAAGTTGCGCGTCAGGTGAATGTCCTGGATTCGTCGGTAGGTCAAATGAACCTCACGACGAAACAAGATGCCCCAACGCATGGAAACGCCATCTTCATCAAACTTGTACTTAAGCGTCGTGTACTTGAAGTAAAGCGGCAGAAACGCAATTGGGAACGCGGGGCCGGCGAGCAGCGCCATGCCGACATAGTATTTCAGCAAGACTGGTTCCGGGCATGTGATTGCCATCGGGTTGAATTCTGCTTCGTGGGCTTGGTTTGTTTCGTTCATGTTTGGTTAGCCTTGGGATCGAGTTTTGTCCAAGGAGATGTTCACTTGTCATTCGACGAGCGAAGTCCAACCTTGGCAGTCCCTTTTGACGAATACTGCGTACTTCGACCATCGACCCACCCCCGATCGGTGGCCGACGACTTCGCGTGCGGAGCTACGGTGACCATTGTGCATCCCGTTGCAATGCGGAACCAGACATGCAGAATGGGCAATTCATCCAGCACGTTTCTATTGAGACCCGCCGCCGCCGTGCCGATCGCGGGCTACGTAACGGGAGCATAACATGAATTACCGCACGCTTGGCCGCTCCGGCGCGAGAGTATCACCGATTTGTCTGGGCACGATGATGTTCGGCGGGCAGACCGATGAAGCCGATTCGACACGGATCATTCACCATGCCATCGATGCTGGAATCAACTTCATCGATTCGGCGAACATGTACAACATGGGTGAGTCCGAGCGAGTGGTGGGGCGGGCGATTGCCGATCGGCGCGACCGCGTCATTCTGGCTACCAAGGGGCGACAGAAGATGGGCGAAGGCCCCAACGATCAGGGTGCCAGCCGCGTCCATTTGATGCACGAACTAAATGCGAGCTTGAAACGCCTGGGCACCGATTACATCGACATTTACTATACACATACGCCGGACGACGATACTCCTATCGAAGAAACCGTCAGGGCGATGGACGACATGGTCCGCAGTGGCAAGGTGCACTACATCGCCTGCTCAAATTTCCGTGCCTGGCGATTATGTGAATCCCTTTGGACCAGCGACAAGCTCAACCTCAATCGGTTTGTTTGCATTCAGCCGCTCTACAATATTGTGAACAGGGACATCGAAGTCGAATTGATGCCCCTCTGTCAGGAACATGGCATTGGCGTGGTGAGCTACAGCCCTTTGGCCCGTGGGATTTTGACGGGGAAATACCAACCCGGTTCAGCACCTACGGAAGGAAGTCGCGCTTCGCGAAAGGACGCTCGCATGATGCAGGCGGAATGGCGCGAAGCGAGTCTCGAAATCGCCAGCCAAATTCAGGCGCATTGCCAGCAAAAGGGAGCCTCTGCGTCCCAGTTCTCGCTGGCCTGGTGTTTGGCCAATCCAATTCTCTCGTCGGTCATCGTTGGCCCGCGTACGATGGAGCAATTCGAGGACAACCTGCGTTGCCTGGAGGTAGAGATCACGGCCGAAGACGAGGCCTTCATTGACGGTTTAGTTCCTCCTGGCGAACATAGCGGTCACGGGTTTCAAGATACCGCATACCCGATTACGGGGCGTGGCATCGCCACGACGTAACGTTCTTTGCGATGCGATATTTCACACCAACTCTCACATCACCTTTCAACGGGCCGACGAGTAGCCACACATGAAGTTAGCCGGGAAGCGAGTTTTGGTAACCGGCGGCGGTCGAGGAATCGGTGCGGCGATCGCCTTGGCGTTTGCAGACGAAGGCGCCGATGTCTGTGTCACCGCGCGGACGCAGTCGCAAATCGACGCCATTGCGAAGAAGATCCGTGAAGCAGGACGGCGCGGTGTTGCCGTGGCTTGTGACGTTTCAGATGCGGAGCAAGTGGCGGTCGCCGTCAACACCGCCAATGACACCCTGGGCGGTCTCGACGTTTTGGTAAACAACGCAGGCGGCGGCGAAGAACGTGTCAATGTCGGTGACGACAACGTTGATCATTGGCGATCGGTCATCGAAGTCAACTTACTGGGAACCTACTACTTTTCTCGTGCCGCGCTTCCCAAGATGAAGCAAACTGGTGGTGGATCGATCATTAACGTGGGTTCCGGTATGGGACACCAAGCGCGCGCCGGGAATAGCTCCTACAACACCGCAAAGGCGGGTGTTTGGATGCTGACACGGTGTCTGGCAATGGAACTCTGGTCAGACAATATTCGAGTCAACGAGTTGATTCCCGGACCGGTGTTTATGGAACTGACGTCGACTGTTTTTGAAGCTGGCGCGGCCCACCCCGCGATCGGCAGTGAACGCGTCAAGCAGCCGGAAGACGTGGTGCCGCTGGCTCTCTTTCTGGCGACTTGCGGCGTCGACGGCCCGACGGGTCAGTCGTTTAGTTTGGCTCGACGACCCCTCTAGCGCCGCTGCGTCGTCAAGCTGTGGAGCAACGTTCTTTCTCAACGTGTGGGGAGGGACGCCGTTGTCTTCGACCGTGCCGCCAGATAATCGCTGTTCACGGAGAGGCGTGAGTCGATTGTAGCCGGAACAATCGCAGCCAAGATCGATGGCGACCCCATCGTCGTCCCTGGAAATGCCGCGAAGTCTGCCCTGTTTGATAATCTGATTTGGAACGTCAATGCGCGCGAATTCACCGCACCCCGATCATCTTATGACGCCACCAGATCAATCAGAGTGGCTCACTGCCGGCCAGCTCGAGGCCGTCCGGCGCTGGATCAATCGCGGCGCGCTCGAATACCGGTTGCCCGATCAGTGCGATATTCGACGGCTGACCGAAATCGATTTTCCATCGGCCAAACAGTGCGCAGCGTGCCATCCCAAGAACACGAAAATGGGTCGGCGTGTATTCGTGACCGTCAATGTGATCAGCACCGTTTCGGGACACAACTATCCCACGGGGTTCACCGCCGAACGGCAATTGTGGGTTGCCATTGAGGTCCGTGGCCCCACAGGTCGATTGGTGTTCGCTTCGGGCGATTTCGACGACAACGCTGATTTGCGGGACGACCATAGTTATCAAGTTGTTTCCCATCAGCTTCCCCACGACCGACACCTGCTGAACTTTCAGAACAAATTCACTGCGCTCACAGACAAGGGAACCGAACGACCCGCGCTACGATCGCGCAGGCGTATTTGTTTCCTACCACGTGCTCTTCTGAGTAATGATCAGATGTAGTCAGAAAAGACTTCGAGCTGCAACTGCGTCATGTGGGATGTTCGGTGTTCCGCGCGCAGGGTGAAGTTGTCATCATCGACAACCGCTCACTTGTCGTTCTTCAGTTGCCAGTGTTCATCAAAGAAGTCGGCGGCCACGATCCCGCCTGGCGAGATGTCCGAGGAAGGTTGCGAGAGGTCAATCACGGCCCAGTCGGGAAGTTTGGGGTTCTGAAGTGAGTTTGTCCGGTCGTGCCCTTCCCGAAAAGTTGGGCCGCTGTTGAGGACCAGATACTTTGCGGGGTTCAAGGGATTCGGATGAATCAACACCGGGATGTGTTGTTCGGCCGCAAAATGCCGCGTTCCAACCTCGACCGCATCCTCGGTCCAACGAATTGGCAACCTGGCGCTGGTGGCCGACATGGCGCGGCGGAGGATCTGATTGGAATCGGCATCGCCCCACACCACCAGATGATAGCGTCGGATATCCTCGGCGGTGATATCGACATCGGCCTTGGTCCGCAACCGCCCGCGGTACAGTGCCAGCCACCGTTGTTGGAAGTGCGGGAGTTCGAAATCGATCCACTTCTGGACGAGCGTGTGCTTTGATGTTCCCGTCGGGGTCACGACCAGAAACGGTGCCAGAAATACGTCGTCGATGGGACCTTGCAATTGCGGTCGCTTGGCCAGTTCTTTCGGTGCCACCGCGCGTTCCGCGATCCGCCAGACATCTTGCCGTTCCAAATCGACGTAGGCGGGCTGGTGGTTTGTCGGGACCGCGAGTGTCTGGCCATCGATGAATATCTTGGTGCCCGCCATTTGCGGCCAAGGATCGAGCCGTAATGAAGTTACGTTGGTTGTGGTCAGGGTGACCTGCCCGTCGCCGCCTGCTGGATCGCCGAAAAGCTCGGCATCGATGCGTGTGTCGCGCCAATGTTGCTTCAACCCAGTCGCTGCCACCCAAAACATGCGGTTGTAGCGCAGCGTGCGGGTCTGCAGCGTGACCCGCCGTGGCCGTCGATTCAGGCCTTGCTTTTCGGCCTGTTGCATCAGTGCCATGATCTGCTTCAGCGAATCCGGATGATATCTGTGTCCCATGCCGGGGCCGATGATGTGGTTCAACGTCTCACCGTGCTCTTCGAATGCTCGCTCCATCACACGTGCAGCTTGAATCTGTTTGTCGATTTCTCCGCTATAGGCGACCACAGGAAGATTGAACAGATTGCGAGTGTAGTTGGGAACGTCGTACAGACCCCATAGCGTCTGTTCGTAATCGACGGGGTAGTTTTCGGGCAAAATGCGATTGTACAGAGCCGTTTCTGCAAACCCCGCACCGGGGCTCAGCGCGACCCAGCGATCGGCGTAATGCGCTCCGACGTGCCAGGCACCCGCGCCACCCATGGAGAACCCCATCAGCACAATCCGCCGGTCGTCGATCTTATACTGCGACTTGACATGTTCGATCGCTTCGAGCACGTCGATCTCACCCGCCGATTTGAAACCGATGCACTGTCGGCCAAACGGATGCAGAACGATAGCATGGGACGGTTCAATTCTGCCGACGGATGTCAATCGCTGATGGATGAAGTGCAAATCCGTCGTCTTATCGCCGCGACCATGCAACCAGACGTACAACGGCAGCGGGCGCGTCAGATCCGCCTCCTTTGGAACGACTAGACCGTACGGCTGAACGGAATCGTCGATGCTGGAACGATAGCCACGCACGACGAGCCCACGAGCGCGCGCCCAAGGCGATTGGTCGTTTCCCAACTGCTCCAATCGTTCGTTGCATAGTTGCAGCAGCTGATGCGCACGGGGGATTTCCTTCTCGCTGTAGAATTCGTTGTGCCGCAAGGCGAGCGCTACCGCTTTGGCGAGAACTTCCACATCAGCAACGAGCGCCTGCGATCGCAATCGTCTTAACCTGGCATTGATCGCGGCCAGTTGAGTTTCCAGGTTCGCGCGATCATCGGCGGATAGCTCGATTCCGCTGGGCGGAAGCCGACGTTCGATCCGCGGTGGCACCGCGCATAATGTACTTCGCCCGGCGACGACCACCGCCACGGCAAGGCAGCAGATGACAGTCATTGATCGAAGCTGCGACATGAGAATTCCTTCCGGCGGATGAGAGTTTGCTTGAAGTTGGTTTGTGCCCGACCGTTGTCAGGACAAGCAGGTGGACCCTCCGATGATCGAACGTTTTGCCGCGAGATGCAAGTCGACGGCCTGTCAATCGGGTAGCGTGATTGTGGCATGTGGCCCATGAACCTAGTAGGAAAACGGCCAACGTGTCGCTGCACTCGAAGGTCTCGTGCGGAACAGTGTTGTCGCAAATCAGTCCTATTCCTTGAACGCCACGCGCCGACTGAGTCTAATGGGGTAGCCGGGTCATTGGGATTGCTCCCCATGCGGTGAGGTCATCGCTCCTCCAGGAGGTCGTCATGTTTCTTCTTCGACTCCCAGTGTGTCTCGTCATTCTCGCAGCGACATTTGTTTGCGACGGAGTCGCTGCCGTCGATTCCGTTGATCAAGTAGACGAAAAACTGTTGGCAAGACTTCAGGGCGAGTGGGATCCGGTCTCCAGCATCTTCGACGGAAAGGAAAACAAGATTGACCAGGAGCAAAAACCATCGATTGTCATCGAAGGCCGTACCATGTCCGTACGGTTTCGGGACCAAGTAGCTGCAAAATTCGAGATAAAGCACCTTGTCGCCAAGGGTCCAGTGGGGCATATCGACTACGTGGGCCGCGACCCAGCTGGTAAGGCAGTCCGGATCAAACAACTCTTCAAACTGGAGGGTGACAAACTCACAACGTGTGTCGTCTCACCGCCTGGCGGTGATCGGCCACGTGAACTGGCAAGCAAGGCCGGCTCAAAGTACCTCTTGGGCGTATCCGAACGCAGAAAGAAGGAAGAACCAGGACCGGCGAAAACGGCGGACGACAATTCGCTGTCGTTGATGAAGCAACTGGCACCGATTAAGTCCGAATTCGTCGCGGTTCAAACTGCCGCGTCCCGAAAGATAGCCGCCGCCCAGGATCCAGCCGAACGCGAGGCCGCGATCCTCAAGTATATGGAGGAGTTGAATCGGAATGGAACACCCTTGATCGAGAAGGCAGTCGCGATAATACGATCGCGCGCGGCCCACGCCGAGGCAGCCGCGGAGTTGGCTTGGATTGTGGAAAGTGACCCGGGTTCTGAATCGGCGAACCTGGCCGCCGAGTTGTTAGGTGAACACCACCTGACGAGTAAGCCTACGACCAAACTGGCGGCGCGCTTTATCCACGCTCCGATGGCGTGGACCGAAGGCCTACTTCGCAAGCTCGTTGATGCCGACTTGCCCCGGGAAAAGAAGGCACAGGCGTTGATGCAATTGGCGCAGTGCGTCCAGACAAAATCCTCAGTCCCGCACCTGTTCGAGAACTTTGAGGCCCAGATGCTGAAGACGATGGAGATGCGGTTTGGCAAGCAGTTCTTGGCCGAGTTGCGATCTGCAGATGCCACGGCACTCGAGCAGGAAGCTCTCCGACTGTTCCGCGATGCCCGTGAGCGATACGGAGACGTTTCGTATGGCCGCAAGACCATTGCAGATGTTGCGGAGTCCGCAGTTTTCGAGATCGAGAACCTCGGCATCTCGAAGACGGCTCCTGAGATTGAAGGGGAAGACATCGATGGCGTAGCATTTAAGCTGAGTGACTACCGAGGGAAAGTCGTCTTGCTCGATTTCTGGGGCCACTGGTGAGGCCCGTGTCGGGCCATGTACCCGCACGAACGGTCGCTCGTGAAACGTCTGCAAGGCCGTCCCTTCGCCATCATCGGTGTCAACAGTGATCGGGATCGAGAGGCGCTCAAAAAGGTCATTGAAGATGAGAATATCACCTGGCGTTCCTTCTGGGACGGCGGCAACACGTCAGGCCCCATCGCGACGAAATGGAATGTCTTCGGGTGGCCGACGATCTACGTAATCCGGAGGACCCAGGGAACCCGGAGAGCGAGTTCCTCATCGACGCCGAGAGCCTGGCGCAGGAATCGCTGACCGACGAGTTGGCCTTGCGCAAGCTCTAT
>JASLPZ010000370.1:0-6698 GCA_030744725.1 Pirellulaceae bacterium
GCCACCACAAACACCCCATTCACCCACTAATTCCTCCGAAGAGCCGAACAATATGGGCGGTTCAATTGCGAGCGAATCGACGTTACGATACGCTTCGCGTTCTTGCTCCGAAAAGACCAGCAAAGGTGAATTGAACAATGGCAACAGGCTTTGGCATCGTTGGCTGCGGAATGATCTCGAATTTTCATGCGAAGGCGATCGCGGACATTCGTGGCGCCAAGGTGGCCGCCTGCTTCGACATGTTTCCGGCCTCTGCCCGGCGGTTTGCCAAGGAAACCGGTTGCCGGCCATATGACGATCTGAAGGGGATGCTGGCCGATCCCCAAGTCGATATCGTCACGATTTGCACGCCTTCGGGCGCGCACATGGAACCTGCGGTGCAAGCGGCCAAAGCGGGCAAGCATGTGATTGTCGAAAAGCCGCTTGAAGTGACCATGAAGCGTTGCGACAAGATCATCGACGCCTGCGAAAAAGCGGGCGTTATGCTGGCCACGATCTTTCCGTCACGATTTCACGAATCGTCACAGGTGCTCAAGAAGGCTGTGGATAAAGGGCGGTTTGGCCGGCTGACGGTCGGCGATTCGTACGTCAAGTGGTTTCGTACGCAAGAATACTATGACAGCGGTGCGTGGCGCGGCACGTGGAAATTGGATGGCGGCGGCGCGCTGATGAATCAAGCCATCCACAGTGTCGATCTACTGGTTTGGCTGATGGGGCCGGTAACCGAAGTCTCTGCGTACACGGCGACGCTGGCGCACAAACGGATCGAAGTTGAAGACGTCGCGATGGCCACGATCCGGTTTGCCAACGGCGCATTAGGCGTGATCGAAGCGACAACAGCGGCCTATCCAGGCGCGCTGAAGCGGATCGAACTGCACGGGTCGGAGGGCTCAGCCGTAATCGAAGAAGAAGACATCACGATGTGGGAATTCGCCAAGAGGACCAGTGCGGATAAGGCGTTGCTCGAGCGAATGCATGGCAAGACGAAGACGGGCGGTGGCGCCGCCGACCCAACCGCTATCGGCCATCAAGGCCATACGCAAATGTTCAAGGATGTTCTGTCGGCTATAAGAAGGGGAAAAAAACCTTTGATCGACGGGCCCGAGGGACGGCGTTCGGTCGAAGTGATTCTGGCGATTTACAAGTCAGCGCAATCGGGGCGACCCGTCAAGCTGCCACTCAAGAGCGACCCCGTAATGAAACGGTAGTTTTCGCGATGTGTTGCCCTGGCGCACGGTTGTGACGACTTTACGGCCTGCTTGCGTATTGCCTGTGGTTCGGTGTCGCTGAAGAGATAGCTACGTGGAAAGGCACCCTATGGTCGCCGAAGTTGTGGGACATCGGGATCGCCCCCGGCAGAGCTGAATTTTCACGATTTGTCGGATGGCCTTGTGGCATTGGCGCGGGCGTTCTGTGCATGGCGCGCAATGGGCTCTCTTTGTGAGCTATGGTTTTTGTGGACCGGATCGTGAAAACACGATTTTACGGGCACTAGTTTCCGACTCGCAGGTGGCGGCACAGTCTGTCTGGCCGCTTCCACCTGAGTTTTCCACAAGCCAACCTTCACAACAAAGACCGCCATGAAGACGATCGCTCCGAACACCCATTCCGTGGAAGCCGCCAAAGCACATGAGTACGAAACGCTCAAGCAGAAGATCCACAACAAACTCGTCGACAAGCTCGACCTAACCAAGGTTGGCGATCTTCAAGGAGATGTGTTACGCCGTGAAATTCGTATGGTGGTCGAACACCTTTGCGATGGCGAAGGCACGATGCTGAACCGTAGCGAGCGGGATCGTCTGATCGAGGAAGTTCTGGACGAAACGCTTGGCTTCGGTCCGCTCGAGTTGTTGCTGAAGGACGCCAGCATCAGTGACATTATGATCAACGGACCCAAGCACATTTTCGTCGAGCGTCGAGGCAAGGTTGAGAAGACGGAGGTGCAATTTCGAGACAATCGACACCTGCTGCAGATCATTGATCGGATTGTGTCGAAGGTTGGCCGTCGTGTCGACGAGGTTTGCCCGATGGTCGACGCTCGTTTGCCCGACGGATCTCGAGTCAACGCCATCATTCCGCCTCTGGCATTGGATGGTGCGGCGGTTTCGATTCGCCGCTTCGGTGCCAATCCGCTCAAGCTGGAAGACCTGCTGAACTATAAGGCGTTCACGCCAGAGATGGTGATGCTGCTGGAAGGTGCGATCAAAGCCAGATTGAACATCGTTATCTCAGGCGGCACGGGTTCGGGAAAGACGACCTTACTAAACACGTTGTCCAGTTTCATCTCCAACGCCGATCGGATCGTCACGATTGAAGACGCAGCGGAATTACAGTTGCAGCAGGAACACGTTGTTCGTCTGGAAACTCGGCCTCCCAACATCGAAGGTAAAGGCGCCATCACGGCAACGGACCTTGTACGTAATGCGTTGCGCATGCGTCCGGAACGGATCATCATCGGCGAATGTCGCGGACCGGAGACCCTGGACATGCTGCAGGCGATGAACACGGGGCACGACGGTTCGTTAACCACGACTCACGCCAACACGCCGCGTGACGCCGTCGCCCGGATGGAAACGATGATCATGATGTCAGGGTTTGACATCCCGATCAAAGCCATGCGACAGCAGATTGCCAGCGCCGTCGACTTGATCATCCAAGCGAATCGGCTTCAGGGAGGTTCGCGGCGAGTCACGCACATTACCGAAATCGTCGGCATGGAACAGGAAACCGTCGTGATGCAAGACATTTACCGCTACAACCAAATCGGCATTGACGAGACAGGTACAGCTCGCGGGCAGTTCGAGTCGACTGGGATCCGACCAAGTTTCATGGACAAGCTAGAGTCCTCCGGCGTGCGTCTTCCGTCGAGCGCCTTCCGAGAGCGAGTCATGCTGCAAGATTAGTCGCCCGCCGCCGGCATGTGACCTGAATCGTGGAGTTCAACCAACCCGATGTTCATGCAGATTGTCATTATCGCTTGTGCCTTTGCCTGTGCCGCGGCGCTTGCCGGGGCCGTCTGGATGTTGTTTACGAAGAAGTCGTCCACGGAGATGGAAGACCGATTGGATGTTTTGACGTCCGGGCCGTCAGGCTCGGCGATCACCGCCGAAAAGACCAACTTGCTCTCCTATTCTCGTGAAGATGCGCGCGGATTCGCGGACGCGTTGATCGAGAATTTCTTCGACATCAATCGATTCTTATCACAGGCCGACATGTCGTTGTCCGCTTCGCAGTTCTTAGTCCTCACGATCGCTTCCGGAGCGATTGGCGGATTTGGCTGGGTCCTCTCGCCACTGCCAATTGCAATGGCACCCCTGGCCGTGATTGTGTGTAGTGTGATGCCCTTTCTCTTTGCACTTATCAAGCGAAAACGCCGACTGGGGAAATTTGCCTCGCAGCTTCCCGATGCTCTGGAACTGATCAGTCGCGCCTTGCGCGCTGGGCACAGTCTGGCGTCGGGATTTAACCTTGTTGGCGGTGAAATGGCAGAGCCGATTTGTACCGAATTCGCGCGCTGTTATGAACAGCAGAATCTGGGTATTCCACTTGACGAAGCGCTCGAAGGCATGACACAGCGTGTACCGAACTTGGATCTTCGGTTCTTCTCGACTGCCGTGGTCCTGCAACGGCAAACGGGTGGCGACCTGGCGGAGATTCTTGACAAGATTGGCCACTTGGTTCGCGAGCGTTTTAAGATCTATGGGCAGATTCAAGCTTTGACGGGTGAAGGGCGCTTGTCCGGCATCGTCCTGCTTTCGTTACCGCCAGTGCTGTTCGTTGTGATGTACAGGCTAAATTCGGAATACGTGAATGTGCTGTTTTCGGATCCAGTCGGCCAGCAGTTGTTGGGTGGTGCGATCTTCCTGCAATTGATCGGTGCCCTGGTGATTAAGAAGATCATTACTATCAAGGTCTAACCAGAATGTCCGCAATATTTGAGAGCACAACCGTGATTTCCTTGGCCGTCGGTGCCGCAGTGATTGCCTGCGCATGGCTGCTATTAGACATATTGTCGGCCAAGAAGCCACGAGCCGAGGAACGACTGGAAGAATTCAAAGATCCCAGTCTTCGTCGCACGCGGGAAGAACGTACCTCGACGACTGGCGCGATGGCCCGCGCTCTGAAAAAGGCCACACCCGCGCTGGCCAAGCCGTTGCAACCAAAAACCGAGCAGGAAGTCGGCAAGCTACGGTCAAAACTCATGCACGCCGGTTTTCGCAGCGATAGCGCGCCGACGATGTTCTTGGGAATCAAGTTCATGTCGCTGATTACCGGTTTGGTGTTCAGCGGTGGCGGTGTTCTCGTAGCCGGTGTTGGCGCGCAATCGATGTTGCGCGCGGGGTTCTTCGCTTGCGGCATGTTCTTCTTGCCAGATGTGCTGTTGATGCTGCTAGGCAGGAGGCGCAAGGAAGCAATCTTCCTGGCCCTGCCTGATGCCCTCGACCTGATGGTGGTTTGCGTCGAAGCAGGTTTGGCCTTGGATCAGGCGATGCGAAAGGTAGCCGAAGAAATGAAGAAAACGTATCGTGTCGTGGCTGAAGAGTTTGGGATCTGCAACATGCAGTTGCAGATGGGCGTGGCACGATCTGAGGCACTACAGAATCTGGGGAGCCGCAGCGGCGTGGATGATCTCAAGTCGCTGGCGTCGATCCTGATTCAGGCCGACAAGTTTGGATCCAGTATTGCTCAGGCCTTGCGCGTGCAAAGTGAATCAATGCGAGTTCGTCGTGCCCAGATCGCCGAAGAAAAGGCGGCCAAGACCGCAGTGAAGCTGATCTTCCCTCTCGTGCTGTTCATCTTCCCTGGCATCTTCGTGGTCCTGGTCGGCCCCGCCGGGATCAAGATGTACCGCGAGATGTTCACCGCCCTGAACAATGGCGGTTAGCGCCTCGTTCGGAGAACGGCATAATCGCTAAATCTGGCGAAATTGCTACAGATTCCCGTCAAACCTCAACGGAAGATGGCCGATAACACTAAAGCGGAGATGTTTCCCTGCGCGCTGATTTGCAAGAAAGGATTCCGATGCGACGCTCAACGATGCTGCTAGCACTGACCATAGCGTTTTCGACAGTGAATATGGCTCAAGCTGACTGGTCGGAATTCTGGCATCGCGTGCACGTGGATTGGCACCGCATGAACGCCTGGCCGGAACCGTTTCAATTTGCCGACCGCGAAGTCACCATTTCGCCATTGGTTGATATGACGAATGCTGGCTGGCGTTTGCAGAATACGCTGAGCGACCATCTGTTCGACGTTCAGACCCAAGACCTGAGCAAGGCGGGACAGCGCAGACTGCGCTGGATTGCAACGCAAACTCCGCTGCACAGGCGGACCATATACGTGTTGCGGTCGTACGAACCTGGAGGCACCAAGCTGCGAATTCAGTCAGTGGAGCGGCATCTGGCCAAGCTTGTTCCCGAAGGGGCACGACCAAGCATTGTCTTGACGGACGAGATACCTACCGGTGGATCTGGCGAATACTTTGAAAACATCGATCGACAGCTCAAAGCGTCGGTCCCACCTCCAAGACTGCCGCAGGCGGCAGGTCCGGAGGGCGGTTGATGAATCGCGGTATCTGTCGAACAGATAAGAAGTGGGTGCACGTCATGAGAGTAAATTTCTTACTGTCCATCGGATTGCTCTTGGCAGCGGGTTGCTCGTCCATGTCACCATTTGCAACAACCGCACAGAGGCCGGTGCCGATCGCGGCTCAGATCGCAAACAACACCTCCGGTGCAATGGGGCGATCAGCGCCAGCCCAGCTTCTGCCGTCGGGTGTGGGATCGCAACAACAGTTCACGCAGACGGGGCCCAATTCGTACACGCAAGGGCTGTCGAATCCCAAAAACCCGTTTCTGGCCGGCCTTCTCTCGGCGACTGAGTCAATCAGCAATGCGCTGACGATCGAGCCCAGGGTCATTCCGGCGAAGGATCCGACCAGTCTGGCCGTCCAGCCCGCGAACGTCGGTGCCGATCTGCATTTCCACGCAGCCCTGGTCTACGAAAGCCAGCAGAATATCCCCGGGGCAATTTCGCACTTTCAGCAAGCCCTCGATACTTCGCCTCACGATCCTAAGATCTTGGTCGGATTCGGTCATCTCTTCGACCGTCAAGGTGACTTGCATCGTGCGGAGGGACTTTACCAACTGGCGCTGGAAACGAATCCTGACAACTGTGCGGCGCTGAACGCTCTGGGGATCTGTTACGCGAAGCAGGGCAACCTCGATGCCGCGCTAGCTCACCTTCATCGAGCAACACAATTGCAACCTCAGAATGCACGTTACAAGAACAACATGGCCAACGTGCTTACCGATGCAGGGCGGACTGACGAAGCGTACGCGCAATTGGTTTCCGTCCATGGCGAGGCGGGTGCGCATTACAATTTGGGATACTTGTTGCTTCAGCAGGGTAAGCAAGACGAGGCGCGAAGAGAACTTGGGCTGGCACTGCGAGCCAATCCGTATTTGGAACAGGCTCACCAGATGCTCAGTTCACTCGAGCCAAACTCGGCTCCAGTTCAGCCGACGAGCGGCAAATTCGCAGCCCCCGGACGGTATTCTGTTTCACAGCCATACAATCCGCGGGTAGCGAATCCCACGGCCGCTACGCGGGAATTTGGAATCCCGTCGTTCGATCAGAAGTCTCTTGCCGGCCCGCACAGCCTTCCACCACTCTAAGCAGACTTTTTCGCTTTGGAC
>JASLPZ010000371.1:0-6689 GCA_030744725.1 Pirellulaceae bacterium
ACAAGTGATGGCTGCATCCTAGTGAGCGCAAGGAGCAATTGCCATGGCTACAATGGCAGAAACATGCCAGCGCGACTCAGCCGTGGCGCTTGATCTGTCGCGACAGCTTGTCAGGTCGCTGCAGAATCCGCGTGCTTATCGCGAAAAGACGAATGCCGTTGTACTAATCGAAACGCACATTTCGTGGGTCTTTCTCACGGACCACTTCGCCTACAAATTGAAGAAGCCGGTCCGTTTCGGTTTTCTCGACTTCAGCACCGACGAACTGCGACGCCAAGCCTGCGAGAACGAGGTTAAACTGAACCGCCGCCTCGCACCGGGAGTGTACTTGGGTGTCATTCCGGTTGTGAAGACCGCGCGCGATGGGATCGCTATTGGACGTGAGGGTACTCCTGTCGATTGGGTTGTTCAGATGAGGCGACTGCCGGCGGACGCCTCTCTCGACGTGTTGATGCGAGACGGGAGGGTCCTTGCACCAGCGATCGAACAACTTGCCAAGACATTGTCCACGTTCTATGAGAATCTTCCGCCGATCATGGTCACGGTGGACGGCTTTCGAAAGAGCATTGAGAGGCACGTGGCCGCAAACCGAGAAGAGCTCACCGCGGGCACTCATCACCTTGACAAGACGGAGATTCAGCGAGTTCATGAGGCTCAGCTTCGCGTACTGAAACTCGCTCCAGACCTGCTCGACGATCGCGTGCGCAACGGACGCGTCGTCGAAGGTCACGGCGACCTCCGCCCGGAGCACATCTACTTCACTCCCTCGCCCGTGATCATCGACTGCATCGAGTTCAATCAGGAGTTTCGCACCCTCGACGTCGCCGACGAACTGGCGTTTCTGTCGATGGAGTGCGACTTCCTCGGAGCGGCGGACATCACAGCACCGATCTTTGAACGGTATGGGGAGCAAAGCGGTGATCATCCGGCACGGCAATTGATCGATTTCTATCGAATTTACCGTGCGTGTGTGCGAGCAAAAGTGTGTGCACTTCGCGCAGAACAGCTCAGGGGCGAAGCACGAACGAGATGGCTCGTTTCCGCAAAACAGTATCTTGACCTCGCCAGTCGATACACTCACACCTTGGGGCCGCCGATGCTAATCATGGTGTGTGGACTGCCGGGCACGGGCAAGTCGACGATTGCCCAGACGATCAGCAAAGAATTAGACCTCGAGTTGATCCAAACCGATGCGTTGCGGAAAGAGGTTTTTGGAACAACTGCCGATCGCAGCGGCTTCGATGAAGGCCGCTATCGACCAGAGAACCGGCAGCGTATCTATGAACAGATGCACAGCCAGGCGGACGAGCTGTTGAAGAACGGCCAGTCCGTTATCCTGGATGGAACGTATCTGGCGGCTTCTTCGCGAACCGACGCTGCCAGGTTGGCGGAACAGAATCATGCCGAGTTCCTCTCGGTGCATTGTCAATGCCCGGAGGAAATTGCCATGCAACGCATCGAAGCTCGCGCACAGGAAGGCAACGCAGATTCCCAAACACGTCCCGAGTTTTTCGATCGACAGCGACAGGCTGAAGAGGATGACACACAAGCGTCTTCTGTGCTCTGTGTGGACACCTCGTCCGGCATCGTTGAACCAATGCGAGAGATCTTCAAATCGTTACGAGAGATCCTCATTGATTGAGTTGGTTACGCTCGGGTTCCGAGAGCGCGCGGGGCCGTTCAAGTTCTCGTGCGGATCCGCAGGAGGCTGACTATCAAAGCTCAATGTATGTCAGTTTTTTAGATGGGCGCAAGACTTGCGTAGAAACAAAGTGCTGTGCCTGTGCATAAATCAGGAGCGCGTGCAGTGGATATTGTGACAAGTCCGTTGAATGTTCTCTGGCTGCTGGGAGCCATGATCGCCGCATTGGTTGCCGGATCGGCAGTGCGTGTTGCTTGGCTCGTCACCACGCATAGTGAGAAGACCGCCGCCTTCTTGGCACGTTTGAGAACCTGGTGGGTGCTAACGTTGTTGTTTGTTGCTGTTGTGCTGCTCGGCCGCACCGCCGCAGTGTTGTTGTTCGGAGTAGCAAGTTGGTTGAGTTTGCGTGAGTTTTTCAACATTACGGCAAAACGCACTGGCGTTCATGCGGGCCAGTGGCTGGCCTATGGCATCGTTCCCATAAATTATCTTTGGGTCTGGTTGGGCTGGTACGATGTGTTGTGGGTCAGTGTGCCTGTCGGTTTGTTTCTTCTGGTATCCGCCTACACGGTGTCTGCTGGAAAAACCAAGGGGTTCTTGGTTGACGTCGCGGTCGAGCTATGGGGCGTGATGTTGTTAGTGTTTTGTCTGTCGCACGCCGCCTTGCTGTTCGCACTTCCCAAAGCGACGAATCCAGTAGCAGGCGTTTCCGGCTGGTTTTTGTTCTTGGTGTTGTTGACCGAGATGAACGACATTGCGCAGGCTCTGTGGGGCCGGCGGTTCGGCAAGCACCAAGTGACGCCGCGCGTCTCGCCACACAAGACTTGGGAAGGATTGATCCTCGGTGCAACGACGACCGTCTTACTGGCGATGATGCTGGGATCACTTCTGACGCCGCTCGATGGATATCCTGTATTCGGCAAAGGCGACACAGCAATTACATTGCCGTTGTTCTGGTCCGCCGTAGCTGGACTGATCATCGCAATCGGAGGCTTTTTCGGGGACATCACCATGTCGGCCGTCAAACGCGATTCAGAAGTGAAGGACAGCGGGACAATACTGCCCGGCATGGGAGGCGTATTGGATCGCGTTGACAGCCTTACGTTCACAGCGCCTCTCTTCTTTTACTTCGTGTACTTTCTTTGTGGGCATTAACATGTGGAAAATGGAAAGATGACTGCCAGATCTTTGAATCGCGAGACGACCGTTTCGGACGAGCAACATTCCGTGAGCCGACTCAACGTCCCCAATCTCCTATGTGCGATGCGTTTGGCCGGCTCGCCTGTCCTGGTTGGTTTGGCAATCGGAAATCAACCGGAAATCTTCGTGGCGCTCTTGGTTTTTCTATTGCTCACTGACTGGCTTGACGGCAAGTTGGCGATCCTCTGGAAGCAGCGGACAACGTTCGGCGCGCGGCTGGACAGCGTCGCTGACCTGACCATGTATTCCGCGCTGCTGTTTGGGGCCGTGTGGCTGAAGTGGGAGGTTGTGCGAGGCGAATCCGCGTGGTTGATCGCCGCCGTGGCGACACACGCGGTGAGTACCGGCTTCAGCTATGCGAAGTTCCGCCGTCTGCCCAGTTACCATACGCGATCAGCCAAAACATGCTGGCTGTTGACGAGCATTGGCGCGATTTCGCTGTTTTCCGGCTGGTCAGTGTGGCCGCTACGGATTGCGTCTGCCGCCGTCGCTTTTACGAACTTGGAAGCAATAGCGATTACGACTGTGCTGCCAAAGTGGCGAACCGACATCACCTCGATCTATCACGCCTGCCGCGACACACGAAACACCCGCCAGCGTCCTGCGACGTAACGCAGCAGAATCGGCAGCACGCTCAGCAGAACTAGCGCAGCGATCAACTGCCACGAGAATACGCTCGCAACCCCCTCGTCGGCTAACTGCCTCACACTTGGAACCCGCGACCCGGCGTAAACAAAAATGATGTTCCCCGGTAGCATCCCCAACTGGGTCGCCCACCAGAAACTACTCGCCCGTATCGGTGTCGCGCCGAACGCATAGTTGGTGAAGGTATACGGACAGTGCAGCACGCGAAGCATGAACAAATAGGACGCACCATCCCGCTGAATCGCATCGTCGATGCGTCGAAGGTGATACCCGAATCTCGATTGGACCACGTCTCGCAAAATGTAGCGACTTGCGAAGAAAGTCATAATTGCTGCGACTGTGAGTCCACAATTGACAATCATCACACCGCGCCAGAGACCGAATAGCCACCCAAAGACCAGCGACTTGCCCGTCGTTCCAGGAACCAAACACACCAGGACGTAGATGCCAAACCCGATCAACAAAGTACGAATCGGACGTTCTGCGATTTGCTCGCGAAGTGCGGTCTCGTGAAGGACCAACTCCTCCCAAGTCAAGTAGCGGTGGGCCATGATGGCGATAAGAGCCACAAGAGAAACGAAGACGATGATCGGAATTATCTTCCGCTTCATCAGCTCACCCAGCAGTGTTCGATCTTTGATAGTCGTCTTTCGCCCCGCGAAAGGCGACTATCGGACAGTAATTCCTTGTACGATCCCCAGTTGCTTGTATCGAGTCATCCGAGGCACACTCAGTCGGTGCTAGGCTCGACGATATGGAGCCGATTCTCCATCGCAAGCATCGCTTGCGCCATTCGATACGACCACAAGGCGTACTCTTCGCGCGCAGAATCTGACTCGGGAAGACCGTCGTGCGAGATCAGTGCTTGCATCGCTAATCCGGCGAATTGACGGATCGTGAGGAGATCGTGCGTCGTTGTTAATTCTGGTGCGTGCGGCGGCTTCTCACTCATAGCCTGTCCTTTCGTTCGAGAACCGTGTAACGACACAAAGCGAAGCAAAATGCGTGCCACAACTGCACCTCAACGATCTCGCGAGACAACCCCGTTGGGAAGGCGCTTCCCGCGACGTGGGAAGTCATGGTTGTTTATGGGTTCGAAACAACCGGTGTCGTCGAAGTACATGTAGTGGGTCACGTGGATGGTGTTTGGTCTGAAGTCGATCACGTTCAACGTGTTCAGTTCTCGTTCACGACCTCGGCCGCGGCGCGAGGTCGTTGTGCCACATTGGACAATGATGATGCCTTGGTGGCCACTTTCGAGACTTGGATAGATGTCGAGCGAATTACCGATGTACGATCGATGCAGATGGCCACCCAGAATCAGGTCGACTTCCATCTCGACGAAGCGTTTCATCGCCCGTTTGGCTTTAGGCATGATTTGGTCACGTTCGTAGTCCGGAGCCGGAGCGAAGTGATGGTGCGCGACGACGATCTTCGCCATGCCATCGCGATCAGTGGTGAACGCCTCTTTGCAGAAATCAAGCTGGGCGGGGTAGATTCTCCCGTTGGAAATTGCCGCCCGAGGCGACGTTGAGTTGAGGCCGACAATTGTCGCCTCATCGGAACGCCAAACCCGGTCTAGCTCGTCTGAGATGTAGCGCCGGTAAAGCCCGAAGGGATCCTGCCAACGCTCGACAACCCGATAGAGAGGCACATCGTGATTGCCCGGTGTGACGACCTTTGGCACGTCGGGCAGGCGATCGAGAAAGTCCATGGCTCGGGCGAACTGGGCGGTCTTGGCTCGCTGCGTGAAATCGCCGCTGACGACGATGAAATCCGGCTTCAATTGAGGGGCGAGTCGCTGGACGGCCTCGCCAATCTTCTCAACGAAGGGTGGTCCGAAGTGTAAATCGGAGATGTGCAACAGTCTCAGCATGTCCAAGCTCGAAGGGGGTGTGAAAGTTGCTTCATGTTCAGCCGAGATTTCCCATTTGATTCCGCCTTGATTCACCTCCGTTTCATCAGATCACCTGGGTGCATCTATCGAGCTGCCCGAGGCCTGGCCTTGCGGTAGTCCAATGGCCGCGGCTGGCGAGACGTTGCTGACCGCCGGAGCCTGCGTTCCCGCCACAATTCGCAACGCCAGCGGGAGCACCTCAAAAGTCGCTTCCACTTCACGAATCGGCTCGCCGTCGATACTGAACAGCATTTCGGGCTTCGATGACACCCGGACGCGCCTCGAACGGAAGTTCTCAATGCGATCTCCTCCAGACGAGACGCCTACTGCGTAGTTCAGGCCCGCGGCGAGCAAGTCCAGTGTTGGCAATACCGGGATGACCGTCACGTCGAGCAGCCCGTCGTTGACAAAGGCTCCGCGAGCGATTGGGAAGCCGCCGCCCAGATAACGGCCATTGGCGATTGTCAATCCATAGATCCGAGAATCATAGCTACGATCGTCAAGTTCCATCTGGATGTCGAACTGGGGAAGTTTGACCAATTCCGTGGCCGCCGTCATCCAATAGGCGAAGGCACCCCAGCGAGCTTTGTCAGTTTCGGTAATGTCGGCCGCCACCTGCCCGCCGAATCCGGCTGAGGCTGCGTTGACGAGGTAAGCCGTTTTTCCATCGAACACTCGCACGACGTCCATCGGCACGGAGTCGCCGGAAAACGCCAGCGACAACGCCGACTCCAGATTGTCTAACGGAATGCCCACTGAACGAGCCAGGTCGTTGCCTGTGCCCAACGGGAGGACGGCCAAATCAGCCCGTGCGAAATCTTCCGCCATGGCATTCGCAGCTTGACTGACAGTGCCGTCGCCGCCCGCGACAATGATCCGTTCCGCTCCCTGCTCGATGGCCGATTGAACCTGGGTCTGTACGTCATGCCCATTCGCTGTAGCCCGGAACTCGCACGTTGGAACGACGGCGAAACGGCGGAGCAAGACCTCCAGATTGCCCGCTGCTCCCGCTTTGGCGTTATAGATCAGGCAGGTTCGTTTCATGATGCCTTCGCTCCTGTGGTGGCAGCCAGCAGGACTTCCGATGTGCGACGCAACAGCAAGACTTTGCACGAATTCGGCTACAACACAAGGGAGCAATTCTCATGCCATGAGAATCTCGAACATCACAAGGACGGTAATCGACCACGGCCGTAAACCGTGTCTTTGGCTTGCCCCGCAAACAGACTTTTTCGCTTTTGACTACGAGAAAAAGCCGGCAGCGAGTCCCTTCTCCCCTCGGCAGACTTTTTCGCTTTTTAGTTG
>JASLPZ010000372.1:0-6610 GCA_030744725.1 Pirellulaceae bacterium
GACAAACTCTTTCACTTTGACCCCAACCGGGCATCCTTCGACACATTTCGGATGATTGCACTCCAGGCAGCGTGCTGCTTCCGAGTGCGCCTGAAGGACGGTCAAGCCAAGATTCACTTCATCGAACTCGTGCCGGCGAACATTCGGCAGCTGAGCAGGCATCGCCTGCCGAGGAAGTTTGACGCGATCTTTGGGTGTGAGCGGATTCGTCATTGGTTGTCTTCTAAGAGTTCAGGATGCCGTTCGATCAAGCGGCATGGATGTGCGACGCGCTCTAAGTCCTGCCGCGGATCTTGCTCAAATCGTGCCAACGCGTCGCGCTCGGCGGCATGGTACATGGAATTTCGCTGCGCAAGGACGTCAAAGTCCACCTGGTGGGCGTCGAATTCCGGACCATCGACACAGGCGAATTTCGCCTCACCGCCGATCAACACTCGACATCCACCGCACATGCCCGTGCCATCCACCATGATGGAGTTCAAACTCACCGTCGTGGGAATTCCGTGTGGGCGAGTCACCTCTGCCACACCACGCATCATGGGAATCGGGCCGATCGCCAAGACGAGATCGATTCGCTCCTCTTCCCGAATCAACTCTTGCAGTTTGTCCGTCACTCGTCCTCGCTGACCGTAACTACCGTCGTCGGTTGTAAAAAACAGTTCATCGCTCACGGCGCGAAGCTCGTCTTCCAGAATGACCAACTCCCTGCTGCGGGCACCCAGAATCGTAAGTACACAGTTCCCTGCCTGTTTCATTGCCGCTGCTGTCGGCCAGGCGATGGCCGTCCCAACGCCACCGCCGATGATAACGACGGTCCCATACTCGCGAACTTCCGAAGGATTCCCCAGCGGGCCAACCACATCGAGCAGGAATTGTCCGGCTTCGAGCGAATTTATCAACCGAGTCGTCTTGCCGATCCCTTGAACGACAAGCGTGATGGTTTCCGCGCTTGGATCACTATCGGCAATTGTCAGCGGGATACGCTCGCCATGATCATGCACGCGCACGATCACAAACTGGCCCGGCTGCTGTTTCGCGGCAATCCGCGGCACACGAACGTCGATGCGTTTGATGTCTGCGGCCAACCAGCGAGCAGCTACAATCTCGAACATGTCTGCTTCTCCTGGTATCAGGCAAATGCAAGTCGAGTGCCGGGACAGTGGATCTCGTCATTCAGCCGCTGCTCGCGAGACAATCGCCTCGCCCTTTTTAGCGTGCGATTCCTGGCGGAGCGCCCAAAAATCGGACAGGCAAAACAGACGCGTTCACACTGCCATCTTTCGGTAGCGTACCAGTTTCATCCAGCTCCTGCTGGCGCGCGATTCCGCACGGCCAGGTGCCAATCTGCGACAGTATTTTCCGCCGTTATCCGCGACCAGAAAGCGGTCGGGAGTCTTTTTCGGGCAACGACTTACGATCGGCAGACACTGATGGCCGAAAAAGACTCGCGACCCTGTCACCATTCGATTTACGCCATCTCATTGAACGGTATTGCCGTCAGCAGCAATTCAAATATCGGTATCAGAATTGCTGATTAGTCTACCGTCGGACGCTCGGACAACAAACACTGGGAGAGCGGTCATGACCACTGCCACAATAGCAACTCAACTTCGTTTCATCCGCAAGTTTGAAGAGATCAGCATCGAGGATATCCCGCTCGTGGGAGGCAAGAATGCATCGCTCGGCGAGATGTGTTGTGAGCTCCGGCCGGAGGGAATCAACCTCGCCGATGGATTTGCGATCACGGCCGAGGCGTATCGCTACTTCCTGGAAGAGGCTGGTTTGGCGAACGAACTCCGCGACATCTTGTCGGACCTGGATGTGCGCGACATTGAGAATCTCCAGCAGCGCGGCCGCCGCGTTCGCCATGCAATCCTCGGTGCGGAACTGCCGGCCGACCTGCAGCGCGAGATCACCGCCGGCTACGCAGAGTTGTGCGAGGTTGGCGAGCGGGCTGATGTGGCTGTGCGAAGCAGCGCGACGGCGGAGGACTTGCCCGATGCCAGCTTCGCCGGCCAACAAGAGACATATCTCAACGTGCAAGGCGACGCGGCACTGTTGGAAACATGCCGTCGCTGCTTCGCGTCGTTGTTCACGGATCGAGCGATTTCGTATCGCGAGGACAAGGGATTTGATCACTTTCAGGTGGCATTGTCGATTGGCGTTCAACGGATGGTCCGTTCAGACCTAGGATCGTCGGGAGTGATGTTCTCGATTGACACTGAGACCGGATTCCGCGATGTCGTATTGATCAACGCGGCTTATGGGCTCGGTGAAAACATTGTGCAAGGTTCGGTGAACCCAGACGAGTACTATGTCTTCAAACCGATGATTCGCGACGGTCATAAGCCAATTCTGCAAAAGGCCTGTGGAAGCAAGGAATTCAAGCTGGTCTACGACACAGGCGGCAGCAAGATGGTGAAGAACGTCCCCGTGCCGCCCGATGATCGTGTGCGCTTCGCGATAACGGACAACGAGATTCTCACACTTGCGCGCTGGGCTTGCTTGATTGAAGAACACTACAGTGAGAAACGCGGCCAGTTTACTCCGATGGACATGGAGTGGGCCAAGGACGGCCGAACTGGTGAGCTGTTCATTCTGCAAGCAAGGCCGGAAACAGTTCAATCGCAGAAGGATACTGATTCTCTCGAAGTCTATCACTTGAAAGAAAAGGGCGACGTGCTTTGCCGCGGTCGCTCGGTTGGCGAGAAGATTGTTTCCGGCCCGGTTCGCATAGTCAAGAACGTGGAACATCTACCCCAGGTTCAGCAGGGCGATGTCCTTGTGACGGACAAGACCGATCCCGACTGGGAACCGACCATGAAGAAAGCCGCCGCGATCGTGACGAATCGTGGAGGGCGGACGTGTCACGCAGCGATTGTGAGCCGCGAGTTGGGGCTGCCGGCGATCGTCGGGACGATCCATGGAACCGATGTTCTGAAAGACGGGACAATCGTAACAGTCTCATGCGCCGAGGGCGAAACAGGATTCGTCTACGACGGCGAGCATCCCTATGAAATCGAGACGATTCCTTTGGAGAAGACCGAACGGCCGCGTACAAAGATCATGATGAATGTCGCCAACCCGGAAGAGGCCCTGCGGTTATCTTTCTTGCCAAACGACGGTGTCGGTCTTGCGCGGCTGGAGTTCATCATCAACAACACGATTGGCATTCATCCGCTGGCGCTGCTCGACTACAGGAACTTAAAAGACCCTGCCGTCATCCGCCAGATCGACCAAGCCACAGTCGGCTACGATCGCAAGCACGAGTACTTCGTCGACAAGCTTGCTCAGGGCGTCGCCACAATCGCGGCCGCGTTTTATCCGAAAGATGTCATCGTGCGGATGAGCGACTTCAAATCGAACGAATACGCGAATCTGATTGGTGGGCATCTTTACGAGCCCGCGGAAGAGAACCCAATGATCGGTTTTCGCGGTGCCTCACGGTACTACGACGAGCGTTACCGCCGCGGGTTTATGTTGGAGTGTTTTGCGATGGAGCGTGTACGTTGCGAGATGGGCTTGACCAACGTCAAGCTGATGATTCCGTTCTGCCGGACAGTCGAAGAAGGTAGGCGTGTGATCAGCGAACTGGAGTGCCACGGTCTCTTGCGGGGTGTCGATGGGCTGGAGGTCTATGTGATGTGCGAGATCCCCAGCAACGTCGTGTTGGCTGACGAATTCGCGGAAGTCTTCGATGGCTTCTCAATCGGTTCAAACGATTTGACCCAGCTCGTACTTGGTGTCGATCGTGATTCCGAGATCGTTGCACATGTTTTCGACGAGCGAAACGAGGCGGTCAAGAAGATGATCGCTCAAGCGATTCGTGCTGCCCACGACAAGGGACGTAAGGTTGGAATCTGCGGCCAGGCACCAAGCGACTACCCCGAATTCGCTCAATTCCTCGTCGAGCAGGGGATTGATAGCATTTCCCTGACGCCGGATGCCGTGGTGAAGACAACGCTGAGCGTCTTGGAGATAGAGAAATCAATCGCGGGAGTTCCCTGATGGTTGCCACACTACCCAAACACAGCAAGCCATTGACGATCATGATTCTCTCAGGCGGGACCGGACGTACTGGGGAACGAGTCATTCAATCCGCGTTAGCCCAGTTCGACCGACCTAGTGTGGAAATCGCACTAAAGACTCGTGTGCGGACCCCTCAGGCGGCCTTGGAAACGATCGACTCGGCGCAGGCAAAACAAGCAATCCTCTGCCACACGTTGGTTCAGCCCGAAATCCGTGCAATCGTTATGCGCGAATGTCAACTCCGCGGCATGCACGTCGTCGACTTGCTCGGACCAACATTGAGTCTGCTTGACGATCACCTCGAGGATTCGCCGCGAAACCAACCTGGACTGTCGTCTGAGCTGAATAAGGAACAGTTTGAAAGGATGGATGCGGTGGATTTTACGTTAGCGCATGACGACGGAGCGCGCCTGAAAGACCTGAAGCAAGCCGATGTTGTGTTGGTCGGCGTGTCGCGTGTTTCCAAGAGTGTGACATGTTTCTATCTTGCCGCCCGGGGCGTGCGCGCGGCGAACGTGCCGTTTACGATGATCCATGGTTTTCCTCCAGAATTGGAACAGCTCGATCCGCAGCGTGTGGTCGGGCTCGTCATGAACGCCTCAAGGCTGTCCGCGATCCGTCGGGCACGTCTCGATCGCATCAGCAGTCGACCGGTGGAAGGCTACGCCGACCGATGCGACATTGCGAGGGAACTGCGTCACGCTACGGATATCATACAACGTCATGGCTGGCAGCGGATTGACGTTTCTTACAAAGCGACGGAAGAAGTCGCCAGCGAGATCATCGAAATACTTCCAGACCGCGATCGACGTGGTCGTTCGTGGAATGCGGCTGGTTAACCCGGACATGCAAAGGCGCTCTTGTTCTGTCTGCACCTGCATCCTGAGCGAACGTGGATGCAACCGTACCGAAAACAAAAGCAATAGCAATCATCAGGGCTGGTTTCATCGTTGTTCTCCGTCGGCTGGCGGTAACTCGTCGGTTTCGAATTCGCCAGTGCCAAAGGCCGTGTGAAGGACTTGGTCTTCTGTGACCTCGTGGGCGTGCAAGACTTCCGCAAAGCAGCGAAAAGACTCGATAAAGTCCACAGTATGGCAATCGTCCGCACGTTCGACGAGGCGATGGATCAATCTTAAGATGCTCACGTGTGCCTTTTCGATCTGGGTCACAAGCGGCGACAAATGAGGCACGCAACTAACCGCTTCTTCCAAACAACCACCTTGTTCCTCTTCTTTGAAGTGTTCGGCAAGTGTATCACTCAGTTTCTGCAGTTTCTCACGCAGCCGATCCGTTTCGCATGATGGACATGCCGCACGCAGTTCGTGTTCCACATCGACAACGGCTTGGCGAATCTGCTTGTGTTCACTTCGCAGGTGATCGACAAACGCTTGACATTCCGGAAAATCACGCATGTTCATGCCTCACTTTCACAATCCAGTTGCTCATAAGTCTCGCGGCTTGACTTGTGCGTCCGCTTCATCGACCGCGTTGATCAGGGCGGCGACGATGTCCATCGTGCTGACAACGCCGATCGGTCGTCCGTCTTCGAGCACAGGCAGGTGGTGAATGTGTTCGGCACACATGGCTCGGGCGGCTCGCAAAAGCGACTCGTCTGCCGCAACCGATTGCACGGCGGTGCTCATATAGCAACTCACCATGTCAGTCGTCGTTTCGATCTTGAAGCAATCCTCTGGGCCTCGTTTGGTTAGTTCGTGCTGGCTCATTTCGCTACGCTGCGGGCAATCGCGTTTGACGTAGTCCGCTGCACTAAGCATCCCCACACACCGCCCTTGTTCGTCGATCACCGGCGCCGAAACGACATCACTCTCAGCAAGAGCCGTCGCTGCCTCGCCCATCGTCTGGTTCACTGAAACTTCGATCACTTTCCGCGACATCACGTCTTGGACCTTCAGTAACTTCAGTCGTCCAATGCCTGGGGACATGATTCACCTCCGCACTCGAATGTTCTTACACCAGACAGAGTCGTGCATTTTTTGGGCCGAACGCCGGTAGTGCAGTGTGTGTCGCTGACACGCAAGCAGACGTGCGGTACCGCACGCTATTGTGCGGACTGGCGCGCGTTTCGGCGCGTATGTCCTTGTGGTGATGCGGTGGCATAGGTTTTGCAGAGTTGTGAGCTGTTTCTCACCGCTGTTGGATCTCTCTCAGTCGTCATTCCTGCGGCGTTCACGATGTCGGGGAGTCGCGTGACAATCAGAACCACGGAGCGAGTCTATGTCGGACACTTCGCAAATCGATCTACTTGTCGTTGACGATGACGACGAGTTCCGTGACACACTGGTGCGACGTTTCTCGCGCTGTGGGTTCGCAGTCTCTGATGCGGCGGGAGGAGAAGAGGCCCTTGACATGACCGGACGGCGCGAGTTCGACGTAGCGGTCGTCGACATGATGATGCCGGGGCTCTCGGGATTGCAGTTGCTGGAGAAGTTCAAGGCGAGCAACGTCGAATGCGAGACCATCTTTCTGACGGGAAAGGGAACGATCGAGACTGCCGTGCAGGCGATGAAGCTGGGCGCGTTCGACTATCTTCAGAAGCCGTTCCCACTGCAGGAACTCGAAT
>JASLPZ010000373.1:0-6610 GCA_030744725.1 Pirellulaceae bacterium
CCAATTACGGCCGTTGACGACACACTCTTGGATGGACCGCAGATGGTAACGTTCACCGCGGTGGCTCCCGGGTATCTCGCCGCGAGTGCTGTCGTCGAAGTGCTCGACAAGGAACAGCTGACCGTTTCATTGGCGTCTGACACCATCAGCGAAAACGGCGGGAGTGTGACGGGAACCATCACACGGAGCAATTCGGATCTGGATTTTCCGATCTTGGTCCAGCTTTTCAGCGATGGGCCTGACGAAGTGATAGTACCGACCAGCGTGCAGATTCCAGCACAGCAATCTTCTGCGACATTCACGATTTCCGCCGTGGACGACAATATCCTCGATGGTACTGTGAGTGTGGCGATTTCGGCGACGTCGACGGGGTATGAAGGCGGCGTGGCGACCCTGGACGTCACGGACCACGAGGCGCTCTCGGTGACGCTCGGTGACGACTCGATCTCGGAACGCAACGGTATGACCACGGGGGTAGTCTGGCGCGGGAACACTGATGTGGGCAGCCCCCTCACCGTTCAGTTGCGCAGTAGCGATACAAGCGAAGCCGTGGTTGTCGGCACGGTAGTGATTCCAATGAATCAGGCATCCGCTCCTTTTCAAGTGCTTGCAATCAATGATTCGGTTTTCGATGGCGACGGGGTCGTAACGGTCTCCGCAACGGCCGATGGATACGTCGACGGCAGCGCTCTGTTGACTGTGACAGACCACGAAAGCCTGACGCTGAGTTTGAACGCAACTGAGATTTCCGAACAGCTTGGTTCGACCACTGCAATGGTTTCACGCAGCAACACGGACTTGTTGTTTCCTGTGATGGTGACGGTTGCCACGGATAATCAAAGTCGAACGTTGGTCGCCAGCACTGTGATCATCAAGGCAGGCAAAACGACATCGGCCCCGTTTAGGATTTCCGCAATCGACAATCATTTTCTTGATGGCCCAGCCAACGTCAGTCTTTCAGTTTCCGCAGCTGGCTATCAGGGGGACACGCAATCGCTGACAGTACTAGACAACGAAACACTCACGGTCACGTTGCAGGACTTGCAGATTTCAGAAAACGGTGGTCAAACTACTGCGATTGTACGCCGCAACAATGTCGATCTCGATCAGCAATTGCTTGTCAATCTTGCCGGAGACAATCCAACGGAAGCATTGGTCCCATCGACCGTCGTTATCCCGGCGGGTGAAGCCCAATCGCCACCGATTACTATTTTTGCGATCGACGATAATGTATTTGACGGCGATCAGACAGTGGTCGTAACGGCAAGCGGCAACGGTTACGTGCCGACGAGCGCCACACTGCTAGTGACGGACCTCGAACTATTGACGGTTAACATCGACGCCACTGAAATAAGCGAGAGCAATGGAACAGCAACTGGCACCGTGACCCGTTTGAACACGGACATCGGGCAGCCGCTCCTGGTCGGTCTGGTGGGCAATGATGCCACCGAGGCAACGGTGCCTCTGACAGTCCTGATTCCCTCAAACGCGAATTCACAGACCTTTGTCATTTCAGCGCGCGATGACGCACTACTCGACGGGGACCAGACTTTCACGGTGACCGCCGCCGCTGCCGGTTATGCAGATGCCACCGCGACCCTCGACATCACCGACTTGGAGACCTTGACGGTAACCCTGACTCAGACCGAGATATCGGAAATGGGAGGTAGCACTACGATCACCGTCACCCGAAACAACTCGGACGTTGGCCAGGCTTTGGCGGTGACGTTGACGGGTGACGATCCCAGCGAGGTTGCCTTCGCCGAAAATTTGATCATTCCATCGAACGCGACGAGTACGACGATCGACATCAACGCTCTTGACGATGTGACTCTGGATGGGACGCAGAGGGTGATGTTAACTGCGAATGCTGTGGGATATTTGGGAGACACCACCACGCTGGACGTCACCGACCACGAGACGCTGGGGCTTTCGATTGCCGACGCTTCGATCTCCGAATTGAATGGATCCACGACCGCAACGGTCACTCGTAGTAATTTGGATGACACCACTGCATTGATCGTGAACTTGACGGGCCAGCTTCAATTGCCGGGCGGCAATTCTGGTGCCAACCCACCTTTCGCCATAGGCACAGTCGAAATCCCAGCCGGCGAAGCGTCGGCCGACTTCCCTCTTGTGGCCGTCGACGATGATCTGCTTACAGGCCCACGCACGTTTACGATCTCCGCGTCGGCCGGTGGTTTTGCAAGTGCTAGCGCGACCAATACCATTGAGGACTACGAGACATTAACCGTCATCGTCGATGCGTTGCCGCTCCGCGAAGGCGAAACATCAACCGCCACGATCACCCGCAGCAATACCAACCGCGAAGAAATCGTTATTGTCTCGTTGACCAGTAATGATCCGAATCGGCTGGTGGTTCCCCAGACGGTGATCATACCAGCCGGCCAGGCTTCCACGACATTCGACGTGACGTCCATGGAAGACGGGCTGATTACCGGTAATCAGACGCTTGACGTCAGCGTTTCCGCCGCCGGATACCAGCCGGCGAGTTTCGAGATTGAAGTCGAAGATGTTCCATACCGTTGGCAGAATCCGGTGTCTCCTGTAGATGTGAGCGGCGACGGAATGTTGACCCCGACGGACGTACTCATCGTGGTGAACGACCTCAATCTGAATGGGCCACGCAAGCTGCCGACCATTGGTCCTCCAGACCCCCCGCCCTTCCTGGACGTCAATGGTGACGGCTTCGTCACATCTAACGATGTGGTGATCCTGATCAACGAGATCAACCGTCAGGTCGGATCCGGTGCCGAAGCTGAAGGCAGCGTGAATGTGATCGATGATCCGTTTGGACGTCTTGATTTCCCGGCCCCGACATTCGAGTCTTTCCGCATAAAGGAGGACATGCCTCTAGGGCGCGGGGAAGTGACGGTCAGGCGAGACTTTGCGGCGATTGTTTCGGCCACTCGCGCCAGTGCGGTTCAAAGTAACAGCCTGCAAGCACGCTTGATGCCCGCGCAACGTGCTTCGGAAACGGATGAACTTGAGTCGTTGCTGGACTTGCTGGCCGCGGACCTTGTATCGCAACAGGAAGTTGGCCTATAGGCCAACGTAATCTGCACTTGCCCGCGAAGCGTGAGTTCCTCGATAGACGAAAACTGGCACTTAGCAGTGTTCGATCTTTTATTGTCGTCTTTCGCTCCGCGAAAGGCGACTATCGGACAGTAATTCCTCGAACGATCCTTAGCGATTGCCAACGTCCCCGCTGCGTTCCATCCTTGCTATCAGACGGCTGAGATAGCGCTGGGTCACGTCGACGACCTCCTGTTCGTTTGGCTGAAAGCGGAAGTGCTGTGCGGCCAAGTCCGGCCGGTGTTGAACCCCGTGTAGATCCATCGCAGCGATGGCCACGTAGCTCGCTGCTCCTGAGCTTGATGAGCCTACTTCCGTCTTATCCGATCTACGACCATATTCGATTCGATAGGGAAACAGGGGCAACTGCTGATCGCGTCCTAATGTGACTCTTACGATCTGGGGAAGGTGGCCTGGGAGCTTCTCCGCAGCCGTTACACCGAATTGCTTCAAGGCGTCAGGCTTCCATTCGCCGCTCAATTCCCACACAGGGACGGTCCCAATCTGGCTGGGCGTCGGCTCGGCGAATTCAAAATTGCGGCTGAGCTCGTGGAGAAGTTGATCAAGTCCCCCAAGCGCGAACCAGTTGCCGAGCGGGGACATCGTTTGGGTCCCAGTGTGCTTGTCTAATGCCTGACGAATTTGACGCAGATTGATGTACTCGAGGCCTTGATCGTCTCCCGAATCGCGCCGAATCCACAGTGTAGTTCCATCACTGATTTGTTGGAAACTGGTTACCTGACCAGCCACATCCATTTTGAGTTCAAGCCGCATCATTCGCTGGCGACCCGCAGGCATTTGCTGATAGATTCCTGATCCCACCAGTTCATGGCCGAACAGCCTAACCCGTTGGCGCAGCTTTGCTTCGAGCGCTGGGAGACGGGCCAGATTAGCGCCGGCCGCCGCAATCAGGTCATTACCACTGAGCGGATCTGCGCCTTCGTCCGCTGTCATGCTGCTGGCGATAACCAACTGCATGAGAAGAGATAATGCGCCTGTAAGATTGGGCAATCTGTACTTCATTACACGGTTGTGCGGGTTTTTCCAAAGATTCTGGTTCCATCGGGCCGAACATATTCCACAGAGAGTTTTCTCTACGTGGATTGCGTGCCGTGGTGGTCCGCAGTGCCAATTCGAAACGAGTTTTGGGTTGGTGCGAGGCAACGCCAATGCGAGTTACACCGAATGTCGGTGTGGCAGTGTAACGCTTCCGTGCAGTGGCTCCTACGTCAATCTGCAGTGGGTTGAACTGAGGAGTCGCGGCGATCGCAGTGAATTCTGTTCCCGTAAACAAATCCAATTCAGTTGAATTCCCGTCAGCCCTTCATTTTGGTTCGCTGGCGAACACCCAGGGGGGAAAATCATGAACGTACGACGAACGCTGTGGACTGTGTTCGCGGGCGTGGCCATCGCGGCAACCGGTTGCTCGGGGTTACAACATCAAGATCACAACTTGCCGCCAGCAGAACGGCTAATGAGTCCGGGCCCCGGTGTTGGTGGTCCTGGCCCTGGCGTCATACCGGCTAGTTTTCCGGGAATGCGTCCAGGGATGCAGATGGGGCCAGGCGGACCTCCGATGATGCCGATCACTTCAGCTGCGCCCCAAATGGGGGCGACCATCCAGTTGCTATTCCATCGCCCCGAAGCCATGCAGGTTCGCTGGGACGTTTCTGGTGTTGGTCAATTCGATTCGGACCCCATGATCCTGCCCGGACGGAAGAACTTTCCGGAAGGTGGAATCTTCCGTCTGAAGCTGACCAGCATCCCGGGACGTGAAGGTGTCGAACTCTATCCAACGCTGGAGGTTGGACCGACGACACCGCGGACGGCGGCTTACTTGGCGCACAACGCGATTCCGATTCAGTTCACCGAGGAAGATTTCGATCAGGTCCTGAGCGGCAACTTTGTTACCAAGGTCATCTACCTGCCTGATCCGGAATTCCAGGAGATGGCGTTGGCGGGTGTCGAAACATTGGTCAGCACACGGCTTGATCCCGGTGTCGATCCGATTGTGGAAGCCGATCGCCGTGGTTCCATCATGGCAGTCATTCGACTCGGCAACAAAGATGTCGAGATGCCAGGGGCCGCTAGTACGGATCAGGTCATGGCCGCATCGTTCAACAATCAACCCCCGGCTCCGCTCGGTGCCATGCTCCCACCGGGCGGCGGAGCTTTGATGTCACCCTATGTTTCCGGAGTCACGGCACCTCAGTACGGAATGCCAATGACGGGAACACCAATCGGTCTGCCGGGACCGCCCCATATTCCTTTGGGTGCTCCTGCCGGCTTCCAGCGTCACGTCATCAACAACCACACTCGGGTACACATGCCCGGTCCAACGGAACAGTTCAAAGTCAACATTCGACAGAGGCCCGGCTACAGCTATCCGAAGCCACCGAGCCACATGTCGATTCGCGAACAGAACATCTACCCCAGTATTCCCTTCACTCGTCCGAATAACAATCGGGTTGAAGTGGTCCACTAATGGATAGAAAACACGAGAGTCCGCCGAGCCGAGCGGAGACTCGTGCAGTTTGAAACGTCGAATCAGGTCCCGCTCGGCTCGCGGGGCCTGATTTTTTTGTCACTCGACATCCACACCAAGGTCTCTCGTGCAGAACAGCCTATTCGGTATTGGAGCGTCCGTCGCTCTGCTGCTGGCGAGCACCACACTGGCGCAGGCGCCGCGGCACTATGGTCATACGATCAACCTGCCGCCCGGCACCATCGCCCAAGGCCAGCTGGCTCATATTCCCGCACTTCGCGGTTATGTGCAGCCCGTCGAGATCATTGCACCCAAAGGGGTGCGTGTTTCTGTGCGGCAACAAGGGCGATTCGCAACAGCGCCCACGGGGCCTTTGCGAATGGGATTGTTCATTGGACCGGTTTACCATCTACAGGTGACGAACATTCCATTCCAGGAGGGCTATGAAGTCTATCCGACGATTGAATTGGTGAATCGCCTCTATCCGCCGGAAGGTTCCAAGATTCGCTTTCCTATTCCAATCCAGTTGACACAGGAAGAACTGGAGATGGCCTTGTCCGGGCGGTTTGTGACGCGTGTGATCTACCTGGAGGACTCCGCCAACGCACTCGGACAGCGCTCGGACCCCGAACTGCAGGACTACTTCGAGACACCTTCGAATGAAGATCCGTTGCTGGTTGCAGACCGTTTGGGACGACCGATGGCGATTCTGCGAATGGGGTCTCGCGTTCCGGATTTCGAGCGCGGGAATGTCGGCGGTATTGGAGATCCGCCGGTCACAGTCTATCCAGCCCAGTCAGGCGCGGCGGAAGTTCGCCCAACCGATGCGGCCGCCGCAATTGAACGATCACCAGCGAACTTCCCGCGCCTTCCACTCCAACCTCGGCGGTCTCCGATCACCTTTCCCGTGGGGTATCCACAAGCACGATGAGACGCATCCTGGCTAAGCAGTTCTTAGAAGTGAACGCGCAGTTCGCAATTCAGAATCGCTGGATTTCTCAGCGTATTTCCGGGAGTCGACTGTGCAAT
>JASLPZ010000374.1:0-6602 GCA_030744725.1 Pirellulaceae bacterium
TTCAGATTCCCGAGGGGCTCTACAACAGAACGCCACCACAAACACCCCATTCACCCACTAATTCCTCCGAAGAGCCCTCAATACACTCGCTACCGCGCTGAAGTGCCTCGGCGAGTCCGGCGCGTATGAGCGTCATCAAATAATCGGGCACACCGCGACTGGCGAGGTAGAATCGCCCGGCCACATCCTGTTCCGCGAGACCCGATGCTTGAGCCAACGGCAATGAATCATCGAGTTTCTTAAGCATCCCGCAGAATTCGCGACGGCCTGCGGTCGTTCGCCAATTGAAACCGTGAAGCGTCAAACGTTCCTTAAAGCGACGTTCGGTGTGCTCGGCTCGCAGGACGTGTTCGGCTTCCGGCATGCCGCAGACAACGATTGGAATCTTGGTATTCACGATGAGCACCTTGAGCCATTGTGCTGCCTTCGTCATTACCTTCAAACGATCCATGTCGAACAAGTGATGGAATTCATCGAGGACGATCAGTTCGACATCACATCGCTGGAGTAACTTGACCGCGCGGTTCGTAAGCGTTTGCACCGTGCCGCTGCTCCAAGCAGGATCTTCCAGCGCGAGCAGGATATCAGCGGCGATTCCCTTCGGTGTTGCGTCCGGCTGCAACGTAACCTTGAGAACCGGTTGTCGTATCACGGCCTCGGTTTCTTCCCTTGGGTGTAAGCGAATGTAGTGATCAACCACACTCGTCTTGCCAACACCCGAGGCGCCGAGAATCGCTCCGCACAGAGGTTCGCCGCCACGGCCTCGGCTCTCATGACATCGTTTCAGTACATTGACCGCCTCGCGAAAACGGGGGTGCAGCACAAGCAATTTGTTGGCCAAGACGATCCGTTCTTCGATCGGTGCCATTTTCCAACGGCGGCGTTCACGCGATTGGTTGGAAGTTGCTTTAGAGGGCATGTTCACTCTCCAGTTTCTTTGTTGGCATTGTGACTCACTGCTATTCCGAGGCAACATCCCAATCGTCAACATCGAGGTCGTCGAGACTGAAGTCCTCCGGTGTCTCCTCTTCACTCAACTCTTCTGAGGCGCGCACGAGTCCGTCTTCACACTCACCCAAGACGGGCACATCGGTGGTTACCACCGGAAAGTCGTCATCCGAGATGGGAGATTCCTCTGGCGGCGAGTCTGCGGTACTGGAAGCCGCTGGTTGTGTTCCCAGGAACCGGGCGGCCCGCGCGCGACGCCGTCGCGATGGTTTCTTGGTTGCCGCTTCAACCACATCGCGAATCACGTTGCGACTGGCTGCGAGACTCATCAGGTGTTCAGGTTGATCGAATTTGTCTCGGACCGCGCGCCGCAATACTCTCCATTGGTACTCTGTCATTCCTAACATGGCGGCATCGGCTGCCGTGATCTTGAGATAACGGTTGTCCAGTGGATTCAAGACCCAGGCGTGTCCCAGATCCCAGGGGTTGTAGCGAACCTGGAACCGTTCGACCTCCACATTGTTTGCCGCCAATTCGGCGCGCAAAGCCATCAACTCGTCTGAGTTGTAAAACATGCCGTTGAGTTCCAGTCCCCGCGATGACAGTGTGCGCTCGACCCGCTTGGCCAACAGCACGATCAGATCATCCGGAGAAGCAGGCAAATAGGGTGGATGTTCGGCTGCGCTCTCCTCCCACATTTCCAGGCGAGTTGTACTCGAGGTCGGATGCTTGCTCACGGAGTAGACGTCGATCAAATGCAGGTGGATAACTTCTACAAGCGTGTCGTAGGGCACAAGCGGTCCATCGTCTGCGTTGTAATCGGCGCGGCGCTCCCAACTCCGAAACGTGCGACCTGGAAGTGAGGCAATCAGCTGATCATTCAAAGAGTCGAAGAATGACTCCACCGTTCCTTTGAAGTGCGGCGTGCGCGGAGGGTTGAAATCGAGCTCCATGTTCAGCTGAAAGGCAGCACGCTCTAAGTCTTTGCTGGTCAGATCAGATCCTCTGTCGCAAACAAGCTTCTCGGGGATGCCAAAACAGGGCCAGTCGCCTTGCACGCGAGGAAAGCGGTCTTTGATCGAAGACTTTGGCAGGATCGCGTTCCTTAACGCCTCCATGATCACCGGGTAAGACGGAGGATCAAATCCGATGCAAAAGCCGACAATCATCCGGCTGTAGTAGTCGATCAACACTGTTAACCAGGGTTGTCCGATAGGACCGGCTTCCGTTCCCACGACTACCTTGAGCGGACTGTGGTCAATCTCAACACGTTCCAAGATCCTTTGCGCCAGGTGTTGCCTTGATGTCGGCGCATGACGCCGATCTGCGATGTGTCGCCCCCAACGCTGGCGGTCCACTTCCCACGGATCGAGCTGAGCGATGCGGCGTCCAACTGCTTGCCACAATGTCTTCTGCCGTGGAATCGGAATTGCCTGGGAGGCTGGTAGCCGCGAATTGTGCCGCTGTAGATCTTCCAGGACGCGTCGAACGACGGCCGATACGGGTCGTCTTGCCATCGTTAAGTAGATGGATTGAATTGCATCGTCCGCGATCCGGCGCAATATCGGGCTTCGTTGCAGCATACTGTGGCGCTTGGAACTGCCACGCCCCCCACGTCGTGAATTCGATGGAATGAGCGCCATTCGATCACCGCCTGACTTCTTCCAGGCGTTCCAGTAGCGTCGCAGCGATCTTGCTGAACACGAGAGTCCATTGGCACGCAGTTCTTGCGAGCGTCGCTCAAAGTCATCGCTCGTGGGTGTATGGTTCAACGGAATTAGTGGTTTGATGGCAGTCCATCTGAATTCGACCATGCGGCGGCTGCAGTCATCCAGATCATCCATCGCCATAGGTTTCGCTTCAGATGGCGGATGACCGTCGGCATTGTTGTCCGCCGCAAAGCGAAGTCGACCTTCGGAGTAAAGCTGGAGAAGGTGCGATTCCGAGAACTCATCCTCTACGCGAAACGTTGCGTCTTGAGCAACAAAGCGGTTGTTGGCGAGTTGGCGGACCACTTGATAGGCCCGTCCATCGAGTAGGAACTCGACACCCACAGCGAGTCGAATGGGTCCCATGAGATCACACCTTTTGGAAAGACACACACATTATCAGTAAACGGCTCAATAACGGGATCAAAGCTGATTTCACCCGCGGCGAGCAGATGAAGGATGTGTCGTTTCACGACCAACGGTTCGGGCGGGAGGCCGAGAACTAACTCACCGATTTGAATTCCGGCACTCGGGATGAGGTTGAGGACCTGAGTGGAGATTGCATGGTCTGCGTCGAACACGAGATAGCGGGCTACGAAGCTGAGGTTTCTTACCAATGGAGTACTGAACAGTTCTTGTTCGGTGATTACGTGGAAGCTCCATCGACGACTTGCTGCGAATGTTGCGGATACTGCCAACTTTCGCTGGATAACGTCCTGATCGAGCTTGCCGGATGGCTTAACTTCAATCAGTCGAGATCGTCCATTCATTGGCGAGACCAGAAAATCAGGGGCGACATAACTGAACCGTTCGCCGGTTGCTCGGTCGTGACGCGTCTTCGGCTTTTGTTCTAGCAGGCGAATCGTCGTGCCTTGCCTCGTGTCATGCCATCCGTACCAGACCTTCATTGGTTGCTCTTCGATGTCCGTGACGGACGGGCAACCTGCCAGGACGACAGCTAAGGCACGCTCCAGCTGACCTTGGCAACGAAGAGAGCGACCTATTTTTGGGCAGGGGACCATCACGAAAGATCCGGGAGTGCGTCGCCGCAGTCGAAACGTGGAGCAAATGTCAGATGGACGCTTGTTATTCATCTGGATTCCTTGGGAGAATCGGTGGCGGTTCGTCAGGCTGCCCTGGCTGCTGTTCTTGGTCGCGATTGTTGTCGGCCGCTGGACTTCCGCCGGGCTGGTTTTCCTTTCGCACGTTTGTTTGCTTTGCCATCGATCTTGCTTTGGATCAGTGACACGAGTCGTTTATCAGATTGGTCCGCATACTCGGCAAAGTCGAACGATTCGTTGGCCGCGTCAATGACTTTCGTCATCGCGCGAAGATCCCGACGAGACGGGCTGTTCCCATTCGCATCGATAGAGACAGCCGCACGACGTGTGCCGGGATCATGGAGCGTGTGCAACAGCAAAGTACCCTTGGCGGGATAAACGACGACAAGTTGCCGTCGTTGTGAAAAGACCGTTTGGCCGAGAGCCCAAGTCCGCTTCTGCATCAATGCGGCCTGCAAGAGCAAAAAAGTGGAGCATGCTGCTAGATTGGCAGGGGAAAGAAACAAGCTCCGCCCAGCCAAAAGTGTCAAGTCGAGTCGATCACCCGGAAAGAATCGCTCCAATGTAATTGCCTTGTCATCTGGAGGAAGTAGCTGAGCGAGTTCATCGTCTGACAGCCCCACCAGGCAGTCATTCGAGTACTCATATGCTCTCCCGATCTGATCAGCGTTGACCGGACCATGCATTGGGCATGTCTTGCGATAGGAGATTCGGCGCCCACAACCTTGATGGACTTGGTGTAGCTGCGTTGCAGAACTGGACGCAATGGCCGCAAAGGCTTTGACGGGTATTGACGTATTCCCGATCTTCAACGTGCCGACCCAACTTGCGCGGCTGGCGGCAGGCGCGAGTGATCGTGTCGTCTCGGGATGCGCCAACATTCGGTTTGTCGCCATGGATGTTTTCCCTTTCGTGATTACATGTGAGTCAGGCTGCACGTTGGTAGGTAGCTATCGTCGGTGGTGTGTCATGGGACCAATGCCCAATATCTGAACAAAGTCTTCTGACGACGCGTGCGCTCTCTACGTGTGGCCCCAAAGAATCTGCCACGAAATGAATCGTTCGGATGCCCCTCCGGCCGCCTGAACGACCGGATTTGAGCGTCGCAAACGAGCCGAAGGTTGCTCCGCGCGAGGTAACGAAACCCTCATTAGAGTATGACGCAAAAAACGCCGTTCTTTACCTCGGCCGTACATTGATTTCTCGTTAGTGATTGCCAGATCACCGCGAGATACAGATAATGACTGCCCGGCAAAGGCAATCCCATGGTTGAGCTTTACATTGCGAAGTGACCGATGACAGGTAATGCAGAATCGCCTGAGATCGAACTTAAGCTGCGCGAAGTCTGCAATCGCATTGGCGCAAACTACCGAGACGCGCGCTATGCGCTAGCACACGGAATGGTCCCCAGCGGAGTGCGCGACGAACCGGGTCGCGGAAAGCACCGCGTGTTCAATTACCACCAAGCCTTCTGGCTGGCGATTCTGCTGAAGCTCAAGGCGGCCGGTATTCAACCCAGATTGGCTGCCGAAATGGCGACGTGGTCCGAACGCGTGAAGGGATTTGCAGTGAACGCCATGTACGACTGGAGATTCTCGCCGTTTGACGGGAAGTATGAGACCGACCAACAGTGGTTTCTCGAAGTGGGGGATGGGCAGTTCGTCCGAATCATGACTGACGCCAACCCAAGTCGCCAGGGTATCGTAGATGTCTCGGGTTGGGTTCACATGGATGCGCAAACGCTCCGCAAGGATGCCAAGCCTACCGTGATCATTCGTATCGACCTGTCACGATTGGCGAACCAACTTCGCGTCAAATCGGAAATACAGGGCACTCTGTTTGGGCCATGAGTACTCGCCGACCGGTTCTCGTAACTCACTGTAAGAGCATGCTTTAAGTGGTCCGTCGTGCCTCGGTTTTTGCGGTCTTCAATTGCGACTGCTAGGATCAGTATTGCTTCGCTATCAGGAACTGGCATACGCTAAGACCAGTCTGGTCTTATTGAATGTCCCCGTGGTTACCCACTCGGTGTTGCAAGGAAGCAAAACATGCCTCAAACCGAGCCAACTCGAACGCAAGCAATCCTGCAGCGGATTGTCGACACGACGCGTGCAGTGTCTCCGCCGGACGCATGGGAGTTTCTGAATCGCGTCCGGAGTATTCGCGAACTGACAGGCTACGGATCGGATGTGATCAGCTCCCTTGGCGAGGAGTTCAGCGACGATGACCTAGAATCTGCGCGTGTCTTCGTTCCAGCGCCGAACGATGAGCTGTGTCTATCGCCGGTTCTGGACCACGTTCCGTCTTCGTTCATGGTGCTTAGTCGCGATCAAGGTGGGCTCCCGTTTGATCTTGGGAGCCCAGCGGGATCCGTGACCACTGACGATCCGCCAGCGTTTCATATTTGCGAAGATCATTTCACACGGGCGGGGGCTGGTCGCAAGAAAAAGATACTAGTTGGGTTCACGATGCTCGACGTGGCCGTTTTACGAATGCTCTCGCTTCCCTGCGCGCCGGCTTGTGGCCTCGATCAAATGGATGGTGACCAACTGCGGCGATGGCTTGATATCAGAGTAAAAAAAGGTGGTCGCACACAGCGCACCGAGCATCTGGCTGCCATTTGTCAGAATGGCTATCAACTTACGCTGGTCGGATGGCAAGTTGCCGAATTGCGGAACGAGATACCCGAGGGGCTGGATGAACTCGTTTCTCATTTAAGAAAGGCAGAGAGTGCCTATCAATGTGACACACAAGAAAGCGTTGAGGTATGGAGGCCCACAGGTTCCGAGTGGGATCGCATCCGTTCGGCAGTGGATTTCGCTGACCGAGATTTGATTCGTCGCTTAGTGTGGGCGAGTGTCTCCCGATCGACTTCCTCGCTCAG
>JASLPZ010000375.1:0-6592 GCA_030744725.1 Pirellulaceae bacterium
TTCAAGAAGTGGAAGTGTTGGACCGGTCTATCTTATCGAATGATATTGATTCAACCAGGACGGGGGCACTGGCGGACGGCAAACTGGCATGTGGCCGCCTGTTCGGCAATTGGCAACGGTCGGCTAGGGGCTGCTCCACCAGGGGGACTTTCGGTCATGCTGGGATTGACCGGCTGAACGCCGTCGCCCTGGTACGAGGGAAACTGCTGAAAGCCCAATTGGATCGTGAAACACCCGGAGTGATGTCGCGGGTTCAACAATGGCCCCGCGTTTTCAACAGACTTATTTCGGCACCGCCGTCACAAAGTCTTCCGCTAGTCGCCCCAGTACTTCGCGAGTCACGGTGGCCGGTACCGTCTGCCGCACGTTGCCGGGAGACTTCTGATAGCGACAGAGGTCGATCGCGCCGAGCCGCACGACGAGTTCATAGTAGAACGTGCCTTGATCGCATTGTTCGGGTGGATTGGATCTCATCTGAACAACACACATGTCACGGTCAATCTCGACAGGACTTATCGATTCGAGCAGGTAGCTGAGCTGGGAAGAGAGGCCCGCGGCGACCACCGCCAACTCGTCGATCGTAGCCGCTGCGAGTTTGTCCGCCTGCAGCCGCAGCAAGGAAAACGTACAGGCAAGCTGGTCGATCATCTCCAACTGCGCCGTGAGTTCACCTACTGGCGTATCCAACGCTAACCGGCAAGGTCCACCACGATGCTGTTGGATCAGGCGATTCAATTCGTCATTCATGTGTGCGAGCATACTCTATTTGCCTCATTAGTCTCCGATTTCGATCAACTCGTCCGATTCTGTCGATGTGTGTTCCGAGCCGTCAAACGAGAGAATCGTCGCTTTGTCATCCAGCACAGTTTCAATGTGTACAGGTCGGTTCCACAGTCGATACACGTTCGCCAACGTGTCGGCGGCATAGCTGGCCTTCAATTCGACACCGCTGTAGCGATGTTGCAGAAAAAGCTCTCCGCGGTTCATATGATTGGCGTCAATCACCCGAATAATAGGTCGACCGACGTTGGTCAAATTGAAGAGTAATCGCTGTTTGATTTCAGCGAACTGACGGCTCTCGATCTCATAAAATCCACTCTGCTGATTAAAGCCGAACGAAAAAAGCTTGTGTTCGCGGCAGAAATCAAGTGTCAGAAATTCGTCAATGAATGTCAGGTCGTTGTGAATGCGACGAACCTCGAAGATCTTTTCACGACCGAGCATCGTCTTGGTGTCCCAGTCGTGCTTTTTCCGCATATCATCACACTGCTCCCAAGCCTGGCCGAACTGCCCCTTGTTCCAGCGCTGCTCGACGTGCCGAAACAGCTCGAGCCCCAGTTTATAGGGATTCAACTTGGTTTGAGAACTGGCCAGGGTCCCACTACAGTGGTCTGCATAGCAAACTAAATCCGCTGGCTCGATGCCATGTTTGGTCATGATTGTCGAGTGCCAATACGTCGCCCAACCTTCGTTCATGATCTTGGTTTGTGCTTGCGGTGCAAAATAGTATGCTTCGTCCCGAATGATGGACAGGATATCGCGCTGCCACGATTTCAATGGAGCGTGCTCCAAAAAGAACAACATCACGTCGCGCACGGGTTCGGACGGAAACCGCTGTTCGCGTTTCCGTTGCTTCTCGACGTTTTGTCTCTCTTCGGCGGCAAGCGCTTCTGGTGGATTGATGAAACGATCCATGTAGCCCTTCGACTTGAATCTGGTCGGGGGCGTCGATTCAGGTTCATCATCGGCATGTTCGGGGAATTCGTAACGAGGAACATCGTCGTGCCGCTTGACGAACGGCGAATGAATGTCGATCAGATCTTCGATGCTCAGGCACACATCGATGAAACACTCGACATCGTCCACACCAAACCGGTCCATGTACCGACGAATACGGTTACCATGGTTCGCCATCTCGTCGATCATGTGGCGATTTGTCTGGCTAAACCACTGGTTATTCTTGAAGAAATCGCAATGCCCATACACATGAGCCATGACAAGTTTGTGATCAGTAAACTCGTTGCTGCCCAACAAATAGGCGTAGCACGGATCGTTGTTAATCACCAATTCATAGATTTTTTGCAGCCCGTATTCGTAGCTCTTGGATAGCTGTTGGTATTCCATGCCAAACCGCCAGTGCGGATAGCGAGTCGGAAAACCGCCGTATGCTGCAACCGCGTTGAGTTGTTCGGCATCGACCATTTCGAAGATTGTCGGAAAGAAGTCCAACCCATAGTCGCGCGCGTGCCCTTCCATTTTCTGCTGAACTGCAACCAGTTCAGACGGCAATGGTCGAAATCGGTGCGTGGCGATCATCGGGCGAACCCTCGCGTGTGGTCACTAAACCCTTACGTACATCATTTGCCTTTGCCGAGAAACTGTTTGATGGAATCGTAAATCGCGTCACGGCCGGCGATCTCCGAGAGGACAATCTTTTCCTCCTGATCGCCAAAAGCAGATTCCAACGACCGAATGAACTCGCCGCTGCCGTAGGGACTTTCGACTTGTCCGTAGCAAAACAGATTACAGCGTGGAAGCAGGGACTCCCGCAGGGCTTGCATGGCCTTGCGATTGTCTTCGCCCCAGTTATCGCCATCTGAAAAATGGAACAAGTACAGGTTCCAATCCTCCGGCGGAAAACAGGTGTCTATCAGGTTCGAGCAAACGGCATAGGCCGAGCTGATCCGTGTCCCACCACTCTCTCGCGTGCGATAGAAAGTCGTTTCGTCGACTTCTTTGGCCGCAGCGTCATGAATAACGTATCGCCGTTCGAGACCATCGTACTGGCTCTTCAACCAGGTATCGATCCAGAACGCTTCGGTGCGTACGATCGCTTTTTGATCGTCCGTCATCGAGCCGGACACGTCCATCATGTAGATGATGGCGGCATTGGCCATCGGTTCCTGGACTTCCTCCCACGAGCGATAGCGGCGATCATCCTTGATGGGAACTACACGCGGACGGTTCATGTCATACTTACCTTCAATCACGCTTCGGCGAAGCGCCTCGACGTAAGTACGCTTGAAATGCCGAAGCGATTCAGGTCCGACGCGACGAATGCTGCGATACCGTGCTTTGCTCTGGTTGATGTTGGCCCGCCCTTTGGGCTCGATCCGCGGCAATTCCAGTTCGTCACCCATGATCGCCGCCAGCTCGTCCAACGTAAGATCGACCTCCAACACGTGGGAACCGGGTTCGTTGCCAGCCTCGCCTATTCCATCTCCATCCCCTTCTCCGCGCGCGATCGGCTGTCCTTCCTGACCATCCCCTTGCCCCACGCCACCGCGTCCGTTTTGGCCGTAGCGAAAATGAGGAATATCCAACTGGGGCAGCGGAATGCTCACCAAGTCGCGACCCTTCCGGCCGATCAGTTCGCCATGATTGACGTACTGCCGAAGATTCTCCCGAATCTTCCCACGCACAATCTGTCTAAACCGATTCTGGTCACGATCAATTTTCAGTGTCATGCCACGCTCCGAGAGGAGTCCCTGGTATGCCTCGAGTTGCCTTGCGCCACGATCACTCTTCTTCGCGGACATCGCCACGGGCGAAGATGCTGGCAACAAAGTTCAACACATCGGTGGCGCTCTCGTCGTCGTATCCGTAGTCGCGAATCAAGCGCCCCTTTACGACATCGATCTTCTGTTGAGTCTCCTGATCCACTACATTCGAGACCAGACTTGTTAGCTTGATCGAGTCTTTTTGATCCTCGAACAGCTTAAGCTGCAACGCTTTGTGGAGCCGCTCGTTGGACCGGAAATCGAACGATTTACCGTCGATCGACAATGCGCCAATGTAGTTCATGATCTCGCGCCGGAAATCGTCCTTGCGGCTATCAGGGATGTCGATTTTCTCTTCGATTGACCGCATCAATCGCTCGTCCGACTCCTCGTACTGACCTGTGAATTTGTTCTTGACGCGCTCGCGCTGCGTGTACGCCTTGATGTTGTCAATGTAGTTGCCGCAAAGACGTTTCAGAGCATCTTCGTCGGCCGCAATCGCGCGTTGCACCTCGTTCTTGACGACGTTCTCGTACTCCTCTTTGGTCACAGCGAGCAAGTCCCGATAGCGCTGGCGCAATTCGTTGTTGTTAATCAACGAATGATGCTTCAGTCCCGATTCCAGTTCGTTCATGACCATGAAAGGGTTGATCGATCTGGCATCAGGATGTGCCACCAGCGCATTTGAGATCTTGTCCTGAACATAGCGCGGCGAGATACCTTGCATGCCCTCGCTGGCCGCCTGTTCGCGCAATTCCTTGACGTTTTCTTCCGTGAAGCCGGGCAACGTCTTACCGTTGTAGAGCTTCAACTTCTGCAGCAACGTCAAACTGGCGTTATTGGGATCCTCCAAACGCGTTAGCACGGCCCACATCGCAGCCATCTCGATCGTGTGCGGTGCGATATGCTTACCATGCACCTTTTCGCGATTGTAGTCCTTCTCGTAAATCTTGATTTCGTCGTCCAACTTCGTGACGTACGGAACATCAATCTTGACAGTCCTGTCGCGCAACGCCTCCATGAACTCATTATTTTGCAGCCGACGGTATTCGGGTTCATTTGTGTGGCCGAGAATCACCTCGTCGATGTCCGTTTGGGCAAATTTTTTGGGTTTAACCTTGTGCTCCTGACTAGCTCCGAGCAGGTCGTACAAGAATGCCACATCCAGCTTGAGGACTTCGATAAACTCAATGATGCCTCGGTTGGCAATGTTGAACTCGCCGTCAAAATTGAACGCACGTGGATCGCTGTCGGTGCCCAGTTCCGCGATTTTTCGGTAGTTGATGTCGCCTGTCAGTTCCGTCGAATCTTGGTTCTTTTCATCCTTCGGTTGGAACGTGCCGATACCGATCCGATCCTGCTCGCTGAGGATCACGCGTTTGACTCGGACGTCGTGAATCACCTTGGTCCAATCGCCGTCGTACTTCTTCAGGCGTTCGCCGTACATGCAACGGCAGAATGGGCACATTTCACCGCTCGTTTGCGCATGAAAATCATTGTCGGATCGCTCCGCATTCAAATGGCCGAAGACCTCCGCGCGAAAGCGCGTTGGAATCAAGTGCAGCGGTTCTTCGTTCATTGGGCACCATTGCACGTCGCCATCTTTTTCCGATGCGGACCACCCCAGGGTGTACAGCGCGCCCTTGTCGGTACCACTGTAGCGTTCCAGGCCCTTTTTCAACAAGCGGGCAATGGTGCTCTTGCTGCTGCCGACAGGACCGTGCAACAACAAGACGCGTTTCTCGATGCCGTAACCGCGCGCGGCGCTCTTCAGAGCGTTGACGAGATGTTCCAGCGTTTCATCCAGACCGAATACTGCGTCTGCGCCATTGTCAAGCGGGTCGCTGAAAAACGTGTATCGTGATCGGTGTTCGCCGCGGGATGGCTCGTAGACTTCAGTGCCATACGACAGAATCATGTCATAGACACGTTGAAAAGCATTTCGTGTCACACTAGGTTCGGCGCGAACCAGGTCCAGGTACTGGTCGAAAGTACCCTCCCAGTGTTTTCTACGAAACTGCTCGAGATCTTGACGTTCCGCTACCAGAGAAATGATCTGATGTCCATCACTCATCGCGAACCTCCTATGCCAACTTGCGATAACCGCCACACTGGGTCGCCAAAACGAAATACCCAGGTACCCCAGGTCGCTGTAGCCAGTATTTTGATTGAGTTGTCAATGCCTTATTACGAATCGGTCGTCCTGGACTTAAAACCTAGCTCCTGCCAGAGTCATCGTTCGAGACAAAACGGCCTGCCTCTTCATGTTGTCTCCCTTAATTGCACGCCGGATCCGACCAAAACGATTGGCGCTGCGAATCTTCCCTTCACGTGATGTGACGGAGACGAATGACCAGAATCAAGACCACAAAGATTTTTGCAGAGATGAGCTTCGCCCTATGCCACCAAGCGATGTGGCAGGACCGGCAGGCAACTTGAGAAAGAGCGCCAGCGAGAAAAGAGGATATTCCGAGTGAGGATTCCGTGGGAGCTGCAATGCAACAAGGGGCCTTCCCTCGCCAAACAAGAGTTACCTCTTCTTCCAATTAAAGAGTAATTCCGAATTCGAACTGCGGCAAGCTCGAAAACGCACATCTTCGCTAGCCTCGCTCACCGGTCGAAGCCGCGAATCCACGTGAATGTGCCTAAAAAAAGCGGTTTCGTGACGTCGTCGAACCGAGTCGGTTCCTGGATTCGGAAAAACCGACATTTATGAATTGCCCCCGATTACCGCGACAGATAGGCGCACGGGAGTCGCGGGCACCGGATACATACCACTCGATCGAGTGACACGTCGCGGTGCCGGCGGTTCATGCGACCGCTCCGAATAGCCGACACGCCCCACAGCCATGGGGAGGATTCGCCGGGGGGCTTGCTCTATCCGCGGCACGGCTTCCATCCGCGAACGACTGATGCAGAATGATCCGGCCACGCATTGGGTGACCCGAATACGGTGTATCGCCCCACCCTTCAGACTTTTTCGCTTTTGAAAACGAGAATTAGCCGGCAACGCGCCCCTTCTCCCCTCGGGGAGCAGGATAGGATGAGGGGGCGAACTGCCAAACGAAATCAGCCACCCCTCATCCGGCCTT
>JASLPZ010000376.1:0-6560 GCA_030744725.1 Pirellulaceae bacterium
CGCGCTCGGCCGCTTGTTTAGAAAAGAAAAACCTTCGGTCCACTGCGACGAGTGGAGTCGCTGGAAGAAAAGCGTGAGTCGGGCGTGCTTCTGCACAAGCCACTTGGTGACCCAAGCCAATCCGAATTATTGGTCCCTCTGTCGGAATGTTGACCGAAGGTCTTCTCTGGTTTCAATTATACCTCGTGATTCATCACGAAGCACTCAAGACGACATATCTATCGGCAAATCACCAGACCGGCATTTGCCGAATCCATCAATTTCTGGAATCGACGCTTTTGGGGCGAATTCCACATTCTTTCGCCGTCGTTCGTGACACCAGTTTTCCGATTCGCGACAGTGGCCCGCAACGCCCCGAAAAGCTCGAAGTTTTTTGCGGAGTTTGCTTAATGGTGGCGACATTGCGACGAATCTAATGATCCCGGCATCCGATTCGCCCCAAATTCGAGACCGACCGGTCCGTTTCGGGGTCTCATTGTTTCTTGCGTCGCGTGAATTTCAGCCCTGACCATGTCGTGTCTATCGAACAGATCTTGAAATCCACCAGCCCAGCGGCCAGGCCGACCTTGCGCACGATTGTCTGAGTGATGTCAGTCTTCACTCCAGAAGCTTGTTTGGGCCAGGCGATCCAAAGTCCTCCACGTTCAACTTGATCGGCCAGCCGATCGATTCGGTTTTCCAGATCGCGAGCTGATTTAGGAAACCACACGGTCAATTCGCGGCGTCCGCGCGCAGTCGACTTGATCGTCACGCTGTCAGGCAGCGCGCCCAGCGTGTCCATGAACCCGCTGGGGGCGTTCAAAAGCACTAACGTCGAGTTTGCTTTGATCCCCAATTTCTTGGGCAACGGCGTACCTGAATAGCCCGCCAACACTGAATCTGGAACGACCGGATTGGCGAGCGGGTTGGCCAGTACTTTTTCCAACGACGTTTTAATGCGACTCCATCGTGTATAGGTCGCGTCGGGCAGTAACGTCTTTGTCCGCGTGACCTTTTCCGGCTCGCCCTCGACGAACACAATCGGCACGCGACGCGTTGCCGGCGACGTTCGTAAGGCAAGTGCAACGTCCCGACCTTGGGACGGTAGGCGAGATAAGTCGATCACGACCGCCTGCGGCGGACTCTTGAGCATCACTCGCAACGCTGAACCGTCGTTGAGCGCCTCGCAATCAACCTCATAACCGCAAACAGCGATTCTCTCCGCTCGTTCAGCCGCCTCTTCCTCTTTCCAGTGAATTAGCTTGATGTAACCCATATTGAAGCCCTGACGTATTCAGCATCGCGCTCGTGACAACAGGCCGACACCGATTCCGATCACTAGCACGCCCAGCGTGCAGAATCCCTCCGGTGCCCAACCAATCTCTTCCCATCTCGCTTGCCACACGCTGGTGGCGTACGTAATTGCTGAATAGAACATGAACAGGCACGACAAGAGAAACACAATTGGCGTAACTGGAAACAGAACAATTCGATGTGGACGCGGCAAGTTGGGTTCGCGAAAACGCAGCAGGAACACGGAAATCGAAATTAGGATCGCAAAGAACCAAAACACAGGCGACGTAAACGCCAGGAGGTGATCAAAGCCCTGAGCGCCGCCAAAAGCACACACCCACAGCAGCGATGTCGTGCCTTGCATTAACAGCGAGCGTACGGGCGAATCCAATTTTCCGTCCCACTGGCCCAGCCAGGCGAACCAACGATGCTCGGTCCCCACGGCGTAGTAGATGCGTGATCCGGCGAACAAGGTTCCGTTAATCGCGCCCAACGAGGAAACGCAAACCAACACCCCAATCGCGCGGCGCCCTTGGACTCCGAACCGCATCTCGAGCAAGTCGCCGGCATTCAGATTGCTTGCGCCAGTCAATCCCAGGGCATAGACAAAAGCGAAATTGACGGACAGATAGACCACAGTAATGAGCGCCACGCCAAGCATCAACGATCTCAATATATTGCGATCCGGATCACGCACTTCGGCTGCCACGTATGACAGGTCATTCCACCCACCGTATGTGAACAGCACAAACATCAGCGCCAGCGAGTAGTTTGACGATGAGGCAGTTGCGGAGGGGTCGGCCAAGACCCGAGTGGTCGGGGTCAACAGCGCCACCAAGACAATGCCCACAAGTCCCACAACCTTTAGCACCGTGAGTACGTTTTGGGCCGTCTTACCCGTGCGAACGCCCAAGAGATTCAGCCCTGTAATCACGACGATGGTGCCGGCCGCATATAGCACGAAATCCCAGTCCTTGTTGCCCGTGCTTAAGGGCGTGCCACGGACCAATTCGTGTGCGAATCGCGCAAACACGAATGCCATCATGCCGACGCTGCCAGGTCGCACGATCCAGAACTCGGTCCAGGCGAACAAAAAGCCAATCGGTCGACTGAATGCACGTGACAAGAACACATAGTCGCCCCCTTCGCGCGGAAACGCCGTCGAAAGTTCGACGTAGCACAGCGCACCGGCCAGCGTGATCAGACCACCCGCCACCCAGACCGCCATCAACTCCCAGCCATCGTTTACGAATCCAGCAACGCGCGGCGTGGATTCGTAAATACCAGCGCCGATCACAACCCCCATGATGATGCAGACCGAATCGAACAGCGTGAGTTGGCGTCTTGGGGCGTTGTCGGACATATGCGATACTGAGGCTATGAACAATGAACAAAACCAACGGCCAAAACCCGACGATGTCTGTCCGCGAACCGAACAACCCGTGGTACAAACGACGCAGCCCATGGCGCCGGCAATGTATCCCACTTCGGTGTGGCAGTGCAACGACACGAATCAGGCCGAACAGATTCTAGCAGGTCAGATCGAAGGATACGTCTACCAACGGGTCCGGCATCCAAACGCCGATGCGCTGGCAGAAAAGGTTGCCTTGCTGCACCGAGCCGAGGAGGTCACGATCACTTCGTCCGGCATGGCGGCGATGTCTTTAGCCCTGCTTTCCCAACTGCAGGCTGGGGACCACGTGATTGCCAGCAGTCAAATCTACGGCCCCAGCCTGCAACTGCTGACCCAGGAAGCGGCGCGGCTAGGAGTCAGCTCGACCACTGTCGACACGTGCGACCATTCCAAAGTGGCTGCCGCCATGCGTCCGGCTACCAAACTTGTCGTGGTCGAGACGATCGCCAACCCGCGTTTGCAAGTTGCCGACCTTGCCGGCCTGGCGGATTTGGCACACGGGGGCGGTGCCAAATTGCTGGTCGACAACACGTTTGCGACGCCCATACTTTGCCAACCCTTGGAATACGGAGCAGACTTTGTCCTGGAAAGTGCCAGCAAAATGATGAACGGACACAGCGACGTGATGCTCGGCCTGTTGTGCGGGAGAACCGCCGATTGGCAACGCGTTCCGACCGTGCTCTCCGTGTGGGGTTTGGCCAGCGGTCCGTTCGAGTGTTGGCTTGCGGCGCGTGGTTTGGCATCGCTGCACTTGCGAGCCGAACGTGCGTTTACGAACGCGCAGAGTGCTGCAGAGTTCCTGGTAAACCGCGCGGACGTCTTGGCGGTCGACTTTCCTGGCTTACCGGATCATCCGCATCATGAATTGGCGGTCCGGCAGTTCGGCAATCGTTTCGGATCGATCGTCACGTTTCAGTTGGACGGTGGACGAACCGCCGCCGATGCGTTTATTGACCGCGCCCGACAGATCCCATTTTCGCCATCGCTGGGCGAAATAGCGACCACGCTCAGTCACCCTGAATCAACCAGCCACCGAGGTCTGACCGGTCAAGAGCGCGACGCTTTGGGTATCTCAGGAGGCACAATCCGGCTCTCCGTGGGCACAGAGTCCGAGGGATTTGTGCGCCGAGCGCTCGCCGAAGGACTTGGAGATTGAGTCGGCACGTTGTTTCCAGACCAGCTTGTACGAGTCGATCCCCATTCAGTGAAGTCGAACGCAAGCGTCGAAAAATCGAAAGATCCCAAATCCTGCCTCTATTGACCAAAGCCGCCGAATCCACCAGGATACGGGGTGCAAAATACCTGTTTTGGAGTTTTCTTGGAGGAACTTTGTGACGCAAAAGAATAAGGAAGAAGCACTCGAAGTCGAGGGCACTGTTACACAAGCCTTGGCGAACACGCGTTTCCGAGTCCAATTGGATACCGGTACCGAAGTCTTGGCGCACGTTGCTGGCCGGATGCGGAAGCATTTCATTCGGATCGTGCCGGGCGATAAGGTCCGCGTGGAACTCTCGCCTTACGACCTTACGAAGGGTCGCATCGTCTATCGCGAACGCTAGTGAGGCTGTGCCTCAGACTCATGCGAGCTATCGCTCGGTTGCGGCGACCCGCTCTCGGACCAACCTGCGGTCGGTGCCCGTCGCTGAAACGTGACTCATTTGTAAAGAAGAACCTGATACAAGCTTTCTAGTAGATCGGCCTGAGGCGTTGTCGTCTTGGCCACCCCCCCACCGCGAGGATTGGCTCGGGTCGCGCCGTTCGTTCAACACGGCTTCATTTTCGACGCTGCTTTCTCATACCTGGAACGATGTGTGTCAAGTTGTATCGACGCAAAGCGTGGATTTGGGTAGTTTGTGCGCGGTGACCGAAGTCGGATGCATTTGAGTTTTCAGTGAAACTTGCTCACATCACCCTGGAGTATTGCTAGATTGGTGACAGCTTCTGCCCAGCAGGGCAACATCCGCCGTCAAGATGCCTTCTGTCATTGATCATTTATCCGCAATCCTGTATTGGCCTATCGCCATAATGTCTCGACCCAATCGCTCACCAATCAACACAACAACAATGCCGTAGTTTAGGGAGAACTCAATCGTGAAGATGCTTAATCGAATTAGCTTGACGTACGCCGCAACGGTGGCTTTCGTCCTGACGTTTGTGCTGGCGCCAGCCGCCGAGACCATGGCGCAGGCCGAAGGTCAGAAACCAGCCTTGGTCGTTTCCATTGCCAGCGCCGATGTGTTGCTTGGCGATATTAGCTACCTAACCAAAGCCGCTGGGGCACCGGAATTGGGTGGTTTCGTAAACCTGATGGCGGGCCAGTACGTCGGCGGTCTGGATACGAAAAAACCATCGGGCGTCTACATCAACGTGGTCGGGGACGCGCCAACTGGAATCGCCTTTGTGGCGGTCAACGATTTTGATCGAGTCGTCAAAACGATCGAGGACTCGGTTGGTGAACTCGAAGACGTTGGCGGTGGCGTCCGCAAGCTTTCTCTCCAGCGCGACATCTTTGTCAAGCACCAAGGGGGCTGGGCGTTCATCTCGGATTCCGCGGCCAACCTGAATGGCTTGCCCGACGACCCCACCAAGATGCTGAGCGGGCTGAACGAGCAATACAATATTGGCATCCGCATCGGTGTGCAGAGCATTCCCGAACAACTGCGTGAGAGAGCACTAGGCGAAATCAAGAATGGCTTTGAAGCAGCCATGGCTAGCCAGGCAGGCAACACGACAGAGAAAGAGTTGCAAGAGAATCTGGGCCGACAGTCCATCGACAGCCTGAGTCAATTCATGAAGGAGGCGGATGAAGTTACGATCGGTTGGGGCGTCGATAAGGGAGATGGAAAAACCTACCTTGATTTTTCAGTGACAGCCGTCGACGGAAGCAAGCTGGCCAAACAGGTCGCCATGGCAACGAATGCCAAATCAGGTTTCACCGGATTCTTGCTTCCCGAGGCCGCCGCGACGCTCCATTTCACTTCATTGGTGAGCGGCCAACAGAAGACGCAAGCATTGGAAATGCTCAAGGTCTTACGCAAAAGTGCCAGCGAGGAAATTGACAATGACGACGACATTCCCAACGAGCAAGTCCGCGATCTGGCCAGAGAATTTGTCGACTCGATGGTCGATATATTGAATGCAACCGTCGAGACTGGGAAAGTGAATGGCGGTGCGGCTTTGTTGCTGAATCCCGAGGCCGTGCAGTTCGTGGCCGGCGGCTACGTTGCAGACGGTCGCGCCGTGGAAAAGGAACTCAAGAAACTAGTGCAACTGGCCAAGGAAGCCGACGCCGGTGCGGAATTGGATAGTATTTCATTCAATGCCTCCAAACACAAAAAAGTCGATCTGCACACCTTCACGGTTCCAATTCCCGAAAAGGAACAGGACGCGAGGCGCGTGTTAGGTGACCGCCTGAATGTCGTCGTGGGGACTGGCTCGCAGTCTGCTTATGTGGCATTCGGCAAGGATTGTACCGAGCTCCTGAAAAGGGTGATCGATCAATCCGCAACAGCGCAGACCACTGGACCGCCGATTGCCTTTACCGTTTCGGTGGGACAGATCTTGGAGTTTGCTTCGACCTTTCAGTCGGAACCGGCCGTGGCTGCCATGGCTGAGGCGCTGAAAGACGCCGCCGGCAAAGACAAAGTCTCCATCACGGCCAAGGCACTCGAACGAGGGGTTCGATATCGGATCGAAGTCGGCGAAGCCGTGCTCAGCTTAATTGGCCAGGCGACTCGAATGCAGGCCAACGCGAACGAATTCTAATCTCGCGTGTCCAGAAGGTGATAAGCCGCTACGCAGTGTTCGATCTTTTATTGTCGTCTTTTGCTCCGCGAAAGCACGTTCCTTTCGCGGAGCGAAAGGCGACTATCGG
>JASLPZ010000377.1:0-6556 GCA_030744725.1 Pirellulaceae bacterium
GTGATGAAGACATCCTGGAGATACACCCTTAGTTGACAGTAGACCGTCTTTTCCTCGTCACTCATTGACCCGATGACGTGGATCTCCGCGTCGAGCGTCGTCGCCGTACCAGGCGGCGCTGGCAGCTCCATGGCGTGCCTCATCAGATACACCGTCGTCGCATCGACAGCTTTGGAAATCTGCATTTTCGTAATGGCGTCATCCTTCTTCTTGTCAGCAGTTTGGCGAGTCTGGGCCACAGGCGAGCCCGTCTGCTGCGAGGCATCATTTCCCCTATTTTCCTTGTTCTTCTTGCGCTCCTTCTCCGCCTTGATGGCCCCTGCAAGCTCCTCCATGCTAACATTGAATCCGAAGTTGAAACCTTCGATGGGGAACCAGCCGCCCTTTTCGTAACCTGTGATCTCACAGTTGCCAGGCAGTTTACCAATACGCATCAAAATCATCGGAGATCACTCGGTGAGCAACCAAATGCCTTGCAAGATTCCCAGTGGGCAATCCGGCTTATGGGTGGACGGTGACTATCGGGTGGAAGCCTATCTCAATTGCTGGTGGCAAACCCCACAGGCACGACAGTTGGCTTAGCGGATGCAAAGCGCACTTTCGAAAACTGCAGCTCGACTTCTCGCAGGCACTCACTCTGCTTGATGCAACGAATCCCCGCTCTGCTGGATGCCATGATCGCCCCAAGGCTTATTCTTCACATTGTCCCAGGTCATGATCCCCTGCGGTTCGAATACTTCTCCATCTTTCGTTGCCAGGTACATGAATGCTATCTTGTTGTAGTAAAAGGCTACTTCCTCAGTCGGCCTGTCATCGGCATCCCCACTCGTGGACCACGATTTGACAAAACACCGTTCGAGTTTGTATTTCAGGTAGCAGATCGCTTGGCCACTAGTCCCAGCCACCTCGACGAATTCGATCTCAGCGGTACCCAGTGAGTTACCGTTGATAGCTTTTTGGGCCAAATTCCCAGAAGCCGAGTCCATGCTCTTGCTGATTGTGCACTCCTGCAACTCACCGACACCGATATTGATGTCCTCCGTCCCGGCTTTCTCACCGCTCTCCTTCATCTCACGCTCGACACCGAAGCTAAAACTGTCCGCCACGAACCACTTGCCATCCTCGTAGCCATCGGTCGTCGCATCTCCCCCGATAAGTGGAATCTTTACGTAGATTGGCAATGTATTACCCTTTCCTGTTTGAGCACCAATGGTCCTGCCGTGCAGGCCTAGTGACAATATATTCGACGGTAATGGTAGACGCGTGCGGGTGTAATAAAAAAAATCAGCAACTTAAACGCCGCAGGCAGAAGTCTTCTTACTCTCGCTGTCTGGACAAGTCAATCAGGGGGCTTTAGACGCGAGGTCAAATGTGTAATGAGCTTTCGTCGTCGTCGTTTGACAGCGTCATACGATATGCCGAGCTCTACAGAGATCTCGCGAAGATTGTTTCCCTCGACGAGAAGCTCCCAAATGCGACAAGATTGGCCGTCCATCTGTGCGATGGCGGCATAAAGACAGGTCTGTGCCTCCTGCGACTCAGCAATCGTGGCAGGATCGTTCGTCGGTTGATCCGCAGAGTTGGAGAAAGCTTCGGGTGTCTGGGGGTTGAACGTTCGATCGTAGGGTCTCTCCTTTCGTCGAAGGGACTTGCAATAATCTTTGAACCGCCGAACCACGACATGGTTCAGGAAGGTATAGAAACTGCAGCCACGTTCTTTCACAATCTGTTCCGTGTCGTATTTGTTGATCGCTTCGACGGTCCAAAAGACCGCGTTTTGGCATGCATCTTCCACATCCACTGTCTTGAATTCAGTCGACGATGCAAGCCAACGTATCAGACGATCCCTTTGATTGGCGTAACGTACAATGAGCTCGTCGCGGGCCGGGCGGTAGTCACATTCCTGTGCCAGCACGATCAATGCGCTGTCGTCCATCATTGCCATGTCGAGGTCAAACGAGCCGTCGTTCTCGGCCACGACACTAACCTTTACGAAACGGGTAACACGTTAGTCTGTTAAGACATAGGCGGTCAGCAACCGCGTCAACCGTGGCGGCACCGACGCTGATTCACTAAGTCCAAACCGGGGTGGAATACAATCGCTCGCGATGCCCCTGGTGTCGCCTCTTGAGCAACGCTATCTAACGGGCCGCGAACCCACCGCAAATAGTTTACCGCAGGCGTCATGGCGAGGCTATCAACTGAAACGGTCCGGGCACAACGCTCTCGCGGATTCCTCGCGGTTCAACTGCAACTGCAACCCCGTCCGCGACAGAAAGCTGCGCGAATCGTCGTTTGCCAGGTAGTATTGAGCCAGTTGTTTAATTGCGAGCCGTTTCGTGGTTTGCTTGGCAATTTCGTCGATCGATCCTTTCCGTTGGTTGTTTGGCGCGGAGATCGACTGACGTGAACGCCACGGCCAAGATCAGACGGCCCGTGTGTACAGCGGCCCGTCGCGCTCCGAGACCTTTCACATCCAGGATTCAACTGGCCCGACTGCGGAGGCAAGCACCAGAGAAGCTCGGTTGTTTGACGGCAAGCGGAGGAAACACTAGTATTGGAAGCACGCGCGAATGGTGCAAATGCGCGCTCATTCGCCTCTTGCGGCGTTCGTTGGCGGAGGTGGGTCCATGAAGAAACTGCCGATTGCAGATCTGATGACAAGACTCAGCGTGATCCCAGGGTTTGGGTTCTTGCATACATGGTTGCAAGACTATCGTGGCACTAGGACTCGCGTCGATCAACGCGTTGGCGATCTGAAAAACTACTACGTGACGGCAAAAGGCGCCGGAAGTGAGATAGCAGGAGGTGTCTCCGGCGAAGACGACGAGGATACGGATTCCCACGACGACTTTGCGGGAGACGGGTCCCGAGATGACTCGGACTTCTACTAGTATGTGCAAGTTGACGTTCTTGTTGCGATATTAGGATGGTTGCAAGAGTGTCTCTCGTAGCGCCCGATACGCGATCGGCCAACGCGCGACTGACGTGTCCTCTGGAAGGTAAGTCGGAATGCCCAGCGAACGTGCTCACATAGTCAAGACTCCTTTGCCGCCCGACGACGCGGGCGTCGATCGATTACTTCTGCGATCGATGAAAGTGAAGGAACGAATTAGTTCTCCTTTCGAATATGTCGTTGAATTAGTTAGCGAAGACTTCGAAGTAGACGCGAATGAGCTGCTGGGCGAGTCGATGACGATCATCGTCAATGTGCAAGATCGTTCGCGGTACTTCAATGGCTTGGTCAGCAACTTTGTTCATCTCGGGCGGGAGGGCAATTACGCTCACTATCGTGCAACGCTGCGGCCCTGGTTGTGGTTTCTTTGTCGGAATGCCGACTGCCGAATCTTTCAAGAGTTGTCGGTTACTGAGATATTCGAAGAGGTCGTCAAGGAGACGCACGAGTTCAGTGACTACCGCCTTTCACTGACGGAAAGCTACGAGCCGCGCGATTACTGTGTGCAATACCGCGAAAGCGATTTCTACTTTGTCAGCCGCTTGTTGGAAGAGGAGGGGATCTTCTATTTCTTCGAACATGAAGAGGACAAACATACACTGGTTCTTGGCGATTCAAAGAGTGCGTACGGAACGGTCGAGGGAAACGATGGTTCCGACATCCCCTACCGACCGCCGGGAGAGGCTCAAGTTGAGCTTGAACATATTTCACTGTGGCAGGTTCAACATGCGCTGCAGTCCGGTGCGTTCGTCCTCGACGACTTTGATTTCACAAAACCCAAAGTGGACTTATTGGGACAATCACAGGTTGAACGCGAGCATACGCAAGCGGATTACGAAGTCTACGACTACCCGGGACGGTACAGCGAAGTCAGCAATGGCGAGACGTACGCCAAGATCCGGATCGAGGAATTGCAAAGTCGCCATAAGCGTTTAAGAGGCGAGGGCGACCACCGTGGTTTGCAGGTCGGTCAGTTGTTCAATCTGACGGAATACCCACGAGATGCCGAAAACGCTGAATATGTTCTTCTTTCCACCGAGATCGAGATCGAATCGGCGGAAGTCGAGCAGATGCGGACTGACGCAGAGAACCGCTTTGATGTCTTGTTTTTGGCCCACCCGAGCGATGATCCGTTCCGCCCAAAGCGGGCGACTCCCAGACCATTTGTGAAAGGACCGCAAACGGCAATCGTCGTCGGCAAAGACGGAGAAGAAATATGGACGGACGAATACGGCCGCGTCAAAGTCCAGTTTCACTGGGACCGAGAAGGTGAATCGAACGAAGACAGTTCGTGTTGGATTCGAGTGTCACAGCATTGGGCGGGAAAGACTTGGGGCGGTATACAGATTCCGCGCATCGGCCAGGAAGTAATTGTGGATTTCTTGGAAGGAGACCCTGACCGGCCACTGATCACGGGACGCGTTTACAATAACGACCAAATGCCGCCTTACGGCCTGCCGGACAATCAGACACAGAGCGGCGTCAAGAGTCGGTCCACCAAAGAAGGTGCCCCCGACAACTTCAACGAATTGCGATTCGAGGACAAGAAAGACGAAGAAGAAGTATATTTTCACGCGGAAAAAGACTTCGTCAGGATCGTCGAAAATGATGATAGTCTGAAAGTCGGTTTCGAGAAGATGGATCCCGGCGACCAGGCGATCGAGGTCTACAACAATCAGCTGCTGAAAGTTGGCGACAGCAGCGCCCCGGATGGCAGCCAGACGATCGAGGTCTGGAAGGACCGGACCGCCGAGATTAAGACTGGCGACGATTCGACGACCGTTTCGGCTGGAAACCACTCGCTGGCGGTTACCGCCGGCGAAAGTACGATTGAAGCCGCCCAGAAGATCACGCTGAAAGTTGGCGGAAGTACGATTGTGATGGAGCCGGGTTCCATCACGATCAAATCACCGCAAATCACCGTCGAAGGCCAAGCGACAGCGGACGTGACGAGTCCCATGACAACCGTCGAGGGAAAGGGGATGGCCACGCTCAAGGGAGGGGTGGTCATGATTAATTGAGGAGGTGTCCCAGGATGCCGTTCCGGATGGATCAGTTAGTGTGATGCTGGTTTTGCTTCAATCAAAATCGAGTCGTGCGCGCGCGCAACGAATTCAATTGCGGATGAATCAAGTTGCGACGTTCGGACGATCGGACTGGGCGGACTATAGCTTCGTGGATCCCGAGATGTCGGAACTCCATTTCGAAGTTCGTTGCGCTCCTGACGGCTGCCGCGTTCGCAACCTGGGCACGGAGGCCGACACGTTGATCAACGGCAAAAAAATCGACGACGTTGTTGTGATTCGTCACGGCGACGAGATATGTGCCGGAGGAACTTCGTTTGCAGTCAACATCGAGGGTGAAGCATTTCGAGCAGAGGACGCTGAAGCCGACAGCACTTCTGATGATGCGGCAGTTCTGGAGGCCGCGGGTGGTCTGCTCGCATTAGTAACGGCTTGTGCCTATCTCGAACTGTCGGACGAAATCCAGGAGATGGCCAAGACGACTCCGGATGCAGATCAGCTAATCGACAGGCTGGCAGAGGATGAACAGTATCTCGACGCCTTGCGTCTGCGAGCTTATCTCCTTCCCAAGAGGGATGCTGTTTGGTGGGGCTGTTTGTGCATTCGCGATGAGTTAGATGAACCACTTGGCCAGGATCAGGTCACGGCGCTAGATGCTGCTGTTGAATGGGTAACCGATCCGATCGAAGCCCGTCGGCGTGAATGCGAAGACGCATCGAATGTGGCGGATTCGCGCGGCCCCGGCGGTTTGCTGGCGATCAGCGCCTTCTGGACCGACGGCAGCATCGGGCCAGCCAGCGCTCCTCGCGTGGCGCCCGACGAACGGCTCACATGCCAAGGGCTCGCCGCGGCACTTGTGACGGCAGCCTACTTTGGTGATTCCACGAAAGCCAAGGTACGAATGACCGCTTTCCTAGAGAAAGGAAAGGCCGTCGTGGCCGGCGAGATCCCTTATCCCGTATTCCCCATTTGACTTCCCACACTTTGGCACACGATTTGCGCCAAGCCCTTCAATACAAGGGTTTTTATGCAATTCATGCCAAGCTGACAGGGAAACCCAATGGGTGACACCAAAAACGACGATTTACGGGTCAGATTTGACAGTCGGTTGAGGCTGAGTTTCTGCGGCAGCAAGATCACCAGCGATGCTGGGCTGTTGGCCTACCGCGAGCTGGACGAAGCGCTGGGGCTCACCGAAATGGGCGCAGATGTCCTGACGGATTCACGCCTGGGAACGAACAAGCAACACTTGCTTGTGCCGCTGTTGCGTCAGTCCGTTTACAGTCGTCTGGCAGGCTATGAAGACGTGAACGACGCGGAGCGATTGGCGGTCGATCCGGCCATGCGGCACATTGTCGGTGGGCGGGCGGCACAGGCGGACAAGGAAGCCGCTTCCACCAGCGGAGTCGGACGCTTCGAGACCGAGACGCTCAGTGCCAAGAGCAACCTCACGGCGCTGATGAACCTTTCGGGCCAGTGGATTGACAAGGTCCACCAGAGCCAGCCGCTACAGGAATTGATTCTCGACATGGACAGCTCGGTGAGCGAGACCTACGGAGAGCAAGAAGGCTCGGCC
>JASLPZ010000378.1:0-6536 GCA_030744725.1 Pirellulaceae bacterium
TCGGAATAGAAAAGCGTAAACAAAACCCGAACGATCGCCCAGCTCAAGCAATACTAACTTTGGCGCAGCCTAGGGCCTCCCCCGTGAAGTCGTGAGCGAGATTCGGTGTCTTGGCGAAGCCCTCGAGCGGCAAGGGAGCTTCGACTTGTCGCGTTTCTACAGACAACTCCACCTCCGCAGTGTCGGTCACTGAAGCCACAGCTTCATGCATCAACGACACCGACAACAAGCTTCTTCCCGACAACTGCATCACGAGTACAATCACCGGGCTCAACAGCACCAACAACAATGAAGAGCAAAGCACCCAATACCGCACGGCCGGGCTGCGACGCACCAACGCAGCAATAGCCACAGCAATGGCGGTCACCAAAGTGACTTGCAATAGAACGTTCGCTCCCCAGACAAAGAACTGATCACCGGAATTCCAGAAGGCGAATGCGGTCATGACTACTTCTCCCGCTTGGTACTACGGTTCTGTTTCGAATCCCCCTCGTCGATCATGTCGCGAATCCGTTCAGCTTCGTCCGGCGAAAGACCTCTGTATTCGATCAGCGCCGTGACCATCTCCTCCGGCGAACCGGCAAACAGCCGATCGACCATCTGCGCGACCTTGGCTCCGAGCGACACCGTTCGCGGCCGGCTAGCCGAATAGACGAAAGTCCGCCCCTCCTCACGGTGCTTCAGCCAGCCTTTCTCTTCCAGCCGCACGATCATCGTCTGCACGGTGTTGCGAGCCAGCTCGCGCCGCTCCGCCAGCGCGTCGCGCACCTCACTGACCGTCACTTCTCCGCGCTCCCACACGATTTCCATAATCTCCCTCTGAGCATCCGTCAGCGGCGATGAATCAGCTTTTGCCATCTCGTACTCCTGAAAACTGCCTTGCCTACAATATGTCGGTAATAATACCTACATCATGTAGGTACGTCAAGCGTTGACGACATTTTCTTCAAATGGTGAATCCAGGTCGGCCTGTTACGCCTGATTGGCCGAACGAAATCTCTTGCTGATTTCCTTTCTCAGCGATTCGAACTGTGTTTGGTTGAGAACCCCCCCAATGCGTTTCCTCGGAATCACGGCCGAACTGGCCGACCGCCCAAATCAGCTCGACTCGTGGCCCGAGAATTGAATGTTTCTTCCGATGAGCGCCTGGGCCACACGGCCTGACACCTGACGCCGCCCGTAAACACGGTGCGAGTGTCCACTCGGCCGCCTTGCATCGCGTTGCAGCCATCTGCAGGATCTCGCCAACAGACCGTCTTCTATAAAACTCGAAGACATGGCTTGACATGGCAGATGGCCCATCGTAGTCTTCTAGTTAACTTGAATGTTGTTTTGTCCAAGCCGAGTAGAGAGCTATGTCGCGCCCTTCGTCGCAACACCCCACGGAACTTGAGCTGCGGATCCTGAAGATCCTTTGGGAAGAGTCGCCCTTGCCGGTGCGCGACATTCGCAAACGCCTCGCGGAGCAGGGGCGAGATATCGCGCACACGTCGGTCATCACGACATTGAACACGATGTTCGAGAAATCGCAGCTGAAACGCAAGAAACAAGGCCAGGCCTTTCTCTTCTCGCCACGGGTCGCCCGTGAAGATGTGTCGCGACAGATGCTTGGTGATCTCGTCGAGCGGTTGTTTGACGGCTCCGCGCCTGCCGTCATGCTAAGTCTGTTCGATTGCTCCGAAGTCGACTTGGACGACGTCAAGGAACTTCGCAAGCTGATCAACCGCAAAGCCAAGGAACAACAATAATGAACGTGACATGGCTCGAGACGATTGCGAATCAGGAAATCTGCGTGCAATTCACCCTCACACTGCTGCACTTCATCTGGGAGGGGCTGGTGGTTGGTCTGCTGGCGTTCGTCCTACTTCGGTGGCTGCCGGACGCATCGGCCATGCGGCGCTACGCGGTCAGCTTGTCAGCGTTGGTGTTGATGATCGCTTGCTTGCCCGTCACGTACGCCTTGCTGTCACGGCAAGGGGAAACGGCCGTAGTGCTTCTCCCTTCTGACGAGATCGAGATCCGGAACGAGGACGCATCAACCTCGTTGGCTCGGCCAGCCAAACCAGTGGCTTTCGTCTCGTCTAGATCACACGCAGGCTCGTTCAGCGAGGGCGCGCAGGCAAGCGCCGGAACTGGTAGTGCGCAACCCCGATCAGCAGATGGGACGGTTTTGGAAGGCCATCCTACCGAATTCGCTGCTGGATCTCTGCTGCAGATCATCGCGCCTCTCGCAACCGCTGCGTATCTGCTTGGTGTGACATTCATGATGCTACGGCTTGCCGTTGCCCTCTGCGGTGGTCAACGGCTGAAACGCATTGCCGCCACAATCAACGACAAACCTTTGCGCGACCTAATCGTCTCACAAGCTCGTCGGGCGGGCATGAGGGCGGCGCCTGCGGTCGCGTATTGCAACCGCGTGTCCGTTCCCGTTGTCGTGGGGATTCTGAAGCCTACGGTCCTGCTTCCTTCCTCTCTGGCAACAGGAATGCCGGTGGATCAATTGGAAGCCATCTTCACGCATGAACTGGCTCATATTCGTCGATTCGACCTGTTGGTGAATCTCTTGCAGAGGCTTGTCGAATCGCTGTTGTTTTTCCATCCAGCAGTTTGGTACGTAAGTCGTCTTGTCAGCGTCGAGCGCGAGAACTGCTGTGACGACTTCGTCTTGCAATCCGGTTTCCAGCGGCTTCAATACGCGTCGGCCCTCGTGAGAATGGCCGAGCTCTCCGGCAAGTTAGAAGGCAATGATGTCACTTCGCAAGTCGCGGCATTGGCGGCTTCTGGCGAGAGTCCTTCACAGTTCAAACGCCGCGTCATGCGATTGCTTGGTGAGGGCGATCGGCCTCGGCTGCGTTTGACGCGAGCCGACTGGACGATGGCAACAGCGGGAATTGCACTGGCTGGCCTACTCCCATTGCTGGCGTACGCGCAGCAGCCAACAGGCGGCACGCTACAGGACCAATCGGCCACGGACAGTGCAGCAACCGAGAGCACACACATCGACAAGCTGGTGGCTTCAGAAGGTGTTCCGCGCGTCTTGATGGTTGAGGATTGGCGGAAGAGTGGTGACCATCAGGCGATTGTCGATGTACTCCGTAGGCAAGGCTTCAATGTCGAACTCCGACCGTCGAGCAAACCGCTTCCTACGCAAGCGGAGCTGTTGAAGTTCGACTCGGTGATCCTGGCTGATGTTCCGCGCAGCAGCGGCGAATATGCGGACACGTTGAGTTGGATCACCGACGAGCAGATAGAACTCTTGGCGCAAAACACGCGCGACTTCGGATGTGGTTTGGTTTTGTTCGGCGGGTCGCGAAGCTTTGGGCCCGGAGGATGGGGCGGGACCGAGTTGGAAAAGGCGATGCCCGTTGATTTCAAGTGGAGCGACTCTGAAAACCAGGGCGCGCTCGTCATGCTGTTGCATCCGGCCGAATTGCGGCGTGGCAACCACTGGCAGCAAGTTGCGGCCAGAGCCGCTTTCAATCAACTCGGCCCCAGCGACCATTGTGGCGTGATCTACTACACCAAAGATGGAACGAGATGGCTGTGGGGCGGAGATCGCGGCGTCGTTCAGCTCGGTGACCGGCGAGGTGAATTGCTCGCCAGAATCGACGGCTTGGAGGCGGGCGATATGCCTGATTTCCAACCGGCGTTTCGGATGGCTCTTGACGCTCTCCGGCGACTTCCGACAGCCTCCCGAAGTGTCCTCCTCCTCACCGATGGCGATCCGGCCGCGCCAAACCAGTCGACATTAAAAGAATTCCGCCAGGCCGGGATTCCAGTTTCCGTCGTCCATGTAGATTTGCATGGTCCTGTGACCAACAAGCTCCCGCAACAAATCGCCTCGTCCACAGGTGGTCGATACTATCACGTTCGTAATTCCGTCCCCGCAGTGCTGGAGCGCATCTTTGCTCGCGAGTCTCGCGTCGTGTCGCGGTCACTCATCTACCGGCCATCGCAAGACATCTCGCCGAAGTTAACCAACGAAGGCGATTTCGTGGACACAATCGTAGGACCGGTGCCGCCGGTCTTGGGCCTTGTGGAAACCAAGTTAAAAGACAATCCGCTCGCCCGCGCTTCGATCATCGCTCCGGGGCGAGACGGGAACGACCTGCCTGTCTTGGCTAGCTGGACCTATGGGCTGGGGCGCACGGCCGTCCTGACGACGGGCATTGATAGCCCGTGGACAGAAGCCTGGCAGACTTGGAAGGGCCGCGATCGCCTGTTGGGTGATATCGTTCGGTGGTCGATGAAGACAAAGGTTGAAGGCAACGGAGGAGCGGGCAGGGCGAAGGGTGGCGACAACAAAATCGCTGGAGACTTGAAACGTCTGCAAGGAACGTGGGCGTTGTCTGCGGAATGGTCGCATGGCGGCGCAGAGCCCGCGGCGGTTCGCGATGATGCAGTGGCAATCGAGGACAGCCCGATGCAGCTCGTGTTCCAATCCGACATGGTAACAGCTCCGTTCAGCCCGCCGCTTTACCCACCAAACGTGACACCCCGCCAGATGAAGCTGCGGCTCGAAACCGAAGGTTCGCTGAATGTGCTCCATTTGACTGGTGAGCGAGAAGACGGCAAGAGCGAAACTCAATATTACTTGTACCGTTTTCGCGACGAACAGTTGGAACTCTGCTTCTTCAAGAAACAGCGGCACCGTATCCCACTCGCATTCAAGACTGGCCGAGCGTCTGACGCCATCATCTGGACTTTCGATCAACTTCCCGTGGAAGATGCGTTGGATGGCAATACCCGAGAGACGTTGGGCGAAGGCGACCACACCATCCCACGTTGGGAACGCTGGGAGATCCGATTCGACTCGTCGAGTCAGCAGGCTTATGCAACGCAGTTGGATTTCTTCGGAATTGAGTTGGGAGCAGTCGGCGGTGGCAAGAAGACCGTTGACTATGCACGCAACCTCCTGAAGGGTCGGCCTGATTCACGATTGGGGCCAGGTGACAAAGAAATGCGATTCTATATGACCTGGCGAGGTGGTCACCTGGAGCATTTTGATCGCAACATCTTACGGTCCGCGGGAGTCGATGTGAGGCCCGGACGGCTGTTGATGCAATTCTATCCTAAGCAGGTCGAGGACCGATTGGCGTGGATCGAGATGAAGAATGCCGATGGCAAGACAGTCCAAGAATTCCTCAAGACCGTGTTTGGTGTAAGAGAGAAACGCGGGGGTTACGAGTTTTTCGTGATGGAGCAACGATTCCGCCCAAAACCACGCGACAGTGCCGTGGCGAAACCGCAGATCACCGGGCAGCTTGTGGGTCGCGATGGCAGGCCCAGCAATGTCCAGCGAGCGTTCAAGTTTCTTTGCGAGAGCAAGACGGGGTCTCCTCTTGTGGCTGCGACGAAGAAGCCGCTGGGGATGTCGGTGGTCGATGGAATTGACAAGCTTTGGCACTCCGTGACGGATGATCGCGGGAGTTTCGAGTTCGACGAGGTGCCACTTGGGAACTACAAGCTTGTTGCACAGTCTTGGCCGGGAACGAATGAGATTCCCACGATGAACAGCGAACCTAGCACAACCGTGCGGCTGCATGGAGTTGTCGAGAACATCAAAGTCGACGGCACTGGCCCAACGCAAACGCAGATTAGGTCGCTGGGTGAAGGCGTTTTGAAGATTGTGAATGACCCTGGTACCGATCATCGAAAACCAACCAGTTTCGATCATTTGGGACCTACCAAAGTTGGGTATGGAATTGAGCGAAGAAAGTGGCGACACAAAGGTAACGTGCTCGGCACGGTGTGTTTTCGTGGAGTTCAGATGTGTTCGATTTGATGTCTGGCGAGATGTGAGTTGGCAATGCCGATTCGAACATCTGGGCGAATTCAGGTGCTTCGATCCGCCGCCTACGAAGACCCGTTCGCCTACGCTGTTCACTCGACCTGGAAATGCCGGCGGGAACGGGAGATCAACGGCTATTGTGATCTCGCCGAAGAACACCGTCACAGAACAAGGGCGAACCATAAGCAGAACGGTGTCTCGCCGGCTGCTTCAGAGTGGGGAACCTGAAGGGCGGGCTGGACACCGAAGCACACCTCCAACACACAGAGGCCGAATCCACGCCACTCACGACAACGCCGGACGGGCCTGGCAACGCGGTTACATTGCGTTTTCGTTTTGCATGGATATCCAATCTCCAAAATGAACCCCTCTTCGCCGTTGCGACGACACACAGCGGTAGCAATGGGTAACTGTTCGTCTCGTGAAAATACCAAACGCGTCGGTTATCAGGGACCGACGACAGAATCGGCAATGAGGACGTGAACAACATTGTTCAACCGCGTGATTTCGACCACATCCAGCTAACGAAAAGGGAAGAAAACAGAGAAGTAAACGGATCAAAGTTCCTTTGGAGGGGAAGGAAAGTCAAGAGGGAAGCAAACGACTGGAAGTAAACATGGTTGACCTGTAATGACCGTTTCTGGCCGAAGTTAAACGATCGTTACCAGGTTCGGTGTTGTCGTGGATTTCCTCCAACAGCGGTTTGTAGAATCGACGGACTGCGTTGACCTGCACGGGAAGTCGC
>JASLPZ010000379.1:0-6501 GCA_030744725.1 Pirellulaceae bacterium
TCATGAGAATCCTCCGTGCCCACAATCGGGCGGTTAGACTCTCATAACACATGGATCAGCTTTTGGGGAGCACTCCATATGCGCGGTTGCCGACAACGTCGGCCAGCGAATTGCCGTCGCTGCTTCCGGACCGTTGGATCGCGGAGCATCCTCAACATCTTATTCAAGAACGGGTTCAGGAATCGCTTGACCGCGCTCAGCGTGCGCGCGAACAACGCGCCGAGCGGCGGCTGCGTCGGTCGGCATAACGCATCACGATTCCATCGGAGTGGAACGACATGGCCCGCGAAATCAAAATCGAACTGTTGCCGCACGAACGCGCCGCGATACTCCGAGCTAACTTCTACGTGGACGACGAGGTACAGGTTCAACTGGAAGCCCACGCCTCGAATCCCAACGTCGAAACGATCATCTTCAGCGGGGCCGATGTTCACCTTCTGGCCGGTGATCTGAACCACGCGATCGTCAAACGCGGATGCCGAGATGAAGGCATCATCGAACTCAGCGACCGATTCGACTACATCAACGACACCAGCGACGGCTCACTCGACCGCTGGCATTGAGCGATCCGCCCAATCGGGAGCACCCCTGCCGCCCACTCTCTCGAGGCGCGACGCCGTGGATGCAACGCTCACGCCTCTGCGCAGCTTTGCAAACCCTTGATTAACAGTGCTCCGGTCTGCTACACTCTGCCACACACAGCGGGTCGCACTTGTTCGCACCCGTTAGCATTTAGGAACGTTTTTGCGCTGGCCGAACGACGTTTACACCGAGGATGTCGGGGGTTCAAGTCCCTCATCGCCCACTCATAGATCGATCCGGTGTTCTTGCACGGGATCGTTTCTTTTTGCGCAGTTTCGCGATTGCTGGACATCTTAGCAATTCCACCATTGCGACGCTCGACGACGCCACGCAGTAGCAAAAACGACGGTCGAGAATTGGCTTTGAAACACCACAACAGCTGTTTCCCCCCAGCGCACTTCGAACGTATTGTGACTAAACTAGTGAGGCTGTGCCTCAGACCGATGTGAGCTATCGCTCGGTTGCGGCGACCCGCTCCCCAACAACCTGCGGTCGGTGCCCGTCGCTAAAAAATGACTCACGACTCTGCATGCCCCAGAAGACTCTCTGCGCGAGGAACAACGCAAATGAAACCAACACACTGGCTATCCACCCTGGCAACACTGGCACTAACGACAACGGCGTCACAACTTGTCGTGGCCGATGAGTATCTCAACGGAATCGACTGGAAGGAACCGGCGATCGTAACGCCTGGCGAACAGGGTAGCATTCCGTCAGATGCGATTTCACTCTTCAATGGCACCGACGTTTCTGCCTGGGAGCGCGCGGACAACTGGAAAATTGAAGACGGTGCCATGATCAGCGGCAAAGGCAACCCACGCACGAAAGAGTCCTTTGGGGATTGCCAATTGCACATTGAATGGTCGGCTCCCGTGCCCGCCAAAGGCACGGGACAGGGCCGTGGCAACAGCGGCGTGTTCCTAATGGATACCTACGAGATCCAGATACTCGATTCATTCGAAAATAAAACCTACTTTGACGGGCAAGCCGGCGCGATCTACAAGCAGACGCCACCCCAGGTAAACGCCACACGACCGCCCGGCGAATGGAACGTGTACGACATTATCTGGACGGCACCGCGATTCAACGAGGATGGCTCGCTCGAATCTCCCGCTTTCATCACGGCCATCCATAACGGCGTGTTGATTCTGAACCACTTCGAATTGAAAGGGGACACGCCGTTCACGCGTCCCCCCGCATACAAGAAGCACGCAAACCGGCTTCCGATTCGACTGCAAGACCACGGGAACCCCACCCGCTTTCGCAACATTTGGGTGCGGGAGATCAAGCCGGCCGTTGGTAAGCAAGCTCGCAAACCGTTTCTCCGCAACGCTAATGGCGAGGAACGCCCCATTGAATGACTTGACGGCGGCGTGAACAGCCCCAGCAGGCAATAACGACACCAAATCAGGAACGACACCATGCCTCTGCATACCTTGCTTTCAGTCGCGACAAAGACGTTGTTGCTTTGCCTGTTTTCTTGGACCGTCGCCGCGGCCGCCAATGAGCGTCCGAATTTCCTGTTCATTCTTACGGATGACCAGTCGCCCGAAACATTGCGGGCTTATGGTAACGAGGTCTGCCAAACTCCGAATCTCGACCGGCTCGCCAGCGAAGGCATGATCCTTCACGACGCCCATCACATGGGCGCTTGGTCCGGCGCCGTCTGCACGCCGTCTCGAACCATGATCATGACGGGACGATCCGTGTGGAATATCCCTGGTGCCAGAGGGCCGGGCCTGAAGTTCCCCAAATCGTTAAGAAACCAAGCCGCTCAGCAGAGTATGCCCGCGGTTTTCAACCGCGCTGGCTTCGACACGTTTCGCACTTGCAAGAAGGGCAACAGTTTCAATGAGGCCAACAACCTGTTCGGCGTGAGCAAAGTTGCGTCGAAACGTGGAGGAACAGCTGACGGAGGCAGCCAATGGCATGGCGATCAGGTCATGGATTACCTCGCACAGCGCGAAGCCTCCAACGACACGGATCCGTTTCTGATCTATTTTGGTTTTTCGCATCCCCATGATCCGCGCGATGCTACTCCGGAACTGGCAGCCAAATACGGGGCGGTTAACCGGAACATCCCAACGACTCCCAATCCTCAGGCCCCACCGTTGCAGATCAACTACCTGCCAGCGCATCCATTCCACCACGGCCACCCAGGCTTGCGCGACGAGGAAAAAGTCCAGGGTGTGATGAAAAAGCGAGACGAAGCGACAATTCGGAATGAACTGGGCCGCGAGTATGCCTGCATTGAGAATATCGATCGCCAGGTTGGCCGGGTGCTCGCCAAGCTGGAAGCGATCGGCGAACTCGACAATACCTACATCTTCTTCACGTCCGACCACGGGATCGCCGTTGGTCGCCATGGGCTTACGGGCAAACAGAATCTGTATGAGCACACCTGGCGCGTGCCGTTCATCGCGAGAGGCCCTGGAATCAAAGCGGGAAGTGAGGCGTCCGGCTACATTTATTTGATGGATATGCTCCCGACACTTTGTGACCTCGCGGGGATCAACGTTCCTGATGTCGTCGATGGCGTGAGTTTCCGATCGGTGCTCGAGGGCAAATCCGACAGTGTTCGCGACACGCTCTATGGCGTCTACTGTGGCGGCACGAAACCCGGTATGCGGTCCGTCAAGAAGGATGGTTGGAAGCTGATCGAATACGCCGTGCTCGATGGCCAAGTTCGCGAAACGCAACTCTTCAATCTTCGTGAAAATCCGCACGAGTTTCTCGTGCAACACCACGCCCCCGATCTGCAGAAGTTGCTGAAGAGTTCACCGAAAGCAAACCAGGTCGATCTCGCAGAGATTCCAGAACATGCGGCCAAACGCAAGGAGCTCGAAACACTTCTTCACGATGAAATGAAACGTCTCGGCGATCCATACCAATTGACAGACTGAGCGGAAGGCCACCTCAAACACTTTTCCCTTTGAAAAGAACCGGCTGCTGCGCGTATCCGCTGGCTGATCGTCGCGCAATCCTAAAACAACGTGGCCATGCTCTTGAGTCCAATCGGTTCACGCGATGCAAACGGCTCACCAAAGGCGGTGCCGATCATTCGGCCCCAATAGGCGGCCTCGTCCCGAAATCGGTCGATCATGGTCGGAGTGTCTTGCGAACGACCTTCGATGAACTGGCTGCGGTAGCACTGGATCGCCGCCAGCTTCTGCTCCCAGTGATCGGTGATGTCCAAGACAAACGCGGGTTGCGGGGCGTACTTGAGATGGATCGCATAGTAATTGTAAATGCGCTGAGGGTGGTGCGGATCGCCGGCCATCTCCGTCTTTGATAACTTCGCCCAAAAACGGGCTGCTTCGACCAACTGCGTCGCGGCCACATGATCGGGATGCGCGTCGACCCAATACGGCGCAAACAGCCAGCGCGGCTTGACCCGCCGAATGACACTCGCCAACTGCTGCCTGGCCGCCAGCGTCGCTTCGAGCGAACGGTTGGGCAGACCGAGATTCTCGCGCCAGTCAAGGTCGAGAATTCGGGTAGCCGCGGCCGTCTCGCGAGCCCGAATCTCTGGGCTGCCGTGTGGTGTGGGTTCACCGTTGGTCAGATCCAAGACACCGACGCGATGGCCTTCGGACTTGAGTTTCAAGATGGCTCCGCCCATGCCCAATTCGGCATCATCGGGATGGGGCGCAATGACAAGAATATCAAGGTGCATTAGTCTCTCCACTTGCTGCGAATCACTCTACCGCGCCAAGTAATTGGCGACGACCAGACCAATCCAAATCTTGTCGTGGCACCACCGCGCAGACCACACCAGGGCGAGCATGATCGCGACGATACAATGCTGCGTGCGGATGGCAAGTCGCACGATTTGGCAAAAGGGCCAGGTGGGGTGAACGTGATGGTCCACGGGACAGAAACAACCGTGACGACGCCGACCTGGATGTCCGCCGTTTCTCACATTCTCAGTGGATTCTTCTTGACAATCACATTACGATCATCGAGAACAAGTAGCTTTGAGGGAGATCTAAATGAGCACAACTCCAAGCAAACTTCCACACATCTATTGCATGCGGGGGGAGACAGCCGAAAATCACTTTGATTGCCTGTTTTAAAGCGTCAACGCCCAAACCGTCTAACCGATGGAAACGCTGGAACTAAAGCCAAAAGGGTAGGCTACCCCCGCTGAGTCTCGCCAAAGGTTGGAATTCTGCCCCTTCAAACCGCAGTTACTTCTAACCGCGCCCGCCCCATCTTGCCGCCGCGGCCACTGCCGATGACGCTGTTGGTTTTCACAGCCCAACCAGCACCGAGGACAAGAACAATGGCCGATACTGAAAGCCAGCCGCCATTGAGTTACCGCCGGCGGCTGGGCACGCTTCCATGGTTAAGCCGACTTGCACGGCAGGGAATCTTCAGGCCAGGCCCAGCGAATCTCTGACAGCTTCTCGCGTGCCTGTGAAAGCGAGATCGACGCAGCTCTCCGCGATATGTTCAGTTCGTCGCTCGTTTCGGCGTTCGTCATCCCCTTGAACGCGCGGCAACGAACAACTTCCTGAACAACGGTCCGCATGGAACCGACGACCTGCGTGACGCGCTCTTCCAATTCATTGGCTATGGCGATCTCGACGGGATCTTCATCGCCAGCGGTTGGCAGCATTGCCGGACGAAACTGCTTAAATCGCACCCCCTCATCCCGCAGCTTTTGGCGTGCTTGCCGGACAGCCTGCCTGCCGCCACCATCTTCGGAGACCTGACGTCGCATCCGAGACACCACAAAGCTCGAGAACGTCCCGTAACCGCGGTACGTCTCACAAGCAATAAGAAGTCCAACCCAAGCGCTTTGATAGACGTCCGAGCCAGCGAGCGGCCCTGTGGGGATATATCGACGAACGAACCAGCGGAGTAGCCAAACATATTCTCGATGGTCCACCTTCTCGTCAGCCACCTTGCCCCAGCGTTTATCCGAACGTGCTTCGGCAGCACACTTGTTTGAACAATGCTTCTGCTTTACCGCGGGTGGGATCTCAAACGCATCACCGCAGAAAGCGCAGGTCCGGGTCTCGACTGATTGGTTTCGTCCGTTCCAAAACGAGCGGTGCGTCTTGGCGTCAGTGTGCTTGACGTTGCCCTTACTCACGCAGGCATTCGAGCAAAACTTGCCACCCTCTCCATCACGTCGGGCGGTGTACTCGAATTCGCGTTGGCAGGTTCGGCAGGTGGCGTGTGCCTTGGGGTGTCGGCGGCTGTCATTCACACAGTTAACGTATCCGCGGTGCCGGCTCGGTCGGTCGCTCTTGGTTATGCTGTCCGGCGTGATGATGCGACGCATGGCGAGCGAACGCGTAACCGCTCCCCGCCATCGGCCGCCATCCATGAATTGCTGCGACATGGAGGCGCTGAGCATGAACAGAACGCTGCTGAACACCCTCACGTCATGTGTGGCCTGTGGCTGTCGCATCAGCGTGAACTCACAGGGATACCCGGACCATCACTGCTCGCCGCGCTTCGAGTCGACCATGGCGGGCGTTCAACGTCGCGAGCAGGCGCCGCGTGTGGCTTCTCCCGCGTGGGCCCAGCGTCTTGCGTATGGCATGGAGCTGCTGCACGAGGCGGGTGACAAGAACGGATGTTGATACGAAGTGGTTGCGTCAATTCGCAAACTGCCTCCATTTTAGGGATGAATCGATGGGTTTGCGTTCCCGCAACAAGGGAAAACGTGGCGAACGTGAAGCGGCCGCGGAAGTGAGACGGATCTTTGGCACGGATGATGCAAATCAGATTGTCAGCTGGCCAGAGGGTGGACCGACTACCGGAATGCCACGAATCCTGTTGTTTTATATTTCGCGCAGTGGGACCGCGCTGGAACGAGATAAGTACCAAGGCAACTCCCGATTAATAACATACCGTTGCTTGGTGTTTTCGATTACCCTCCCGAGACGTAGTGTGTGTTGATTT
>JASLPZ010000037.1:0-29357 GCA_030744725.1 Pirellulaceae bacterium
TCTCACGCGGCGTAAGCAGCGCGGGCAGGGGTCAGTTCCGGGAGGCACACCAAAGCAGTTAGTTCTAGATTGCCCTGGTCGTGACCAGACCCGCCACGTTGGCTTCATTCCGAGTCGTATCAAAAACTCGCGGACCGGTGTAAAGCGATGGACCATTCCTAATACCGCCCTACCACGTTCAAACGGGGCAGCAAAAGCACCTCGTCGGCGTGATCATAAAGTCGTCTCTTGCGGAAGCACGCGGCAATCTTGACTAAGCCAAAAATTGCGTCAAAGACGCGCTTGATCCCCCCGAATCATTTCCAACTTGACGGAAATTGGTTTCCAAGAAGGGGGTGCCCTAAGACAACTCTTTTATTCTGGGCGAGCAAAAAACGCCTGAAATTGCTCTCAGGCAGGAAACTACCGGAATCTTACTAATCTATTCGTCCCTGTCAAGCTGTTACTCGATTGGAACTAGGGGATTTGGGCTGATCGGCCATGATTGATCATGGGACGAGTCCGGTGCTACGGAATATGCCGAGAATTCTCCAGAAAACAGGGTGAATAGCCTACCTCGTCGTCTCAGAGCACGCAGATTATGCACAGCTCACCCTGAAGAACCAGGATAATCGGAAAAGTCGGGCGGATCAATGATTTTTCCTGCAATCCACACATTCTGTCATCCGATAAAGCCTGCAACACCGGCGGAATGAACGTGATCGTGCTGCCAAAATATGAACTGTCGAAGCTAATCAATACGGTGATACCATGCGCACAGTTGCAATCGTTGCATTGATGGGATGTTTATTGAGTTGGACTGCCGCAGCGTCCGCACAGGACCGTATCGCTTGGGTGACGGATTGGCGGCAAGCACGCGACATTGCTCAACAGCAACATCGCTTGGTGTTGCTGCATTTCTATTCCGACACGTGCGCTCCGTGTCAAAAATTGGAAAGCGATGTCTTTCCTCGTGCAGCAGTCGCGCGAGCGATTTCGACGGGATACGTGGCCGTCAAGATCAACGTCGATCGTTTTCCACAATTACGTGATCATTACAAGATTGAAGCCTGGCCCACCGACGTCATTGTGACTGCCGAGGGAAGAGAGATTGCTCGCAGCGTTCCCAGTCCGGCCGATCCGAATCGTTACATTGCGATGCTGGATTCCGCTCGAAGCCAGTATGGAATTGGTGGTCACCTGACCGAACAGGTTGCAGGACGTGCTCCAGTCGGACAGCCCTCGAATCGCTACGGCACAGGTGGTTTCGGCGGAGCCGCTGCGAACAATGCGACACCGAACGGTTATGGCGATTCGCGTGGCTCGAACTTCCCACCGCAACAGACCGCGCCGCCCCAACAACCAACCTATGTCACGAACCAATACTCAGATGGCTTTGCTCAACAAGCACCGGCACCGGCAAACGTGTCGCCCCGCTACGGCGATGCGTATCCCGGACCATCGGTTGGAGCGCAAGCAGCTTTGCCGCCAAATGGGCAGTCTCTCCCGGGCGCGTCAAATGTGGCACCTGGGCAAGGCATTTCTCAAATGAACCCGTACGCACAACGGCCACCTGTTGGCTCACAGGATGGGTACTCGAACCTCCCCAACGACAACCGAGTTGCAAGCAACCCCAATCAGTTGCAAGGTAATCAACTCCAAGTTCAGCCTACGCGGCAGCAAGACGTCGCCCCGCCACCGGCACCAAGTGGCTCGCAATTCGCAATGGACGGCTTCTGTCCCGTGACATTGGTCGACCAAGGCAAGTGGCAGAAAGGTGATACTCGCTGGGGTGCGGTGCACCAAGGCAAGACGTATCTATTCGCCAGCCAGCAGGGTCAACAGCAGTTTTTGGCATCGCCGGACCGGTTCGCTCCGATCTTATCCGGTTACGACCCGGTTCGTTACGCGGAGACAGGCCAGCTTGTCGAAGGCAAACGCGAGCATGGCGTGTATTTTGGCAATAGGATCTTCTTGTTTGCCGACGAAGTTGCGCTCGACCGTTTCAGCAAGCACACCGACTTCTACATGGCACGTGTTCGCCAAGCGTCGGTGAAGCCCCCGCACCAGCCAGCCATTCGTTAGTGGCGGCGTGGGGACTAATTTGAAGTCGCCGACGCGTTGGGTGCAAAGCCCATCGCGATCGCGATTCCCAGGGCGATCAGCGTGACGCCAATGGCCGCATAAGTTGTTCGGGCGAGTGCACGTCCACCGCACGTCTCGATCCACTTGATCTTCGTCAATTGATAGAAGACATCTAGGTTGCTCGCACCAGCCGCGACGGACAACACGCCTAGCGCGATCGAAGTGCCCCCGACAAAAAGCTGTTCGTGGGTCATTCGTGCGGCTCCCAGTCGAGTGATCGGGCCAGCGCTTTCTGCCAACGTGCATATTGCCCTGCCAGCCGGCCATCTTTCACACCTGGTTGGAATTCACGATCGAGTGCCCAATTCCGCGTCACGTCGCCATGGTCCTCCCAATATCCAACGGCCAGCCCCGCCAAGTAGGCCGCACCCAGCGCGGTCGTTTCGCCAACGACAGGACGTCGTACGGTGACTCCCAGCAGGTCAGCTTGGAACTGCATGAGCGAATTATTGACGGCCGCTCCTCCATCGACCTTGAGCATCTTCAGATCGACCTTTGCATCGCGTTGCATGGCATCCAGTAGATCACGCGTTTGAAATGCCATCGATTCAACGGCTGCTCGTGCCAGATGCCCTCCAGTCGTGCCGCGTGTGAGGCCAAAAATTGCACCGCGGGCATACGGATCCCAATGCGGAGCACCCAGACCGACGAAGGCAGGCACGACGACGACACCATCGGAATCCGGAACACTGGCTGCCAATGCTTCGATCTCGTGCGATTCCTCAATCAAGCCCAGTCCGTCTCGCAGCCACTGCACGACCGCGCCTGCGACGAATACCGATCCTTCCAGGCAATAGGTGACCTCGCCACCAATTCCCCAGCCAATTGTGGTCAACAGGTTATTGGACGATTCAACGGCCTGACTTCCGGTGTTCATCAACAGAAAGCAGCCGGTCCCGTACGTGTTTTTGGCGCTACCTACCTCGAAGCACGCCTGGCCAAACGTGGCCGCTTGTTGATCGCCGGCAGCGGCCGAGATGGGAATCGGCTGACCAAATAATTCGGTTGTCGTCTCGCCATAAACTTCACTGGACGAAACAACTTCTGGCAACATCTGACGGGGGATGTCGAGCAGCGACAACAGTTCCTCATCCCAAAGCAAATCATGAATGTTGTAGATCAACGTCCGACTGGCGTTACTGTAATCGGTGACATGACGTTGACCACCGGTTAAACGCCAAATCAAGAACGAGTCGATTGTGCCAAACAGCACTTCACCCCGCTCTGCCCGTGCACGCAAACCCGTATGTTGATCTAAGAGGTGTTTGATCTTTGTCGCAGAGAAATACGCATCGACCACCAGTCCGGTCTTGGCGCGAAACGTCTCCTCCAAGCCATCGGCTTTGAGACGATCACATATGCCGGCGCTGATTCGGCTCTGCCAGACGATCGCGTTGGCGATCGGTTTGCCCGAGTCGCGCTCCCAGAGCACGGTAGTTTCACGTTGGTTGGTCAAACCAATGGCGGCAATGTCTTGGGCCGCGACTGACCCACTGAGGAGAGCCGATTGGGCAACTTGAAGCTGCGTCGCCCAAATCTCTTCGGCGTCGTGTTCGACATGTCCCGGGGCAGGGAGGATCTGTTTGAATTCGCGCTGCGCTGATGAGACAATATTGCCATCGTGTGAGAAAACAATCGCGCGGCTCGATGTCGTCCCTTGGTCAAGTGCCAAGACAAATTTGCTCATAGTTCCGCTGCTCCCCCCCGTCACGAGCTGAGAATCTCAGGCATGCACGGAGACCACACAGTTCCTTCGCTGGCTCGCTCGCCGAGGCCGAGAGTTCTCGGTGCGGTTAGTCTTTTGGCTCTTCCAGGGCACGTTGCAGATGATCGACTTGGATCCGTACTGCCTCAAGCCCTGGGTTGAGGCGGAGCGCTCGCCGAAAACATTCGAGTGCCGCCCAGCCGTCATTCAATTCCAAGTAGCATTGTCCCATGCCAACCGCAGCTCCGTAATGGTACGGATTCAATTCCAATGTCTGCTGGCAATCATTCGCCGAATCACGAAACTCGCAGACTTGAAAATACGCAATAGCCCGCTGGTTCCAACTTTCAGCGAACCAAGGTACTTCTTCGATCAGCTGCGTCGCCTTGTGAATGACCGTTTCAAATTGGCCGGCGCAATTGAGGCGAATGATATTGTTCAGAACGCGACGATGACCGACAGTGCCGTCACGACACCAGACGTCCCGAATTCCGTTCTCCGCTAACAGGCGCACACCGCGGTCCGGATCCGAAAGACACTTGCCAAGTGTCGCGTTGGATTGGTAATCTGCAATCAGGCCGAGCGACAAAGTAGCTGCGCGACGCGCATCGCGAGACCCAAACTCGGCCAGGCGCTCGAGCGTGCCCACGGTGTACCGCTGAGTGGTTTGGCGGACAAACGAACCGGATTCACCATCGGTCAAATACCGCTGATAGTTTTCAACAAGCAGGGCGTGTTGCTGTCGATTCGTGCCCAAAGCGAACTCTCCGGGGAAAACATCAATTGTGTTATACTGAGGTCGCGTGATGGCGATGCCCCGTCAAATTCTGTTTGACTACGGGTAGCCGAGCGACTTCCGTTACACGCCGTTGGCGAAATGACAAAGCACTAATTCGAGTTTAATTGGTAGTCGTGCCGACGACAATCATCCAGTTGCTGGAACACCCTGGATGCCAGGAAGAGTTGCGGATATTTGACGAGAATGATCTCTAGGGTCGGGATTACCTATTTCCGAGGATGTGCAATGACTCGTCTGCTGCCATGCCAAAGCGTTCATGCTTATGCAGTCTATGTAATCGGAATCGTTTGCGCCCTGAACGGAGTGGGGACGCCACGTGGCTCGGCGGACGACACCCTGGCGGGCGACGTCGTGGCTTGGCGCGCAGGCAAGGACTTTCAGCGCCAACTGCAATTGCCGGGCCCTATATCGTGGTCAGAGCAGTCACTGCGTCAAGGTTTGAAGAGTGTGTCAAGGAGTCAACGCATCGCAATCTGGCTCGACCGTCGAATTGATCCAGATGGGGCGATAAGTATCACGACGAGTGGCGAATCCTTGCAGGCTACGTTGCAACAGGTCGCGGAAAAGCTCGGTGGCGGAGTTGGTTTTGTCGGCAATGTGGTTTACATCGGACCAAAATCGGTCGCGGCGCGCCTGGCAACGATCGCGGCGATCAAACGCCAGGCGACAGCCAGCTTGCCATCGGAAGCCCAAACCCGATGGAAACGACACCAGCCGTTTCAGTGGGAAGCACTCACGTCACCCCGTGAGTTGCTCGACCAGTTGGCCACAGAAGTCAGAATCAGTGGCCAGTTTAAGGTCGTCCAGTCAGAACGTCTGCCCCACGACCTCTGGGCTCCGGGCGACTATCCTCCACTGCCACCGACGGATCGCTTGACGCTCCTGTTAGCCGGATTTGATTTGTCATTTGATTTGGCCCGAGATGGGACGGCAATTCGGATCGCACCGATGCCTGAGGCGGTTTCCATTTCGCGAACGTTTAGCCCCGATAATGCGCTGCGCGCGGAGCAGCGGATCGCGCGGGAGTTCCCAAACGTGAAAATGGAACGTCGTGGTAACCGCCTAACGGCAACCGGTCGTTTCGAGGATCTCGAGTTGATCGGGCGAGTGTTGCGAGGTGAAAAGGTCACCGCGCTGGTGGTCGACGGAGCGAAGACTCGGTTTGATCTCAAGGTCGACAACGCGGAAGTTGGCGCAATTATCGGTACCCTGAAGAAACAGCGCAATTTGATCGTTAAACTTGATCCGGCGGTCAGCGATAAACTCGATACACTCGTGACCTTTAGTGTCCAACAGGTCACATTGACTGAGTTGCTGGAAGCCGCGCTCAAGCCCGTTGGGATTACATTTCGGTTGAACGGCAACACACTTGAGTTGCTGCCCGCGAAGCCGCAGTAGTCAATTCGGCGACTCACTGATCTGCCCGCCACCTGACGCGGGCGTTTGCTTCGTCAAGATAGCGCCCGTTCGAGTTCCGACGCAATTCCTTTTTCGATTTTGCCACGAAAAGCGACCGCCGCAAATGGCAGTTGGCCATCGAGTCGGACTACCTCTTCGTCGACCGTCAGTTTACCCGTGATGGAAAATCCGTATGTTGTGAGCGAAAAGTCGAGGACGTTGTCAGTCCAGTCGCCATCCAGTTTGCTAACTTGGTCCTTGTATTTTTCAGCCACACCATCCAGGAAAGAGCTTAGTTTTTCGATTGCCTTTTCTTTTCCGAGCTGGTGAGGTACTTCCGTCTTGAAACTTGGCATGGATGATCTCTTCCTGAGGGTTACTGTCGCAGACCGCGGCTTCATTTCTAAGCACTGCCTAGTCGATGTCACGATCGTCGTAGCTGCGGCGGTCACTCGGATGCCAGAGTGGAAGTCCACGATGGACGCGGTTGGCAAGAATCTCTAGTTTCTCATCGGTCCCTGGTAGAGCCTTGGTTGATGAATATGAGGCGGTTTCGGTTGTTTCCGGTTCATAGTCCCAATTTCCATCCTTTATCGCTTCGAGCACTGAACGCGGCACGATCTCGTCTCCTACAAATCTAGGGTGGCAGAATCCAGTTGAAATGACGCTTTGCACGCGAATGTATGAGGGCCTCCGGAACAACCGATCAGCATTGTAGGTTCCGACTTCCCACCTCTCGCATGTGTCGACGAAGACCAAGTATCGAGGTGTGAAAATCAATTGTCAAGCAAATTGAAACGAATTAGTTCGAAATCAAACCACCATTGGAATTCGCGGTGATCCGCCGCTTTAGTCGCTTGACAAGCCTGCGGCAAACAGTCCCGGTTCGATCGCCTGAACACGCCGCACCACGTACCGCAATGAGTGTCGGCGCGAACGACAGAGCTCGGTCGATGGACGTCAATTGCACGGAACCTGCCAACGCCAACACGACCCCCGCAGCGTGACATTCACGCACCAAGAGAGTGAGTTGATTGTCGCCAAGATGATCGAATAGATCTCCTTGATCCTTTGCAAAAGTATCGAGAAGCAACGTTCGACAGTTGGCCGCCGGCGCAGCTCGCAAGACTTCAGTTGGATCCGGGGCGCGGGCCGTGCGATGGTCCGCATATCCAACTGCGACGCGTTCTGTTTCAGCCGGCAACCGTGCCAATACCTGTTCCCAGCGCCGTTGCCAACTGGCGAGATCAAGGCAACCGGCCAGACCAACTTTTGCATATTGAATTCCCTGGACACACGATGCGCGTTCGCCAATGTCGTCGTCCGTAAGTTCACCCAAAGCAACGCTCAGTCGTACGTCTAACGGGATCGCACGGCGCACGTGGTGCCAGACTTCAGGATCCGCGGCGCCTAAGGCGCCGCGTGCCGGCTCTTTGACGTCGATCACATCTGCGCCGCCAGCGAGTGCCTGTTGCGCTTCGTTGGCGTCGCGCACGCTTACCAATAATCCCGTCATGCCGTTTCCCGTTCTTGTACTTTTCGTTGCTGCCGATGTGTTTCAACAAGGCGATTGTTCAGTTGCTTCATGCAGTCGGCGTTAATCGGCTCACACCACGTGCCTCGAATGGTAATGTAACCATCGCGCCACAGGCCCAAGGAAGGCTTGACTTCGACCTGCTTCCAGTCCACGGCAGACTCCGCCAGGCGAACGACAATGGTCGCAGATTCAGGGGAGTTGCATTCACCAGCCAACGTGGGTGCCGGCAGCAGGCTTGGCGCCTGACCCAGAAAAAAACTCTCGACCAATTCGATCGGCACGCGGCGTGGTTGTGCCGAGCCCAGGTAGACGAGCAAGAAACCACCGTCATACGCTAGCCGAGGACGCATGATGGTGCGGAGGGCGAAGAAAACAAGCACCAGGGTCAGCGCGATCATCATCCAACCCACGGTCGTCACTGCCACGTGCTGCGACGTGGCAATCAAGGGGATGGTACCGGCCAGCGACAGGCTCAAGATGATGATTCCAGCGACAAATACCCGTCGATTCGGTCGTAGCCACACTTCCCGCGACATACGACAAGACTCCTCACAATACAAACGGAACGCAAACGAACTCAAGCAAACTGGCAATGTATCAAATTGGTCGCCGTAGCGCTAGAGTCTAGCTCTGAGACATGCGTGCTCGGTGTGCGCATGTTTCGCGAGCGACCGACACCGACCGCAGGTTGGTCGGGGAGCGTACCAAATACGGGGACATTCCCTATTTGGCTGCGGCCCTGCCGCGTCAGGAACCGTCGTCTGGAAAAAGCGACCCGTCTTCACTACGATGAGCCGATCAGTTCAAGGCCAACCAGTGGGTTCTACGTGAAATACGCATACATCGATAACCAAGAGAAGCTGGCTGATTTCTGCGACGAAATCGCAGATTGCCCCGTGATTGGTTTTGACACGGAGTTCATCTCGGAGGACAGTTATCGTCCCGAATTGTGTTTGGTTCAGGTCGCTGCGGGATCGAAACTGGGGATCATTGACCCGCTTGCGACAGGGGATGTGTCTTCTTTTTGGCGGGTTTTGGCGGCACCGGGCCATACTACAATTGTGCACGCCGGCCGCGAAGAATTTCGATTTTGTGCCCATGCAATCAACCAGCGCGCTAGCGGTTGGTTCGACATACAGCTGGCCGCTGGTTTCGTAGGGCTCGAATACCCGGCGGCCTATTCGACGCTGATTTCAAAACTACTAGGCAAGACGTTGCCAAAGGGCGAGACGCGGACGGATTGGCGCAGGCGACCACTTTCCGACCGTCAACTGGAGTATGCGTTGCAAGATGTGCTGTACCTCGAACCGATCCGTGACTTGCTGATGGAGCAGCTGGTCAACCTTGATCGGCTGTCTTGGTTGGAAGAAGATCTGGAACGGTGGCAAACTCGACTTGAACACGACGAGAGTCAGGAACGTTGGCGGCGCGTGTCCGGTATCAACGGTCTCTCTCGCCGATCGCTGGCGATCGTAAAGGAAATCTGGAGGTGGCGCGATGGCGAGGCCCAGCGACGCGACTGCCCCCAGCGAAGGGTGTTACGAGATGATCTGATTGTGGAATTGGCTCGACGAAAAACTGCTGACCCGCGCCGAATTAAAGCCGTGCGTGGACTCGAACGGTTGAAGCGGCATCACGAAGCATTGGCTGTGCAGATTCAGGTTGCCTTGGATCTCCCTGACGATCAGTGTCCAGAACCAATGTCGCGCCGTGGGAGAAGCTCGGCGCAATTCGGTTTACTAGGCCAATTCCTGAATTCGGCGCTGGGGACGATCTGCCGTTCAGCGAAACTAGCGCCAACGGTGGTGGGGACCATCCAGGATGTACGAGATCTCATCGCCTTTCGATTGGGAATTGATCAGCCGTCAGGAGGCCGACCACCGGCGCTGGCGGAAGGTTGGCGGGCCGATGTGGTGGGGTGCGTTATGGATGACCTGCTCGCCGGAAAGTTGGCGATTCGCGTGGACGACGTCCATGCGGACCAGCCATTAGCGTTCCAACGACTCGGGGCTGGAGAATCGACGAACTAGGCGATGCTTAGCAGTGTCCGATCTTTTATTGTCGTCTTTCGCGGAGCGAAAGGCGACGATCGGACAGCAATTCCTCGAACGATGCTTAGATATGAATGCGCAGTTTGTAATTCAGATTCACGAGCTTTTTCAGACGATTCTTGGGAGTCGACGGTGCAATCATTTTCAAACCCCGCTTAGCTGTTGTGTGTAACGTGTTTTGATCATCCGCCCAGCGTGCACACTGAGTGTGCACACTGGAGTATTCGATTTGACCACGTGTGGCATGGTATCCTAAAGGTCTGTCGGTCTGGATCGCCAATTAATGCCGTTCTCTCTGGTTAGAATTCGAGTGAGGTTGTGCCGTGTCTCTAAGTGCCTGCCATCGTGGCATGAGCGACAAAGTGGTGGCTTTTTGGATGTGCATCGTGTTGCTGTGCGGCGCAAGTTTGTGGGGCACACCGCAGCCGAAGGAATCGCAGTCGAAGGAATTGCCGCCATCGCATGAAGTCTCTCCTCAGCTCTACGCGACGGGGTTCGAGTTTGCCGAAGGGCCAGCATTTGATCGCCACGGCGCGTTGTATGTCGTTAACTACCGTGGATTAGGTCACATCGGGCGGATCACGCCCGATGGGACCGCTTCAATCTGGTGTGATCTTAATGAACTTGCCCCCGTCGAAGGAAAGCGGGCTCAGGCAAACGGGCTGAAAGTCGACATCGAAGATCGTCTGATCGTGGCGGATGCAGGCGGCGGTCGGTTGTTGCGAGTTTCTGCGGACGGCAAGAGTGTCGAAGTGTTAGCCGATCGCTTTGAGGGAATGCGATTCAATGCGATCAACGACGTGGCGTTAGATCATAAAGGCAATATTTACTTCTCTGATCCCGGTGGCTCAAGCCGCGAGAATCCGGTTGGGGCAGTGTATCGCTTTGCAATTGCAACCAAGCAAGTGACGCAGTTGGCCAGCGGGTTTGCTTTTCCAAACGGTTTGGCAGTAACGCCCGATCAAGGCAGCTTGTGTCTGGCCGAAAGTCAGAACCACCGGATTCTGATTTTTGACCTGACCGAAAGTGGTGCTACTAATCAGCGAGTCCTGGTGGATTTTCCACAACAAGACGAAGGAGTCATCAAGGGCGGTGAGTTCTCGCCTGACGGTATGATCTTTGACGCTTCTGGACGCCTGTTCGTTGCGATGTGGAACGGCGGTGTGATCAATGTGGTCGATGTTCCCTCAGGAAAGTTGCTCCGCCAGTACGACGCCGGTGGTGATCGGGCAACTAACTGCCATTTTTTTGGCGGTTTTTTGTACACGACGGTGGCAGCAAAAGAAGCGGTGTTTCGCTTGAAACTGGGCGTCGATGGGTTCAGCTATACACGACCGTAGGGAGCAGTTCGTTGGCTTTCGAACCAGTCGCATTTGCAGGCTGTGAACAAGCGGAGGCCAGTTTCAGCAATGTGGCAAAACCGAATATTCTGTCGCCGCAACTGCCTCGCCAACGCTCCTTGTTGCCGGGCTACCCAATATCAACAGATGGCAAAATGAGAATGCCGAGGGCCTTTGAGAAAAGCCCTCGGCATAATGCCGCTCTCTAGCGTACCCCGTTCGTGCTGCCTAACGTTGTGGCTCTGCCACGTCGTCACCGAAGAAGTGCGTCGACTCTTCCGCAACCAGTCGCGTCTCCGGTTCGGTACTCGTCGTTTCGACCCGGAAGCGATGGTTGCCCGCACGGTCCGCCACGGCCACGATTGTCAGCTTGATCTGATCACCAGGGCCGATTCGAGGAATCGTCTGGAAGAGCACCTGCCCAGGCACTATTTCCGCGACGGCTCCTTGTGCCCGGACGGGTTCAACGCCATCGGAGAATTGCGCGACGACCTTGATATCTTCAGCTGCCTTGGTGCCTCGGTTTTCGATGGTGATTTCATAATTGGCCTTCGTACCGACAGCCGTCGGTCCTTGGGGATCGTTAACTTGCAATTTGAGGTCAGCCAGGGCGTCGACACGCGTGACGAATGACGCTGACGCGGCAAGTTCGCTTTCCGATTCGGCGTGCACTTCCAAGCGATTGTCGCCGGGTGCCGTCAACTGGCACTGCACTGCAAAGACACGTTCAGCACCTGGCGCCAGAGGACCAACGCGTTTGACCATTCCTTGGTTGGCGGGTGTCAAATCGCCACCAGCGATGAACTTGGCACCGTCGGGGAGCAGCACTTTGGCGAGCACGCCGCTGGCCGTCGCATTGCCCGTGTTACGAACACGAATCTCGTACGTGCCTACACCACCAGCAAACTTGCGTTGCGAACCCGCCACGGTCAATTCGAGGTTGGCTCGACGTACGAGGACTTCCTCCGACGCCTCGGCCCGGAGACCATTTCCACCTATTGCGATTGCGGACACGGGAAGTGTACCTGCCTGCCGAGACGTTAATTCGACGCTGATTTCCGTCTGCGCTCCCGCGGCCAGCGTGCCAACTCGTTTGGTCGGCAAGTTCTGAGCACCATAGGAGAAGTCGACCGACACGTCGTCGGCGTCACCCGTACCAGGGTTTGTTAACTGTATCGTGTAAACGGCGGTTTCACCGTACAAGATGTCTTTCGGTCCGAAGACGGACAATTCTAATTGTGGTCGCTGTACTACGATCTGTGCCAGCGATGTTTCTGGACGTACAGTCCAGTCGATTGCCAGCCCGAAGTTTCGGTCTTTGGTGGGAATCACGGAGAGACGAAGCGTCTCTTGACCCTCTGCAGACAATTGACTGACATTCCAGATTAGCCGTTGACCGTTACTTTCGTCGTTCTGCGGCTGCGCGATTCCAGCACTGGCATCGGTGGCTATCACGTCAACCCACTCCGGCAACTCAACACGCACAAACACATCTTTGGCAGCCAGACTGCCTAAGTTTGAGAGCGTCAGTGTGTAGCTTGCTTCTTTTCCAATCAAGATCGAACGAGGACCAACGGTGTCGATCCGCAAAGCTGGACCGGAACTCGACAATTGAATCTGACCATCCGAAGGCGTATCGTACGCCCCGTCCAGATCGATCGGCTGGCGACGGGGCATCGGGCCTTCGAAAGGTTGGCTCGGAATCAACCTTGGTTCGACTTCCTGAGAGGCCGGCGCCGAAACGCTCATTGGGATTGGCTGACGCGTCGGCGATTCCGTTGGTGGTGTGCTACTGAATGCTCCCTGGTGTGGTGCCGAACGTCGCGAACTGGTGGTTGAGGAAGCTTGTGCCCTGGCCGGACTGACTTCCGCCGGACGTGCTGCGAATCGTGACGATTCCAGTTCACGACTTGTTGAATCTAGTTGCATCACTTTTTCTGCCTTTGGCAATTGGTCAGGAACAAATCGTCCACCATTCGATTCGTCACCACGCGTGGCCGACTCGCGCACCTGTCGGAGGCGATCTGCTAGGCCAGTTCGGCGCTGTGTCGTTGGCGTGCCGCTTGACTCGCCGGGGTCGGAGTCTTGTTGGCCTGTCCTGGTCGGCGGATGGTCGACGAGGACCGATTGCTCGGCACGATCATCTCCGACGCCGATACTCGATCCTCCGGCGTCGATCGGGTACGATCCTGAATCGTCCTGAGCGCGAACCACTGCGACAACAACGCCGCAGACGAACAGCAATGCAACAGCTGTGATGGCTTTACGAGACATTTATCCGTCCTGATTGGATTCAAGAAATACCCACCGATCTTCAGGTCCACTATCGACGCTTCGGGTCGTGCGGGTTTAGTCGACTTTGCCGACTTTTGCGAGTTGTGGGGATAGGCAAGACAGGCTGGAGTCAAAGACCGGAACGGAGCCTAGATTGAGGGAAAAACAATGAATGCAGTTTCTCGTCGCGAGAGAATAGAAGCGATGCTAGCCAACGATCCGGCGGACGCCATGTTGCGTTACATGCTGGCGATGGAGTTGGACAAGGCGGCTGAACACGATCGCAGCCTCGAATTATTCGCAGGCTTGATGGCGGATAGCTCGCCCCATGTGCCAGCGTTCCTGATGGCAGGGCAGCAACTGGTCAAACTAGGTCGCACCGAGGAAGCTTGCGCCGCGTTGCGTGAAGGGATAGAAGTTGCGCGAACGCAAGGCGACTCGCACGCGGCAGGCGAGATGGCCGAATTCCTGGCGCAGCTGGGCAGCGAGGGCGAAGCCTGACCTTGGCAGTGAGCGGAATGGCGCTTGCCGCGGTTTTCACCGGCTTTGAAGGTCGTGCAGCTTTCACATCTTTCGCGCTTCTCGAGTTAAGATCCAGTCATCTCTCCCGAGTACGTGTTTAGCGTGCTCGCAAGATCCAACGCCGAAGGCGTTGCACATCGTATCCCAGGGTCAGCGGCGCAGCCGCGCCACCCTGGGTAAATGGAATGGGAAACACCTGCACGCTGAAGGCGTGCGACAATCGCGAGATGTGCAACGCCTTCAGCGTTGATTTGGCTCGTTCGGAATCGTAACCCAGGGTGACGCGTCGCGGCTGCGCCGCGTTGCTTACCCTGGGCTACGATGTACAACGCCGAAGGCGTTGTTCGTGTCTAACCCGGCTGCGGTGCCAGTGGAATGTGTGAGGCGAGGCAGTCGAAAAACTCTGTCAAGGGAGAGGTGACATGAAATGAAAACCTTTGCAAACCAAAAACTTGAAAGCTGCACGATCTCTTGCTGGGTGGTCTCTAACTGGCTAGCAGCCGCGATCTTGCCCACCGCGTTGCCGGCACGACCACCAACGCAGTCACGAGCAGCCCTACCAGCGCGACGCAAATTGGCCGCGTGAACATTGGCGTGATGTCGCCACTAGAACTGATCAGACCGGCGCGAAGCTTCTTCTCAATCAATTCGCCTAGGATCAGTCCCAGGATCACCGGTGCCAAGGGGACCTTCTTCGCTTCCAAGAAGAAACCGATCAGTCCAAACGCAAACATGACATACACGCCGAAAAGGCTGTTGCCAATTGCGAATGAACCCACCACGGAAAAGACCATCACCGCTGTTAGGATGAGGCGGCGAGGCAGTCGCAAGATCCAGTCGAAGGCTTTGATGCCAAGTGAGCCAGCCGGCAGTAGCAGCAGCTGTGTCACGAGCGCAATCAGAAAGATCGCTTGGACCTGCGTACCGCTCTCAAACAGCTGTGGGCCGGGTGTGATGTTGTACATCATCATTGCACCCAACACGATGGCGGTGACCGCGTCACCTGGAATGCCGAACACCAACGCCGGGATCCAGGCACCGGCTACGGCTGCATTGTTGGCACTGGTCGGTGCAATCACGCCCTCGACCGTCCCCGTACCAAAATGTTCCGGCTCACGCGACGTGACTTTAGCGAGTCCGTAGGCGCCCCATGCCGCAATATCTGCGCCAGCACCAGGCAACGCGCCAATCCCGGTACCTAGCAACGCCGAACGCAAAACGAGCCATTTGTGATTCCAGACCTCCCGAATCGACGCTTTGGCGGTACCGGTTTCTCGCGCTCGAATGGTTGGAGCGGACATCGGCTGGGCCGCTGTGACATTCCGCAGCACTTCGGCGAATCCGAACAGGCCGATCATGACCGGGATGAAATTCAAGCCCTCCAAAAGTTCGACGTTTCCAAACGAATACCGCGGTACGCCACTGACGACATCCATGCCGACCGTTGAAATTAGGATTCCCAATGCTGCGGCGATCAAACCTCGCAGTGTGCTCCCTCGACTAACCAATGCGCTCAGGCTGAGTCCCAGTATGCCCAACCAAAAGTACTCGAAGTCGCTGAAGTGCAAGGCGAAGCGCGCCAGCGGCCGCGCGATCAGCATCAGAACGCCGACCCCAATCATCCCGCCAAGACATGAACAGATCAGGTCAATAGCCAAGGCCAGGCCGCCCCGCCCGCGCTTGGCCAGTTCGTTGCCATCGAGAGTCGCCGCCGCGGAAGCCGGTGTGCCGGGAATGCGGAGGTACGTTGCCGGAATATCGCCTGCAAAAATCGCCGTGAAGCTGACACCGATAATCAAAGCGAGGCCAGCGTTAGGTTCCAGATAGAAACTGATAGGGACAATTAACGCCACGGCCATCGTCGCCGTGAGACCGGGCGTCGCTCCGACAAAGACGCCAAACACCATGCCCAACAGCCAGGGTACGAGCACGGCAGGTTTGAGAATGTCGATTAGCACGAAGTTATGGTTGCGTCAGGCGGGGAAAGTCGAGCAGCGAAAAATGACCTTGGCGAAAATCTTGACGACTGGCGCTAGAACGCCAAGTTGAAAGCACCTGGCGGCAACCGCACGTGGAACATCCCTTCAAACAGGATGCGGACAACAATGACGACCACCAAACTAGCCAGAAGTGCCGACCACCAGCGCGCGCCCAGCCAGATCAGGACCACTGAGGAGAACAGGAGTGTGCTGATCTGGAAACCAAGCCACGAAAGGGCCAGTAGGTAAACAAGCATAGTGCCAGTCAACACGGCGAAGTTCTTGTATGAGGTTTGGGTTGATGCGATTGTTTTCGTGGGAGTCAATTTGGGCGCGAGTGTTGATACTGCCTCGCCGTGTTGTCTCCAGATCAACACAGCGCGCATCGATTCGATCAATCCGCCCATGCCCACGGCGATCGCCATCGCCAGCGGCAATGCGCGCGGACCTGGATCGGTATTTCCCGCCAAGCCTGTGCGAGGAATGTCCTTCGCAAATACGATGAACAGCGCGGCCACCAAGATCAAGGCCGCGCCCAAGGCGAGGCTGGGTCGGCTTTCCGATTGCGACGTCTCCACGGTTGGTGCTCCCGCTATTCTCGCGACATTGGTCGCGCTGGCCGGCAACTTACTGCCGCGCGTAACCGGCCGCTTCGACCACGGAATGCCATTGTTCGTCCTGCGCCTGCAGGAAATCCGTGAATTCGTTCGAACTGCGTATCTCCACCCCGAATCGCTGCTTCTGCATGAACTCGCGATAAGCCTCAGAATTGGCGATGGTCAGGCATTTTTCTTCCAGCAACTGGACGATTTCCGGTGGCGTTGCTTTCGGCAAAGCCAGACCACGCCAACCGACGGCGATCCAGTCGACGCCTGACTCTTTGGCCGTCGGCACATCAGGGAAACTCGCCAAACGTTCCTCGGACATCACCACCAGCGCACGCAACGTCTGCCCCTCCAGATTCTGGGCAGCCTCGGGGATGCTACAACAGACGGCATCGATGTGGCCGCCGAGCAATTCGTGGAGCGACGGCGCGGCACCTTCCGTTGGGACCCAAATCACGGACTCAGACGGAATGTGGGCGGCTTGCATCAATCCAGCTCGAGCCAGATCCCAGGCACCGCCAATTGCTGTGCCAGACATTTTCAGTTTCCCAGGGTCGGCGCGGATCGCCTCCAGGAACTCGCTCATGGTTTTCCACGGAGCGTCATTCCGAACAATGATCGCGGCAGGATCGGCGTTGATCTGGAGCAAGCACGCATAGTCGTCAAATGTCAGCGGCGAGATGCCCATGCGGTGCATCGTGCAAAGCTCGAAGGTAATCGTCGTCAATGTATACCCGTCGGGGCGGGCATTTGCGCCCGCAGAATGTCCGACGGCGCCACTGCCACCCGTCCGATTCACGACCGTTACGGGTTTGCCCAGCTCCTTTTGCAGCGCATCTGCCCAAAACCGCGAAACGCGATCTGTGCCGCCACCAACCGCCCAGGGGCAAATCAATGTAATCGAGCGATTTGGATAGGCCGCCGGTTGACCGCAGCCTGTCCCCGTCACAAAACCTGGAGCCAGCAAGCAAAATGCCAACAACCAAGGGGCAGAGAACATCCATTTCTGTCGTCGCATAAATAGTTTCCGCAACCCGGCCAGACGAACGTATTAAACGATTGGAATGTTGATGCTAGAGCGTGAGGAGTATGACGTCAATCAGCGCATGAGATCCAGCAGCATAATATGGCGATAGACCAGATGTCGTCACTTTGCACCGCGATGCAGACTCTGCCTTTTGAGGCCACTTGGCAGAGCATCGTGAATTGCGTTGGGTTCACGGCGCAATGATCAAATATGGCGAGATCGGATCGGTTATCGGAAAGCGGTACACGGTGTTGCCGGCAGCCCTTGGGGCAACGGATTTCCAGCCACTGTCGTCAAATCGAATCGGTTCGGTTACAGCAGGCTTCGCCGTGGTTTGGGAGTTGACGGACGCCTCATCGCGGCGAGGGGCTGTTTCGCGGAGAGGGACTGGCACCAAATCGCCGGCCGCAACCTCGCTGTCATCCGGTTCTGCTGCATCGTCCGTCGCGCCGACGCCACCGCCATCCTTTGCCCCGACGCCATCGTGTCGGGCGAGCAGGGTTGCATAGTCGCTTTGCGTTTGCTCGAATTGTTGCCGGAGTGCCGCCATTTCCTGGTCGCGCAGTTGCAGTGTACCACTGACTGCCGTCAACTCGCGATCTCGAGCCTGCATCGCGGCAAGTTGATTTGTGAGCACCCGCTTGCTCTCTTGCGCGGCGGCGAGCGTTTCGAGGCCTGTAGCGACTTGTGTCTGCATCGCAGCGATCTCCTGTTCAGCGTCGTTCAATGCCTCTTCGCCGGCATCCCGTGCTTCACGAACTTCACCCAACGAGCTTTGGAGTTGATCGCGATGGTCCTCGGCACGATTGGCGCGCGACCAGAGTGTTAGTATCGCGATCCCGCTGCCACCCAACATCAGGACACCAATGCCTATGCCGATAGACAATGCAGTTGGCTTCACCATGTCATGCTCCGAATACTTCGTGATCGACGACCCAACAACCATCTGTGCGGCGCGGCACGCATTGCGACTCCGTTCCAATTTAGCTGAGGAGATGGCGGTTCGCAAAATGGTAAATTGGTCGACTTTGCGTAAGCGGTGTCGCCGCACGGCTTTGCGATCTAGCGAGTGTTCTTGCTTGGGGCTGGTTAGCGAATTTGGGTGGAATCATTGGAAAGGCGTTTGCCCAGGCCAGTTGGCCTGAAAATCAAGTATCATGGTGGGGAATTCAGTCAACCCGAGAGGATCAACATGAAAACTCCGGCCATCATCGCATTTGTCTGCCTACTCTGTGGAGCCACCCCCGTTGTTGCGGAGGCAATCGAGTCGCAACCGAAATACAACGTGCTCTTCATTATTTCTGATGACCTGACGGCAACGGCCCTGTCTTGCTACGGCAACCAAGTCTGCGAAACGCCCAACATCGATCGGATTGCCGCCCGCGGTACTCGGTTTACTCATGCCTACTGTCAGGGAACGTATTGCGGTCCATCGAGAGCGTCGTTCATGTCAGGTTACTATCCTCATGCCACCGGTGTCTTGGGCTACATTAGCCCTCGAAAAGCAATTGGTGACCGCGAGACGTGGGCACAACATTTTAAGAACGCGGGTTATTACACGACCCGTGTCAGCAAGATCTTTCACATGGGCGTTCCCGGTGGGATCGAGAGGGGCGACGATGGCGCGGATGACCCAATTTCCTGGACCGAGCGATTCAACAGTCAAGGTCCGGAGTGGAAGGCGCCAGGAGTCGGTGAGACGCTCGAAGGAAACCCCGACGGCAAGAAACCAGTCAAGGGCGGAAACACGTTTGTTGTGGTCGAGGCTGATGGTGGCGACTTGGTTCATTCGGACGGCAAGACCGCCGCGAAGGCTTGCGAGTTGATCGACTTGCACAAGAACGAGACGTTCTTTCTGGCGGTTGGTTTTGTGCGGCCCCACGTTCCGTTTGTCGCACCAAAACCTTACTACGCGCCATTTCCCTACGATCAGATGACGTTGCCGGAGAAGATCGCGGGCGATTGGGACGACATTCCCCGAGCCGGAATCAATTACAAGACCAGTAAGAACATGCAGATGAACGTCGTCCGCCAGCGGAAGGCGGTTGGCGGTTACTATGCTTCAGTGGCCTACATGGACAGGCAGGTAGGCAAAGTAATGGCGGCGTTGAAGACAGCCAAATTGGATGACAAGACGATCGTTATCTTCACCAGTGACCACGGCTATCATCTCGGCGAACATGACTTTTGGGCCAAGGTCAGCTTGCACGAAGAATCGGCGCTGGTGCCACTGATCATTAGTGTCCCCGGCAAGCAGCCCGCCGTCTGCGGTTCCTTTGCCGAGCTGCTCGACCTCTATCCAACCATCTCAAACTTATGTGGGCTGAAAATCCCCGCTCGACTTCAGGGTAAGGACATCTCCCGGATGCTTGACGATCCTAGCCACCAGGTGCGCGACGCGGCTTTCTGTGTGAATGGCCGCGGCTTCTTGCTTCGTGAGAATAAGTGGGCCTTCATCCAGTATGCCGAAAATGGATCCAAAGGAGTCGAGCTGTTCGACATGGAGAAGGATCCCAAGCAATACACGAACCTCGCCGAGCTCCCCGAGCATCGGGGCGTCGTCAATCGGTTTCGGAAAAAACTCGCAGAGAAGTTGCAGGCCGTTCGAAATAACGATCTCCGCCGCAGCTGAAGCGAAGCTGTGTCAATTTTTGGCTTCAGGGTTGAAGAAGAATGGTCGTCTGGCGAGATAGTCGTTGAACCGCGATCAAAACGTCTGGTTCGCGGAGCGAACCACGACAATCAGGCTCGACAACCCTAGTGCTTAATTCTGACAGTAGAACTAGGAGCTTCGAGGAACTAGAAGTTCAGTCACGTAGCTGTCCGGGAAGGCAGTGATCAAGACGGTTTACCGGTAGCAGTGGCGGCGGAATTGTTCGGTCCACGTTGCACGCCGTGTCCCGCGGCTCCATCGGATGCCCTGACGATTTCTGGACCAGATCGTGCAGGAAGCCCACGACGATCTCCAGTGGCCGCCGCCTTGTGCCGAATTCGCCTCGTCTTGTTCGCCAATGCGCTGAACCGCTAAAGGCGAGAGATCGTTAACTCGCGTTCTCTTAGTGTTGACTCGAATTGTGGTGATCTCACCCGACGGAGACGTTAACACGGCTTCCAGGATTCCACTTTCAGCCAGTGTCGATTCAATGGTCGCGTCGGCAAACTGGCGGCTCAGGTTCTTCAGCTCTTTCACCAACTGAGCAAAATGCTGATGGAATCCCGGCGTTGCAGCCCATTCTTCGGGACGATAATGATAGAAGGACACCGTTTCTGCGCCACCGAGCATGGCTTGATACGCCATGACGCGCAGTTCGTCGATCGTGGGCAGTTCAGACTTTGGTGGCAATGTCCATGCTTGTAAAATGACGAGCAACGGCAGATTGCGGTTAGCCTTCTTCATCAAAGCTCGGCTGCGTTGCATCATCAAGTAGACATCGCCTAGCTCGCCCTCATACAGATCTGGATACGGCATGATGCGCATCACATCGGCCGAACGATACAGGTCCGCAAACAGGTGGTAGTCCAGCTGATCCCATGAGGCGAGCGGACCCCAGTGCGAGATTTCCAGACCAACACCCGGCAGTTCACGATCCAGACGCGACCTGAGCTGGTTGTATGTTGTTACGTAAAAATCGAACGGCGTCTCCGGCGAATTCCGTTGCGGCTCATCCATGACGCTGATGCCGGCGAGGCGCCCCGCGGCCACCTGCTTGGCCAATTCGATCGCACGCTCAATGTCCTCTTGCGGTGTCTTGTGTGTCCACCAATTGGCAAGCACAACATCCAGCCCCAGGTCAGTCGCGTCCGGATGAAGGTTGGGCCAATCGAGGATCACCTGTGTAAATCCCATCTCCTTAACCGCTCGCAGTTCTTGTCTTGAATGAGGATCATAGATTTCGAACTTGGTGGTGATCTTGGTTTTCGTCACGATACCCATGAACTGCGAGTCGGTGATCTGCTGTGCCACGGCACTGTCTACGGCGAGCGTGCTCGTTGGCAAGACGCTGAAGAGAAAAACAGCAGTCGCCGACCAGCGTCTTGGGCGGTATCGTCTAGACGAGCAAGGACCGGAAACCAGGGAACATTCGCTGTTCATTTGGCTGGATGGGAAGAATGCGGATGCTGAATTTCGAGGAATCGCAGAGACTCATCCTATCTTAATCTCGTAGGTTGGCTCTCCAAGGCCGACCAATTCACCGACGGCCTTGGAAGGCCAAGGCTGTAACCATGTTTTATTTACCTAAGTCGCGATTGCTGCACCTCTTTGTTCCAATGACGGTCGAAGGAACGTCCCTGTTGTGCCCCGATCGTTGTGCCCCAGTCTTCCGACTCCCTGTTGTCCCCCGGGGGGACCTCGCCGACCGAACGTCTCCTCTCCACTTCGCTACTAGAGATTCATCCAGCACTCGGCAGGGGAGACCTCCGGTCGCGACACGTGGCCGGCTCGGGAGACCCGGGGCACAACTGTGAGACGGACTTTCACTCAATGCGATCGACGAATCCAGCTTTTTACGATTTCTTCAAGACTCGGTTCGTCGCCTTCGACCTGGAAAAAATAGTGCTGTTCGAGGCGGCTGATGCACGTTGCGAGTTCCTGCTTGCCGTTGACGTCGAAGCCATTGTTCTGCTCGATCTGCCGCAATAGACCCAACGCCGTGAACGGTGTGATCGATTCCGGCAACTCAAAACGTGGTGCCACGGTCTGCCGAGTGCGGCGCGACGACAGCACGACTAGCATGACCAACGCAATGCCAACGCCCAACAATCCAAAAGCAGGCCAAATCCAAGCGTAGCTCGTTTCACCGTATTGTTCGAGCAGCGAAATCTCGCGATCAACCGTCATTAAGTCTGCGTCGTCGTATCGTTGGTAAACGTTCTCTTCAGCGGCCAGCTTGGGCTCGCCGAACTGAAACATCGTTGGCCGTTCGGGCAAGTCCTGTCGTGCGTGCATCGTCACCATCCAACTTCGCTCCGTAACGACCACGGTTTCTTCGCTGTCTGGATCAAAACGCGAAACAGAGACACTTTGATCTTCTGGTTCGACAAGGTCGAAGCCTTCAGGGCCAAGGTCGAGAATGTCGCCTAGCTTCGGTACCAGTCCTTGCGCTGTCGCTTTGATTTCCAAAATCAGCTTTCCATCGTCCGCTTGACGTTCATCGAGCGTCTGTGTGATCTTCACGTTCTGTAGCGGCCGTTGGTCTCCTGACAGTGGTGATGAATCGATGGGTACCGCCGGCGACTCGACGGGAATCACGGCGTAGCCGGAGGTATCCAGGAAATCCAAATCGAGGCGGACTGGCGGGATTTTATCGACTTCGGGCCCTCGCGACTTGAGCAATAGATAGGCATAGGGCGTTACGCGCCAACCGTACTGTTCGGTCGCCTTGGAGTTGACGTCTTCGGATTGGAATGTGACCGAGAGCAGATCGAAATGCTCTTCAACGGCTTGCCGAACAATCTCCTCGAATTTGTCACGGTAGTTTTCGACGGGGCGACCGTAGTTGTAGTACCGGCCGTTGTTTTGGTTCTGCAAGTATCGACCAAAACCGCCGGATTCGCGTTCGATGTCGCGCGTGTGGCGAATGTTGACGAACACACCAAACGGTTCAGTGTGGCCGACGACGTCATTGCCGTCGATCACCGATTCGAGTTTGATCTCGGTGACCAGATCGTTGTAGTAGTCGTAGACTTTACGGGCTTCACGGGCCTGTTTGTGATCGCCCACAATCTCAAGACCTGTACGAATATAGCGGAACTTGACCGCCGGCTTGACCGCGCTCATCCGCGTAAACAACGTATTGGCGAACATCGCCACATGGTGCTCGGCCGCCACACCGGGCAGCGCCAGCATCGCCTCGCGAATGCGTTGCGGCTGACGTAGATCCGGCACTTTCTTGCCGGTGACGTGGCCCAGATCGCAGGCTCCGAGGCTGGCGTAGTACCATAGTTCGTAGACCTTGGTCGTCTGTTCTTCCTCCTCCAGATGTTCGGCTTCGGCAGCGTACAATTCGGCCGCCTTCTCGAATCCCGCAAACGCCTCGTCGCGGTCCTGCGAGAACTTGGAATCAGGTGCGATCTCCTTGCGATAGTTGTTCGCGTCGTGTTCGAGCGAAGCCTTGGCAAGTTGCAGTGCCCAATGCGCCGGGTGTTTCTCCAAGCCACGGTCGATGACGGCCCGGGCGACGTCGTAGCCTCGCATTACCTCGGCTTGAATGTCTTTCTGCTTACGCTGAGTCTGTTTGTCTTTCTGTTCCGACGGCTGACGCCAAACGCCGATCAGATTCGATCGCATCTGTTGCGAGAGTTCCGCAAGCGTCTTCGGCTCGATGTCGTCGAGTGACCCGAAAACGCGTTCGATGGCATCCAGCCGATAGACTTCGGCCGAGCTGTGACAGGTCGTAAATGCCTGAGCCAGCAACTGCTCGTTCAAATCGTCTAAAGGCAAAGCGCGCAGACGCTTTACCAATTCAGACAACTCCTGCAGATTCCGCTCTTGTTTCGAACGAGTCAGCGGAATGCTTTCGGCTCTCCGCGAGTAGCCGTAGCTGAACATGTAGTAATTGGTGCGATTTCGGTTGGCATTCGGATCGTGGTTCTGAGTCCATACTCGCAGGAATTCATCGACGAGATCCTTCGCCAGGTCCGGATAGACTGCCGCGAGCTGCTCGATGTAAGGGAACGCCTGGTCCTCTTCGTTCACCTTCAGATAAAGTTGCGCAAAGATGATGTCGAACTTTGGCTTCAAGCTGCTGCTTACCAAGGCCAGCCACTGGTCGCTGGGCTTGATTTCCAAAAGTTCGCCGGTCTTGATCGCACGAATTCGGTTGGATGTCCGCGGCATCGATTGGTAGGAGGAGTTGTCATCGTAATAAAAGTAATTTCCAAACGGATCGCGCCGCAGGCTCGGACCACGCCTCGTCGATTGGTCGTATTGATAGGAAACGGTGGCTTCTCGCAGCCAATTCCCGGCAAGCAGATTGACCGATTCACGCCACTGTTGTGCAAGATCAGGTGCGGACTCCAAAAGGGCTTCGACGGATGTCGTCTGCAGTTGCAGTGATTTCAAGCGGTAAGACGAATCCGTGCCGTGATTCTGTAAACCCTGAGCTGTCGCCGTGCCGATCGCCGCGAGAATCTCCATGCCTCGCTGCGGTCGAGTCGTGAAGCTCTCCTCGAGCCACGCCTGTCCGAGTTCATCACGGATCCTGGGTGACAAATCGACAGCTCGCTTGAGCGCTTCCTGCTGTTCTTCTTTGGTAATACTGGAAGCCAAAACGGCCTGTGTCACTTCCCAGGCTCGCTCGAGGTGCTCGACCTTCTTCTCGCTCGCGTGCAAAGCCAGCAGATGTTGGGAGAGCAAGTTGAGTGCCTCGAAATCCTCGTCCTTGGTCGCTTGGTCGACGTCGGGAAGGAAGGCACCGGCCTCGATGGCGCGTCCGGCTGTGAGCAATATCTTCGCAATCTGTCGCTCGTTCAGCACGGCCTCATTGTCGGTTCTGGCGATCTCTTCCTGAAGACGGGTAATCAACTGTTCGATCACATTACCGTTGCTGAGAGTCTCGCGGAGCATCACGGCGAGGCTGCGCAACATCGTATCGTCGAGCTCCAATGGAGCAACGTTAGCCAGGGCAATCACGTCATCGAACTTGAAAGTGTTCTTCTCGGGATTCCGACCTCGCTGCTGCGATTGCATCGCCTGCACTTGAGCGAACTGCGCTTGCAATTCTTGCGGCAGATTCGGCATCCCGGACGGTACGCCCTGGAGCATCTGCAGCAGCCGTAGAAAAATCGCCTTACCTTCGTCTTCGGGCAGGTCAATTAAGAAGTGCTTGACTTCGGGCCAGTTGCCCAGCGTTACGTCTCGTTGAAATATCTTGATTCCTTTGCCAAACCAATCGGGCTTGGGGGCTGGCTGATCGGGTACCGGTGTGTTCGGTGTGGCCTCCGTTTTCGGCTTCTCCTCGTCCTCTGTTGCTTCCGGGTCTTTGTTCGACTCGGCCCAGGCCCGCAGGATCGCTGACGGCCGACGATCGAATTGGAGGCTTTTGATTATCTTCATTCGCGCTTGCTTGCGCTTCGCCGCATCGGCAACCTGCTTCGCTTCTTCAGAATCAGCCGTGCTCGTCTCATCGGCCGCAGGCTGCTGTGGATCTGCCTCAGTTTCAACGGTCGCTTCAGACGGATCCGCTCCGAACAAATCGACAACCTGCAGCGCGCGACTCGACACCGATGCAGAGCGGGGAACTGCCTGTGAGAATGAGATCGAGGGAAGCGCTATTAGAACCGTCAGGGCGAAGAGAGATTGTGCTTTCATCTTGATGCCTGTCGCAAGAACAAAGCGGAGTTTACAAATGATCGCACATTTCCGACAGCCCTGGGTATAAGCTCGCTACGATCCATTCCCATCTGGCGGCGGCCCCGAGCTGGCTCCACGAGCGTCCTTCTTCTTCTGTCCGTTGTTTGGCGACTTTCGACCGCGACCGCGGCCTTTACCACTACCGCATCCCTGTCACTGGCTGGGAAGCGGCAGGCCCTGCAAGTCGCTGAGATCCATGCGAGCCAGCTGGATGACGGATTCGAGATCTTCACGGTTGCTCTTGGCCAACGACGCATCGCCGGCCGTTTCGGCCTGCCCCGCGAGCAAACGGAACGTCTGGCGAGCGGCTTCAATCTCTGGCTCCCAACGGTCCTTCGGTTGCCCCTCAAGTCTCATCAGCCAAGTCATGTAATATTGCGAATTGGCTAGGGCGGCCCGCGATTCGGCTAGCAAAGGTTGATCCACATCAGGATCGCCCCTGAGTTCGTCGACCAGCGCCTTTAAGCTCTGGTGTGCGACGGGCAACTTTCGGTTCTGCATCTGCACCTTGGCAATCTCAAGTCGAATCCGCCGAGCGTCTTGGATCCGATCGGCGGGCAGCAGCGAGAGTGCGGCCTCGTACTTAGACTCCGCGGCACCCCATGCCTGGTCGGCCGCGTCGCGATCCGCTTCTGCGAGAATCTTGTTCAGGCTGTCCAACACAGCTTGCTCTTGTCCCGGGCCGAAATGATAAAAGCCCACCAGCACCGGCAACATTAGCCAAACGAGCAGCACGAGTTTTTTCATGATCGCTTCCTTCTTGTGATCTCCCCGGCAACTTCGATTCTACCGCCCTGGGCAGTTGCGGGTACACCTTTTTATTGTGATTTCACGGGAACAGCCGTTTTCGCACTCGACGATTGGTCACGCGAGACGCGGACTCCTGGGTTCCACCGAGTTCCCGCGAGGTGCAGTAACAAGGGCAACACGCCATAGATGAATCCGCCTGATCCGCAGGCAATGAGTGCATATTCGCGGCGCGTCAATTGCTCCAACTTGCTCCGCCCTCTGGCTTCGGTGAGCCGCTTGATGACCGCGGTACTTAAATGCTTTTCGTTGCCGTTGTGATAGACACCGCCCAGCCGAATTGCGATTTGACGAAGCGCCGACGTGTCCTGACGCGATTGTTTGCCATTGATAAATCTTCCAGTCACCGGATCGCCAACACCAACGACCAGCACATGGGCTACTGATGCTGGCATCTTGGGCATACCGGTTGTCGGGACCGTATCGCCATCGCTGAGCAAGATGACCGTGGTGCTTCTCGGTTGCCACGGATGAGCCAGCTTGGCGGCCTCTTCCAGACCGGAGAAGATGTCTGTCTTACCCGCCGTGAAGGCGTACTCCATCGGCAAATCATCCAGGATGTTGCGGACGACTTCGATGTCACGCGTGTCAACCACGACGGGCTTTGCGCCGTTGTAGACCGCCACGACGCTGACACGGTATTGTTGGACAACGATTCGTTTGAAGAACGACTCCATCAGCGCGAACACTCTCTGTCGGCGACTTTGGTCTTTTTCCACACCGGCATCTTGTAGCCGCATGCTGGGCGAAACATCGAGCACCAACATTACATGTTTGAGATCACTGTCAGGAACCTCCGATGCGGTATGAACTTTCGGTGTGATCAGCATTAAGGTAACCAATCCCCAGCAGATCACCGCCAGCGAGGCGATTCGTAGCAGTGGCGTCATGTGGACCCAAGCCGCCGGTCTGCCCCCGGGCCCGAACGCTAACGGCGCGAGGCGGCGGCAGCGCTGAGTGTGCAGCATCTCTGCGCCCACCGCGAGGATCATGACGGCACAAGCTGCATAGACAGCTACCACGGCGTGTACCTCAGTCCGAACAGAGAAAACGTACTGAGCCCAAGCAATGACAAACCCGCAATGCAGTAGGGAAAGTAGTAGTCCATCGTTTCCGCAGCGACTTTCTCAAGCTCGGTTTGTTGCATCTCGTCAATTCGTCTGAAAATGGCTTTCAATCCTTCTTTGTCACCCGGGTTAAACACCTCGCCGCCCGTCACACTCGTAATATTAACGATCTGATCGGGAATCGCACTCTCCGCGATGTGGACGGCATAGACCGTAATGTTGTTATCCCGCAGTTGTTTGGCGATCTCCATGTCGTTTCCGCCACTCAGATCGGAACTGAACCCGTCGGACACGAGCAGAATCATCCGGTCGCCGTCTTCACTTTCCATGAGCCGTTTGCGACACGCCAGTAGCGCCTTGCCAATTTCAGTGCCGCCAAACCCGCGTGGAGCATTTTCGGGTCTCATATACGGCGGTGAATAACGAATGGCTGACGGATCTGTTGTCAGTGGCACCCAATGCATCACTGAATTGCCAAAGAAAGTCAGCGCAAATGCATCGCCCTGGCGAAAATCCAGAAAGTCGTTAATCGCTTCCATCGAAGCATCGTATCGCGTTCCGTCACCAAACGAGGCTGTCATGCTGCCCGAAATGTCAACGCAGAATTCGATGTTTGTAAGTCGTTTCTTGGTTCTCGGTTCGCTCAGTTGTTGCGGCCCGCATAAGATTGCCACGACAACACCAAGCAACACTGCCGGAAAACTCTGAGCAACATTGATCAGGCCTTTGAACCAAACGCCGCTCTTCTGTTGTCCATGGTCAAATGGCAGCACGACGCTTCGACCACTTCGCATCCAGACCCACACGATCAAAGACAGCGGGATGATCAACAGCAGCAGTCCGAGCAGCGGATAGCGAAAACTCAGGCTCACCAGTGGACCCCTTTCGGCTGGGTTGTCCTAACCAGATTGACTAACAACTCAAATCTTCAGTGCATCAGCGGGCAAGTCCTGATAGGGCTTTAGCAACTCCGCGACGTCAACCTCGCCGACATCGCCGGGTCGGTGCAACCACAACTCGAGTTGTTCCAGTAATGCGCCTGCTTCCGGATGCCTACGGAGAGCGGCAATCGCATCGACGGCGTTCACGTCATCGAGCTTCAGCTGCTTGCGCCAAAAAGCGATCAACATCCGCTCCAATGCAGCCAACTGAGTCTCAGTGATTTTTCCCACAATCGCGTCTTGAACAATCGGCCGCAATCGTTCCGCTAGAGTCGCAGGACGCTTCAATGCGCCAGTCGCACCATATTGATTTGCGCGTTCCGCACAAATCCACCAGATGATCGCAACGAAGCCAAGCAACCATGCCATTCCGGCAATGGTCATCGTGGTCCAATATCCACCCAAGTAAGGTGACGACTTTGTCGCCAGCACATTCGGTTTGACCTGACCGGGCGGCAGGACGGATTCAATGTTGACAGTCAGCGGCGCTAGATCATCCATCGGCGAACGATCCTTGCGCCGCAAATAGTCCTTCAAGTCGAATTCGCCCGGCTCGAGACCGTAGTACTGGATGTCATAACGAAACGCCGTGCCGTGAGGAAATGACCCGGTGATTCTCAACACGATTGGAGACCGTTCGTCCTCCAGTGGTGTCGCTTCGAGTTCCGGACCCGGCAGGACAATTTGGTCGATCCGTGCGGGCATTCCCACGGTTGAACTGCGCTGGTCGTCCGCTTGAAGATCAGTCTCGCCAAGGAGCACTGCGGAAAGGATGATGACTTGGAATAGCCATGCGGCCAACGTTCTGCTGCCATCACGCAGGCCGTC
>JASLPZ010000380.1:0-6499 GCA_030744725.1 Pirellulaceae bacterium
CCATGCCATCCGACCCGTTGCCGCGCGAGTTCTACGACCGCGATCCCACGACCGTCGCTCGCCAGCTACTGGGCAAGACACTACAGCGACGCACCCGGCGCGGACTCACCGGCGGGACGATTGTGGAAGTCGAGGCGTATCTGGCTGCGAACGACTCGGCCGCGCATTCCTATCGGGGCCCAACGCTCAGAAACGCCGCCATGTTCGGACCGCCGGGTCACCTTTATGTCTATTCGATCCACGCCCGTTACTGTCTCAACGCCGTGACTGAGGCCAGCGGGGCGGCGTCCGCGGTGTTGATTCGGGCCATTGAGCCGCTCGCTGGGATCACAGTAATGCAGGCGCGGCGAGGGCGTATGGCGCTCGTCGATCTGGCTCGAGGTCCGGCGCGATTGTGCGAAGCACTGGACGTCGATCGAGATCTGGACGGATGGGATCTGACATGTGGCAGTCGAATCTGGATCGACGACACGGATGCCTTGTCAACTCGGTCGTTTCGCACAGGCCAATCGAAGCGCATTGGTGTGACTTCTGCCTACGAGGCACGGCTGCGTTTCTTCGTCGATGGCAGTCGCTTTGTCAGCGGCACGCGTCGCGACCATTCAAAGTGATCGTCGGCAGCGATGGCCGACAAGACAAAGCCTATCCGTAATCCAGCCGATCGGGCGTTTCCCGCGCGATGGGAACATCGAAGAGTGTCAGTTTGTTGTTCCTCAGCGAGTCGCGGACCCGGTCGCTCAATTCGTCGGGCTCGGTAATTCGGTGCGCATCGACACCTAACGATCTTGCCAGCCCCACAAGGTCAACTTCGGGTTGGCGAATGTCGAGTCCTTCGTATTTCCCTGCCAACGCATGCGGAAGCTCGAGTCCTCTGGCACCAATCTTGAGAATCTGATACTGGGCATTGTTGCAGATAACCAGTGTGGCTGGAATTTCGTAGTGCGCCGCCGACCAGAGCCCTTGAATGCCGTACATGGCCGCGCCTTCGCCGAGCAACCCAAGCACCGGTCGATCCGGCCATGCCAATTTGGCGCCGATTGTGCAACCAAGTCCCCAACCCAGCGCCCAGCCACGATGGCCGAAATAACCCGTCGTATTTTTCAATACACCGAGCCGTTCGAATGTAGTGTTGGTCGTAGTGACGGCTTCTTCGATCACTGCCACGTCGTCGGGAAGGATTCGCGCTAACGCGCCCATCAGGCCAAGCGGCGTTAGCGGCCGCAGGCTGCGTTGTTCTTCGACTTGCACCTGCAACGCCTCGCGTGCCGCGACGTGCCGCGCGACGTGCTGCTGGGTCCTCTCGCGAATCGTTGCGGTCTGGTCGGCCAGCGCCGTCGCCAAGCCCGTTGCCAAATCTGCCAGCACCACTTGTGTGTGCCCGATAAGGCCCACTTCCACGGGATAGTTCTTTCCCAACTGCCATGGGTCTTCGTCAATGTGAACCAAACGAATATGTTCGGGAATCGCACGGCTCGGTTCCTGGTACACGTACTGCCGTAACAAGTCCATGCCCGTCACCAAAAGGACGTCAAATTCGCGCAAACGGGTACGGACTTCCGGTGACCAGAGCGCCAAGCCTTGGGCATACAGAGGATGGTCGCTGGGAAAAGCGAGCCGTCCGTGGGTCGTCCCGGATTCGGAGATGACGGGTGCGCCGAGCCGCTCGGCCACGCTGATCAGTTCGGCCGTCGCGCCGCGTTCGGTCACTCGGCTACCGGCCAAGATGCCCGGATTGTTCGCAGATGCAAGGACTTCGACGGCACGACGAAGCGCATCCGACGGTGGTCGCACGCGACAATCGGGCAGCTGAATCGGCGTCAAATCAAAGGTGTTGCTAATCTCCATCTGCAAGTCCATCGGCAGCGACAAAAACACCGGGCCCGTTGGTGGCGTCAACGCTGTTTGCACTGCGCGGCGGAGGGCCGTCGGCAGATCGGCAACCTGATTGACCTCGACGGCCCATTTGGTCCAGGGGCGAGCGACCGAGACCAAGTCGCCCCACAGAATTGGCTCCTCCATTTGCAGGCGACGATCTTGTTGGCCCGCTGTTACCAGCAGTGGAGTCCCTTCGCGATAGGCGTTGTAGAGCATCCCCATGGCGTTGCCCAAACCGCAACTAATGTGCAGATTGACGACACCCAACGATCCCGATGCCATGGCATAGCCATCGGCGATCGACATCACCGGGACTTCTTGGAGCCCCAGGATGTACTGAAATCGGTTGTCGTCGACCAGGGAATCGGTCAACGGCAGTTCGGACGTGCCAGGGTTGCCAAAGACGTACCGCACGCCAAATTCAGCGAGCAGTTCCAGAAATGCGTCGATGCCGGATAGTGCCATGGTGGTCAAACGCCCAGTCCGTATAACGGATCCGAATGCCAGCAGATAGAAAATGGCCGACTTCACGTCGAGGGCGAAGTCGGCCATTCAGTGTACGCGATGTCCTGCGTGATTCAACGCGTGAGACGCGCAGAACGGATGCTGAATCTAGACACAGCGCGTGGCAGCAATTCCGTTCGATAGCTGGCTTCAATCTCCGGTGTGGGTACAACCTCGCTGTCATCTTCGATCGGGGCATCATAGTAGTCGGACGGCACGCCGCCGCACGTGTCGCAGCCACCTTTGCCACCACATGAATCGCAGCCACCCTTGCCCTTGCCACCGCCGTTGCGGTAGCCAAACAAGTCACACCAGCCTGATGCCAGACTGTCCAGGCAGGACGGTCCGTCGCAGTTGGTCGGCCCGATCCAATTGCCCCAATCGTCGCACGGATCGCAGTCGTCTGGAGGATCGCTGATCCATTCACCCCAATAGATTTCGCCGCAGCCCGAGGCACAGGTCAACGTGTGCTTCAAATGCTGGGCGGGGGTGTGCCCTTGGCAGGCTCCGCCGCATACGCCGCACGCCTCGCAACTGCCCAGGACTGGATCCCAGCCACCATGACAAGCCGATGGTTCAAAACGATTCCACAGATTTCGATGGATCACCGACTTCTGAGCGGCACCTTTTTGATGCACACCTTTTTGGTGAACGTAGCCCTTCTGGTGCACGTGGCCTTTTTGGACGACCGCGCCCTTTTGAGCCACCGCGCCTTTTTGGACCACCGCGCCCTTTTGAACCGTGCCTCCTTTTTGGGAGACCCAGGCATGATCTGTCGAGATGGTACCGTTGAACGAACAGCACCCGGACAAACAACAGGTCGCAGTTAGCAACAGGACAGGGATCCGCGGTACACGCATCAAACCGTTCCTTTCAGGAGACGCTTCTTCGAATGTTGAGACAAACATCTTGGATCGAATATCGACCAGAGACTCCTGCGAATCGAGAAAATCGCTATAACCGGACAAGTTTGCCAGGATTCTCTTGCTTGGCTACCGTGATTTGCCGTCGCTGGCACGGCTAGCATGGATTGCCGTTGCTCACCGCATCGGTGGACCATACATTTGCCGCCACGACGTTTTCGATGAGGAACAAGGCCAGGGCTACAGAATCCACCGGTACGACATCATACTGTTGGCTTTCGCGCTATTGGCCTGAAGTAGAGCCTTATTGGCCCATCTGGGCAGCCAATCAACGAACGTTTTGAGACGGAGGAGAATCGATGACCCGCATGAGCCGCGTTCGCGCAGTCGTTCTTTTTCTCGTTGGCGGATGCTTTGTCGCACTGACTGGCTGTTCGAATCCGGCGAGGGAACGAATCATCGGAAACTGGGAGGCGAGCTTCGAAATGACTGCGGAGGACATGGAGAAGATGGCGCCGACTGACAACCCGATCTTAGCAGAATTTGGCAACTTGCTGATGAAGTCGATGCGTGCGGAGATGGCATGGGAGTTTTCGGCAGACGACACGGTTGCCGCTTCGGCAACATTACTGGGGAACTCTATAACTCGAACCGGCTCGTGGCGCTATATCAGTGGCGACGAGAACTCGACGACGATTAAGGTGGAGTTTGAAAACGAAGAACCGCGCGAACTGAGTTTCACATTTTCCGATCCCAATACGATTGAGGCGACACCGTTTTCGAGCGGGAAGTGGAAATGGAACCGGATTGTCAAATTCAAGCGAGTTGTCCCAACTCCGTAAGGATCGCCGTCGCCGTGAACCGAATGTGGGTGCATTATGGCCATCGGTGGCGGACAGGCAGGCAGTCGCGAAGAAGGCCACTCGATCGGGAGCGCTTCCCAAAACCTGAGGACACAGGTTGGTTCACAACACGGTGCGCCGGCTTGCTGCGCATGATGGTGTAAGGTTCGGCCAGTGGTTAGAATGGCGCCGACTCCCACATCCTCAAGCATCTGTTCGGAGCCTGCATCGTTGGCATCTTCCAGTCCGATTACGCTCGACAACTTGATTGCGCTCAACGACGAGATCGCCTCGCTCGCTCGGGCAGGTGTTCCGCTTGATCGTGGGTTAGTGGCAATCGGCAAGGACATGCCCGGTCGTCTCGGACGAATCGCGCAATCGCTAGGCAGACGCCTGGAGTCTGGTGAGGATCTGGCTGCCGCTCTCAGTCAGTCGGGCAGCGAGTTTCCCGCGATCTACCGCGCAGTGGTCTTGGCGGGATTGCGCAGCGGTCGGCTGTCGGTCGCGTTGGAGGGAATTGCCAAGACCGCCCGTCGTGTGATGGAAACTCGGCGCATCATGCTGGTATCGATGGTCTACCCATTGGTCATCATGGTTGTCGCGTCCTCGGTGTTTTGGATCACAATGTCGATCACGGTCCCGACAATCCAGTTGATGTTTGAAGACTTTGGACTCACCTGGCCACGTTGGTATGCCGTTCTGTCGTGGCTTGCCGAGTTGCTTTTGCTGGCCCTGCCTTGGATCTGGGGGGTGGCCATAATCCTGTTGGCCATCTTCTTAATCAGTATTTCGCGAGCCAGCGTGCTTGGCGAAAAACCTGGGCGTCGGTCGTCGACGATCGGACAGATCCTCCGAGCCGGTCGATTGGCCACCTTTGCGGAGACGTTGGCGCTGCTCTTAGAGCAGGAGCTGCCGCTGGCCGAAGCGCTTGAGTTGGCGTGTCAGTCAAGCGGCGATCACGGCCTGAAGACGGCGGGTGACGAGCTTGCACAAGCGATACGGCGTGGCCAGCCGTTGAGCCGGCTCCCTGTCGGTTTCCCCCCGTTGCTCGGCTGGATGTTAATGGGTGGCGGCCAGCCTGGCCAGCTCGTCACGGCGTTGCGGAGATTAGCGGAGACCTACCGGCGTCGGGCTGCCAAGTTGTGTGCTTGGTTGACGATCTACCTGCCCATGACTCTTTCCGCGGGGGTTTGTGGTCTCGTCGTAGCTGCGTATGTCTTGCTGGCCATGGCGCCACTCTATTTCCTCTTGTATCAGATGAGCCTCCCGAGTTAGCGACATGGCGCAATTTCGCTACCAAGCCACCGATGACAACGGCCGCACCCAGACGGGAGAGATCGCGGCGCGCGACCAGGACGACGCACACCGTCAGTTGACCGATCGGGGGCTGACCGTCGAGCACTTGGCGGCCGTGAATGCAGCCCAGTTTCCACCCGCACCGAGTCGTTTGACATCGTCCGACGCCGAAGAGCTTGTGACTCAGGTCGCGGAGATTGGCAAAGCCAATATTCCGATGTCGATCGGGTTGCGAGCAGCCGCGTCAGAGTCGACGAACCGGCGCATCAAACAAGCCTTGGAGCAACTGGCGCGCGGTACCGACTTGGGCCAGCCCTTGGAAGATGTGCTCAACGCCAATTCTGGCAGCTTTCCACCGCATGTCGCTGGCCTGATCGCGGCCGCCACGCGTACCGCGCAGCTGGGCGGTGCACTGGAGGAACTGTTGGAGCATCAGCGCCAAATGCGCGACATTCGAGGCACGGTGATTTCCGCAATCACCTATCCGCTGCTGGTGATTGGATTGGCCACGATTGTCTTTCTGTTGCTGATGCTGGATATCGTACCAATCTTCGGCAAGATGTTTGAAGAATTTGAGCTTGAATTACCGGCTGCCACAATGTCGCTGATACAGGTCAGCGATGCGTGTGTCGCAATGACGCTGGGTGAACAGAAATGGCTCCTATTGGGAGTTGGCACCACGACGATCGTGACGTTGTTGCTGATTCGTTTTGTCGCCGGTTCAGCGGGCTGGCGTCGGTTTTTGGGGACCGCGCCTTTGTTTGGACCGATTGTCACCTGGTCGGGCGCCGCGGCGTTCGCGCAGATGATGGGAGTTCTGTTGGACTATGACATTCCTTTGCCACGTGCGCTGGAGCTGACTTCCGACGCCGTGCGGGATGGAAACGTCCGCGAGGCCTGCCGTCGTCTGGTCGATGGCATCACCGATGGCCAGGCACTGGCCAATGTCCTCGAAGACGGCGGTTATTTGCCGGAGACGTTGGTGCCGTTCGTGCGGAGTGGCGAGCAACATGGTGATCTGGCCGGCGCGTTGAAGCTGGCAAGCCAGGTTTTTGTCGAGCGGATTGGATTGCGGGCGTCGTTGATTAGTTCAATCTCGCCGCCAGTCATTTTTGTATT
>JASLPZ010000381.1:0-6480 GCA_030744725.1 Pirellulaceae bacterium
CACCTAGAAACGGTAGCACTGATAGCGGCCCATTTCCCTGGATTCCACCGATTTAATACCGTTCCGGGAATCGCTGGCAGAGGACGCGTTGCGCCATAGTGAAGCGCTCTTGTCGAAGGCGCAAGCTATTTCGCACACTGGCAGCTTCGAGTGGGATGTCACTCGAGATCGACTCGTCTTGTCTGATGAACTACTTCGCATCTATGGAATTAAGCGTGACGAAATCGAGGGATCCATCGAAGACGTATTGCCCTTGATCGATCCGAGGGACCGTGACCTGATTCAGACGGGAATCGAGCGATCATTGAAAGCGGGCAAGATTGAGGGTACTGAGTTTCGGATCACCCGACCCGACGGTACAGCTAGAACCCTGTTCGCCGTGGCGGAATTCGTAGCCTGGGAGGACAAGGAATATGCCGTGATCGTGGGGTTTGTGCAAGACATCACCGAACGCAAGAACGCGGAAAACGCTCTGCGGGAGAGCGAGGAGCGGTTGCGCGAAGCACAGAAAATCGCACACCTTGGTTCCTACGATTGCGACTTGCTTCAGGGCCACATTCGCTGGTCGGACGAAATGTACGAGATCTACGGATTCAATAAAGGTACGGTGCCCGATATCGAAGACGTACGTCGGTGCATCGTCCCCGAGGATCGCGCGATTCTCGATAACGCACTGGCGAGTATGGACAGGCGTGATACTCCCACGAACATCGAGTACCGCATCAAGAAACCCAATGGCGAGCTTCGTCATGTCCTTGCCAGAGTGAAAGCGGAATTTGATGAGTCAGGCGAGATGGTGCGACTTGTCGGCACGTTGCAGGACATTACCGAGCAGAAGAAGTCCGAGCAGCGTTACCGGACGGTCGCCGATCATACTTATGCCTGGGAGGTCTGGGAGAACCCAGACAAGTCCTTCAATTATGTGTCACCCGCCTGCAAAGAGATCTCCGGATATTCGGCCGAGCAGTTTCTTGCAAACCCGAGGCTCTTTGATGAAATCATCCTAGACGAGGACAAGGACGTTTGGAATGAGCATAACCATGAGTCCACACCTCAGATTCAATTTCGTAGAGAAATTCAGTTCCGCATCAAGCGGAAAAATGGCACAACGGTCTGGATTGATCACTCGTGCCAGACGGTTACCGACGAACATGGCACATTTCTGGGCTATCGTTCCAGCAATCGCGACATCACCGAGCGTAAGAATGCTGAAGAGGAGCTGCGGCAGCGGGAGGCAGAATTGGCCCATGTGACACGTGTCGGAACGATGGGTGAAATGGCCACCGTGCTAGCGCACGAGGTGAACCAACCGCTGGGGGCGATTGCCAACTACGCTGGAACGTGTGTTCATTTGCTTGCCAGCGATCAAGCCAGCCCCGACGTTCTACGGAACGCTCTGTCGCAGATTGACCAACAGGCTCGCCGTGCCGGTGAGATCATTAACCGGCTGAAGCGATTTGTTACCAGTACCGCGCCCAACATTTCTGTGGTCGACCTGAATGAACTAATTCGGGAAGTGTGCGGACTGATGCGCAGCCAGATACAAACGCATCGTTCGTCGCTGCGATTGAATGTTGACGACTCGATGCCGATAGTGCAGGTGGACACCGTCCAGATTCAACAGGTGCTGGTCAACCTGTTACAGAACGCCCTGGAGGCGATGGCAGAGATCGAGCCAGCTGACAGCTGGATTATCATCACGTCCGCGACGACGGCTGACGGTGCACAAGTCTCCATCTGCGATCGCGGCCAAGGAATGTCACCGCACGTGGTGGATAAGCTATTCGAGCCCTATTTTAGCACCAAGCCAAAAGGACTTGGCATGGGACTTAGAATTAGCCAACGTATCATTCAAGCACATGGAGGCAGCCTGTCGGCCTCGACGAATCCAGATGGCGGAGCGACGTTTCAATTCACCCTGCCAATCAAGACAGATTGAGCCACTCGTAGAAAGATCAACCAACGGCACTCAGGCGATTTCCTGATCGCCACCCTGTTGGTCTTGCCGCAGAGTCGCCGTGCCATTGAGCAGAGCACGCAAACGATCGAATTCGTCGTGGTCGGAAAAATGGACAACGATTTTTCCACGACCCTTTTTGCTTTGTCGAATCTCGATTTTCGTTCCCAGTGCGATTCGTAGCTCTTGTTCCAGAGAAGCAACCTGGTCGCTTTCGGTTCGCTTACTCCTTCGCTCACCGGCCATGTCCAGAATATTATCGTCCATGTCGCTGACCGCTTCGCCGACCCGTCGTTCGGTGTCGCGAACGCTCCAACCTTCGCTGAGGATCTGCTCGCACAGCTGAATCTGTTCGCTCTCTTCACCCAACGGCAACAATGCTCGCGCGTGGCCGGCGGATATCGCGCTTGTGCGGACGGCGTCGAGTACTTGGAGGGGTAACTCCAGAAGCCGCATCAAGTTGGCAATTGTCGACCGGTCGATCTTCAGTCGCTGCGCCAGATCGTCCTGGGTGCAAGTATGTTCGTCGAGATAGCGTTTGAACGACAGCGCCTTTTCAATCGCGTTTAGATCCTTGCGCTGCAGATTCTCGACGATCGCCAATTCTGCGACCAGCCGATCGTCGGCGTCTTTGATTCGTGCGGGTACTTGCGACCAGCCGGCCTGGATTGCCGCCCGCAGTCGGCGTTCGCCAGAAATCAGCTGATACCGCTCGCCCGTCCGCCGTACCAAAACTGGCTGCAGCATATCGTGTTCTTTGAGGCTCTCGGAAAGTGAGGCGATTTCGGCTTGCCCAAATTCGCGACGGGGCTGAAATGGGTTGTCGTCGATCTCGTAGACGTTCAACAGAAAGACATCGGAGATGGAACCACTCGGTCCTGCTGGCGACTGGTCGTTGCCTCCGTTGTTGAGGACCGAGAGATCACGGGCTTCTCCCATCCTCTGCTCGCTGCCATCTGGTTCGTTGGGCGTCCCTAACAATGCCGCCAGTCCGCGGCCAAGTCTCCGATCCTTCGTCACGATGAACTGCCTCCCTGCAATGCTCGACATCGTTGGCGCCCGTTGCACCCTATCTGCGAACCGATACCTTTGCTAGCAGTTCGCGAGCCGATTCATCGAGCGTTATTATTTGAAATCGCGGGTAATTCATCGACGTCCCTGCCGAATCATGTCCCGTCGGTCAGTCTTTTGATTGCGATCGCTTGGTGCAAACCGAAATCACCAACCCCTTGTGGATGACTTTTCGGATTTTTCACTTCGGTTGCGTGAGTCGATCCAAGCTGAAAACCGGCCGGGCAGCCATCGGTCTGGCATGGCGCCGGCACAAAACCGCTGATTTTGCGTGCCACGACGGCAGAATCTAACCAAGCTGCCGTCGACTGTCGGCCCCATTTTTTTTCGCCAGTTCGGAAAACAAAGGTCGGTCGTTCAACAATCACGATTGAACCGTTGAAAGGCGATGTCTCGTGAAGTCTGGCGATATTGTGAAACTCGGAGGTTTCACATGAAACATTACATACTCTCCAGGCCTCCTGGATTTCGCAAAGGCCTGAAAGGATGACGGTAACGCAGAGGTCTTATATCGCCTGTTTCACGTGAAACATCTTGTTGCTGCGATCCGTCTGTTTCACGTGAAACATCTTGTTGCTGTGATTCACCTGTTTCACGTGAAACGATCGAACGTCGCCAGCCGCCTGTTTCACGTGAAACACGTAGCCTTTAAGATCCGTCGCACCCGGCAGACCCGTTTCACGTGAAACGCCCAGTAATAAGACCATTCCATCGCTAGACCAGAGGGTTGACGACCAGGCCACTAAGCAACTTGGGAAAGAAGTACGTGCTCTTGGCGGGCATTCGTTCGCCGTGCTCGCTGATCTGGCGAATATGATGAAGCGTCGCGGGCATTACTAGTGCGGCCAGCGGGAATGGCGCGGCGTCTGTTTCACCGGTTTCCAGGGCAGCAACCAGTTCGTCGACCAGGTGAACGTACTTGGGCTTGGGCAAGTCCTTGCCGTCCAACAGCGTCTCAATGGCGAGCCGATGGAGGATGCTAACGCCCAAGCCCTGCCAGTCCGAGCTGTGATCACTGGCGATTTCTGCCATACGACTCATTCCTTGCTCATTTAACCGGACTCTGGTCCATCGCTGGTCCTTGGTCGTAAAGAATGCGAGTTCGCGCTGATCATCTTCCAGTTCGATGGACTCCCAGATGGTATGAGCTTGCGCTGGACCTTCGCCGGCGTCCTGCGTTTCAAAAGAGCCGTCGAGCTTGGCAATCAGTTCGGCCGCAGTCATCGCTGGAAGGCCACGAAACAGTCGGTGAGTGGGTAACACAATCATGCCTGGATCGTTCATGCCGACGCACATGGTCATCACATAGTTGGCTGGGTGTTGAGGCGGCAAGTCATCTTCGGCAGCCAACTGGTCACAGTAGTTGCACGCCGTTTCGTAGCGGTGATGTCCGTCGGCGACGAACATCGGTTTTGGGCCCATCGCTGCCGCCAATTGTGAAATGACCTGTACATCCGAAACCGGCCAGAGTTGATGGACGATACCCAGGTGGTCTGTGGCTTCGAGCGGCGCGACGCCGCTGACCGTGGCCTCCAAAAGAGACTGCGCTTCGTTATCCGCATCAGGGTAGATGCCGAAAATCTGGCTGAGATTTGCACGACAAGCGGTGATCAATCTAAGCCGATCCGCTTTGGCAGCGGCGTGCGTTTCTTCGTGCGGATAGATCGTCCCTTCGCCGAAACGTTCGAGCTTGACTCGGGCCATGAATCCACGACGAGTGAACTCTTGACCACCATATGAAAAGACCTGATGGTAGACATACACGGCTGGATCTGGGTCTGCTTGCAAGACACCTTCCGCTCGCCAGTTCTTCAGAAATCGGGCCGCCCGTTTATATCGATCGTCCTTCTCGTCGTCGCCCGGTTCCTCACGATTCAGGATCAGGCGGACCACATTGGCTGGATGCCGCTGATAGAGTTCATTTTGCAATTCTGGACCGATCACGTCGTAAGGCGGTGCGATGACGTCGCTGAGCGAACCGACGTGTCCCAAGTCGTAGCGGAGTCCACGAAATGCTTCAATTTGTGGCATGAATGTTGTCCTGAAGGGGCTCAACGGCGGGCAGCAACCTGCCGTCTGTCAATGGGTTATGTAGCGGCAACAGGCCGCGAGGGGATCACGGATGATAACAAAAAAGCCGCTGGGGAAAACCCAGCGGCTGGCGTCGCTGTAGCAACCGATTCGGTTTAGTAGCGATAGTGATCAGGCTTGAAAGGACCTTCAGTGGGCAGCCCCAGATACTCGGATTGCTTCGGTGTTAGCTTCGTCAGTTTGGCACCCAGGTGGCCCAGGTGAAGCCGAGCAACTTCCTCGTCGAGTATTTTGGGAAGTGTATAAACGCCAACTTCGTAGTTCTCGTGATTCTGCCAAATCTCCATTTGGGCCAGAACTTGATTCGTGAACGAGTTGCTCATCACAAACGAAGGATGTCCAGTAGCACAACCCAGATTCACCAACCGACCCTGGGCCAATAGCAGGATCGAATGCCCATCGGGGAAGGTGTATCGATCGACGGGCCCACCGACATCCTGGTCGTCCTTGATCCGTTCGCATTTGATCGTCTTGCTTTCGGTCAAGTACGCGACATCGATTTCGATATCAAAATGCCCGATATTGCAGACGATCGCGTCGTCTCGCATCCTTTCCATGTCTTCACCCCGAATCACGTCACAGCAGCCGGTGGTGGTTACGAAGATATGACCTTGTGGTGCCGCATCTTCCATTGTGACCACTTCGTACCCTTCCATGGCAGCTTGGAGGGCGTTGATGGGATCGATCTCCGTAACGAGGACTCGGGCACCAAGGCCGTCCAATGATTCGGCGCAACCCTTGCCAACGTCGCCGAAGCCACACACGACCACGGTCTTACCAGCAACCATCACGTCGGTGGCACGCTTGACGCCGTCGGCGAGAGATTCGCGACAACCGTACTTGTTATCGAATTTGCTTTTCGTTACCGAGTCGTTGACGTTGATTACCGGGACACGAAGTTCGTTATTCTCCAACATGCGTTGAACAGCGTGGATTCCCGTTGTCGTTTCCTCACTGATGCCGCGGATCTCGACCAACATTTCGGGAAATCGTTTGTGAACGATGGTGGTAAGATCGCCACCGTCATCCAAAATCATGTTCAAGGGCTTTCCGTCCGGGAAAATGAGTGTCTGTTCGATGCACCATTCGTACTCTTCCTCGGTTTCGCCTTTCCAGGCATAGACGGGAAATCCACGCTTGGCCATCGCCGCGGCGGCATGGTCCTGCGTCGAAAAAATGTTGCAGCTGCTCCACGTGACGTCTGCCCCGAGCGCAACGAGGGTCTCCATCAGGACCGCAGTTTGGACCGTCATGTGAAGGCAACCGGCAATCCTAGCCCCGGCAAGTGGCTTGCATTCGCCGTACTGTTCTCGAAGCGACATCAAGCCCGGCATTTCATTTTCGGCCAACATGATTTCCTT
>JASLPZ010000382.1:0-6430 GCA_030744725.1 Pirellulaceae bacterium
TGCAAGTGAAACTCGTTGACGAAGGCCTCGGCAGTCGGCAAGGTGCGGCTAGGCGAGAGCACCAACCTGCCGCTAACCGGTTCTCGACTACCGAGTGGGATGCATCCATCGGCTGCAACCCTCAGCGCCTTGCCACGCTGACAATGGTTCTCGGCGTCACGCAGCCGTTTGAGGATTTGGTCGTCGCTCCAGCGGCGCGGAAACGGCTGTTTCTGACAGTATTGGCGTATGGTGGCCAGAGCGTGTCGATCGTCGAGATCGTGTTCCACCGCGCGACACGCGGCAACGAACAGCCGGTGCGAGCCATCGCTTTTGTCTACAATCTTGATCCGCAGCATCGCGGCCAGGCAGCGGGCGGATCGCTCATCCATCGCGACCGGCTTGGACTCCCATTTCGGCGGAGGCGGTGATTCGGGTCGCTTCGCCTTTTCTTTCGGGGCTGCTTTCTCACCGAGTTCGACACGCACGGCGTCGGCCAGTCGCTTGGCGCAGTCGATCAGCGCGTCAGGGTCAACTTCGGCCGGTTCCTGCTCTTCCTCTTCCCAGCGGATCGCTTCGCCCGTTTCGTGAGTGCTGGGTGGGAAAACGGTCTGCATCCCGGTCGAGCGCACCTCGACGATCATGCCGGCCGACTTGCTGCGAAACTTCTTGGTCGCCAGAGGACCGGTCACTCGGTAAATCCAGTGCGAGCGCGGATTGCCAGCACGACCGAAAATGGTCGGGGTCAGTGCCAAGAACTGTGGCGCCAGTTCGACAGCGCGGGGATGATCGAGGTCGACGTCGATCAACCATCCTGAGGGTTCCCCCAAAAGCACGCCCACGTTTTGAGGTCTGCCATTGAAGTGGTAATCGAGCGACTCCGCCGTTAACCGCATCCGTTCCCAGCCCTTGAGGCCGGGATTCTTGCTGCGATGCGGGATGGGGATCACGGACCAGCCGCGTTTCGTATATCGCTCGGCGGCAGCACGCGTCGCTCCATCGACTTGTGTCTGGCCGTCATTTGCCATGAGATTGTTGCTCCGTTTCTGCCAAAGTCACTTGTTCACCACGGTCCGCCGCGATTCGGTGCAATTCGGAGGCAATGCGGTGGACCGCTGCCTCGTCGAACACTCGGAAGTTTCCGGCCCGCCCAAAGGGCTGTATCCGACGGGAACGAATCACGTAGGCGACGCGATGGGTGTCGACGCCAAGTTGCTTGGCGACTTGGCCGACAGTCAGTAGACTCGGAATCTCCGCTGGCATGCGTGGTGCTCCTCGGCGGTGGCGTCCGAGTGTCTTGCGTTGCACCGTGCATGGCAGCGACACTCGGCCCTACACTTGTGAGTAATACAACCGCTCAGCAGCCTGATTCCGGAAATGCGCAAAAAGAGAGGCAGCTCGGACGACCGATGCCCAAACTGCCTTGTATTGCAGAGATTTAGATGCGGCAGATTTCTTGCGAATTCTGCTCCGCGATCAGTGTCAGGCAACCCGACGGGCAACCCGCGAGCAACCGACCGGCAATCCGCGAGCGACTCGACAACCGTCAGTAAAGGAGTTTGAAACCAGGTCGGCCGCCATCCCCTCTTTCGACCTTGCCAAATCTGACACGAGCCTGCCAGTTCTTGGTGTGTCTTGTCGGCGAGGAGATCGGCCTGCCCTTTGGCTTGTGCCCCTCGGCAGCGACGGCCTGACAGATCGCCGACCGCAACCGGCTCATCGGCGTCTTGGTCTTGCTGATGACTTCCGCTTCGTGGATTTCTGTCCCGACCGGTCCCTTGGCATGCTTTCGCAGCACATCGTGAGCATCCTTCAGCTCAATGAATCCGAACCTGATGAACTTGCGAGCCAGCGCGTCCGCGACGCCGGAGGGTACGGCCAAAGTCACATGGTGATGCGGAATCCACCTGTAGTTGTTTCGGTGGAAATGGTACAGGTGCCACGTGCCATCCGCAGCCAGGCCGATTCCCCAGTTCTCCCATTCGTTGGAACCCGGCCAAGGGGGCTGCTTATGAACCGGCTGTGGCTGACTGCCAGCTTCTGTGACACCGACATCTCCCGCATCGTGTCTGTCGTCCAGTTGCTTTGCCGCCGCAAGCAAACCTTTCCGAGCATCCGCAGGCGTCTCGAGCAGCGTTTGAAAGGCTCTGGCAAATGCCTGGGCACCCTCGTCCCAGTTTCCAATGCACACACCGGTCGGCGGGGAGTCTGCTGGTAGCTCCGCGAATCGGAGCAGCCGTCCATTTCCCGCCACCGGCTCGCGTCCCACAGGCTTGCCGTTGACAAGCCTCGGACGCCCGTCGAAGAAGCCTCGCTTCAGTACGAAATCTACCGGGGTCGTTTCGTCACCTCCGGCGATGTCCCGGCGTGCGAGTTCCCCCTGTTCTGTGAGCCGCCACTCCTGCGGCTCCATCTGTTGACAATAGAACGGCGACGTTTCTGAGGTGTCGCCCTGCCGCCAGTTTTCGTACACCTTCTGCCACTCGTGCCACATCGCGGCCACGAGCTTTTCCAGGGCTTCGAAGAGGCCGTTTTCGCCAGTCGCCGTGCAGGTGGCCTCGACCAACACATCGCTGTTGACCGCCCCGACCCGAATCTGAAATCGCCGTTCCACCATGCCCGCGGCGGTCAAAAACGCCAAGGCTCTCTGTTCCACCTCCCGGAGTGATTCTTGATCAAACGTGGCCCACGCATCGGGGATTCGATTCAATAGCGTTATTACGGCAGTCTGGATGGGGTCAAAGGATGGCATGGCTGCTGGTCCTTGGTGTTTTCTTCAATCCGATGATCCTAACAAGTTGGCGTGACACGTATGGTCAGTGCGTGCCTGAAAAGCGAATCTACCTCGGCCCAAAAACTGATCCATATGTTACGAGAGTCTAATCCGCCCGAACTGGGAAAGGAGGACTTTCATGAAACGGAAGCGACATCGACCGGAACAGATCATCAAAACGCTGCCGTTGCGGTGATAGGTGATAGAAAAGGCGGAGAAGCCGGAAACGATCCACAACTTCCGCGCCTGGGCAAAAGAAGTGGTGCGCTGGCAGGCGTTTCGACAACAAGCAGGAATTCAAAGACGTCCCCGTTGAGCAAAAGACTACGCCGGTCGTGGCCCCAAGGCGCCTTATAACTCGGCGAAGAAAGACCAGACGCGATGGACCTTCGAGCCGCATGTCGCGATGCGCGTGACGATGGAGATGCTCGACGACGCCGGGGGCAGCGTGCTGACGGAACGCTATCTCAAATCGGTACTAAAGATGGACCGCGGAACGAGGAGGTAAAAGCAGCGAACTGAAACCAACGGGCGTAGAGCTCACCCGTCAGATCCTGCGTAGGATAGAAGCCGCCGATGTCTGAACCCCAGAAGGGTGAAAGGCTCAGCGAGTGGTTGATACCCACGGCGATCTGCTCTTCGAGTGTTTTGAACGAAGCGTGCGTATCGCCCGACCAGATCCACCCGCCGTAGCGCGCCACGCCCAGATGGCCGTTGCGATGCAGAGACCAGGGGCGAACGTTCGGTGTTTTGGAGAGTGGGCCTTCGTAATAGAGCTGATGGCGCTTCATACGCTCGTGGAAGCTAAACCAGTCGCCCTCGTCGGGCCACCACGCATCGACGCCGGTGGCGACCAGCGCGTTATGCTCTTTCCAATAAGAAGCGATATGGTTGCCGTCGACCGTCTCGTCGGATGTCTCGCTTATGAATGGCCTGACTAAAAACGATCTGGAGAAAACGCGGTTGCATCGATGTGCGTTGGTTGATCTTGAACAATTTCGGCAATGAGTTTGCCTGTCGCAGTGGCGAGACTCAGCCCGAGCATGTTGTGGCCCGTTGCAAGATAGGCGTTTGACAGCCTTGGAGTTCGCCCAATTATGGGCAGGCTATCCCACGTCATGGGACGCCATCCATACCAGCGTTCGTGCTCCGTTTCAGTAAAGGGCGCAATCAGATAGGGCTCGGCCGATTGGTGAAGTTGCTTGATGCGTCGAGCAGGAATGGACGAATCATAGCCAACGAATTCCATCATCGATCCGAGACGACAGCCTTGCTCGAACGGTGATACACCCACCTTATGCTCTGGGAACAAGATCGGATGTCGAGGGCAAGGGTCAGGGCGAGACATCGTCACCGAATAGCCTTTGCCTGGCTCGATCGGAATCCGGCATTCGAGCATTGCCGATAGCTGAGCAGACCAGGCTCCGGTCGCAAAGATGAATCGGTCGGCACTCAGCTCGCCCTGCGAAGTTTCTACATGCGTGATCTGACCATTGGTTTTGACGACGTTGTGCAGTTGGCAGTTTTCAACGAATTCGACGCCAGAGTCTTGCAGACTGTCGGTCCAAGCGACATTCAGCAGATCGGGTCGGACCGACACATCGTTCTTGTAGTGAAATCCGCCCGCTAATCCAGACTTGAGTGCTGGTTCAAGCGCCGGCAAGCCGTTGCCTTCGACACGCTCAGCGGTCACCCCAAAGTGCTCCGTGAGCATGCGATCCATTTTGGCGAACTTTTCCATGCCAGCTTCGGACTGCAGCACATACAGCAGGCCATTTTCTTTCCATTCACAATCGACTTTTTCTGCGGATATCAACTGACGATACTCGACGAGTGAAGAATCGAGGATCGCTTTGAGATGTGCGCCTGCCCACAGCATTTGGCGATTGTTGCAGCGCTTGGCGAATTGCCACATCCAGTTCCAAAACGCCGGTCGAAAACTCGGTTTGACACGAAACGGAGCGTTGCGGTTCAGTAGCGACTTGAACGCAACGCCGATTGCATCTGGTTCCGTCAGCGGCAAGACATGGCTCGGACAGATATAGCCGCAGTTGGCATGCGAGCATGCACCAGCAATCGTGCCCCGGTCGATGGCGGTTACAGAGAAACCAGCTTTCGACAAATAGTGTGCGCAGGCGATGCCTATGATTCCGGCACCAACAACGATCACGCGTTCACCGTCTAATGCCTGTTTCATGCGATTCCATGGGCGTAAGGATCATCTGGCTGCTGGATGAGTGTGGCTTCGCTGCAGACATAAGCACGGCCCGCGATTCGCGGAATGATCCGCCCCGATTCGTCGGTGCGATAGCTCGCTGAGAATCGACTGCCAATGATACTCTCTTGGACCCAAAGCTCTCCGGGTGCGAGCTTGCCGTCGGCCGCAAGACACGCCAGCTTTGCACTCGTGCCGGTTCCGCAAGGCGATCGGTCATAGGCTCCGCCAGGACAGTAAACGAAATTTCGGCTGTTGGCATCCGCTGTGTTTGGTGGCCCAAAGAACTCGATGTGGTCGATCAATCCGCCGTCACGGCCCGTGATTTCTCGGCGCTCTAGTTCTGCTCGAACGCGGCGGGCTGCGTCGTCCAACTGGCGTAGGTTTTCCATCACCAGCGGCACAGGTGATTGTTGAACGAGAAAGAACCAGTTGCCACCCCACGCTATGTCGCCCGTGACCGCTCCGAGTTCTGGGACATCCATGGCAAGTTCTGCTCGATGTCGGTAACTTGCAACATTCTCAATCGCGACTTCATTCGGCCTGAGAAGTTCTACTTGAACGACACCTACAGGTGTTTCCAGCCGATGAACGCCTGGACCGATTCGTCCAAGATAGGCCAGCGTCACGGCAACGCCCATGGCTCCATGCCCACACATGTTCAGATAGCCTGTGTTGTTGAAAAAGATCACCCCGGCTGCACATGCCTCATCGACAGGTTCGCAGAGCAACGCGCCAACCACTGCGTCTGAACCACGCGGTTCGCTAATCGCGAACCGTCGGTAGGAGTCAGTACGATCTCGAAACCTCTCGAGTCGCTCTCGGAGAGAGCCAGCGCCAAGCTCTGGTCCGCCATCGACGATCACGCGCGTCGGTTCACCTTCGGTATGAGAGTCAATGACTCGCATGCATGTCTCCCTCGCGACTTACGCGCCGGAACCTGGCCAGGCACTCCACCACTTTCGGAACAATTCCCACTGCGCGTGAATGAATTGACACTGAGAATCGCTCAATGCATCGGTGGCATTAAAGTGATGTTCGTATTCCGAATTGCCTTCCAGGACCATCAAGTATTTGTAGTAGAGCACCAGGTCTGGTCCCTCGTCGAACGTCGAAAGAACCGTGAGGGCTTCGTCTAGTTCGAGTGCGAATCGCCTTGCCTCGGCATCGCCGGCCACGGCCTGTTCACACAGACTGACGAATCGCAGCACTTCGTTGGGCAGTGCGTTGCCTACGCCAGTAATTGCACCTGCTGCTCCGCAGTAAACGAATCCGTGGAAGACTTGCGTGTCGACTCCAACCATCAGCGTGAGTTGAGGGTCGCCGCTAGTGATGTGCTCGGCCGCATAGCTGAGCGAATCCGCGCCACCAAACTCTTTGAATCCGACAAGATTGGAGTGTGCTCGCCGCAGGTCGAAGAACAGGTCGGCCTTCGTTTCAAATCCATAGTAGGGGCTGTTGTA
>JASLPZ010000383.1:0-6385 GCA_030744725.1 Pirellulaceae bacterium
GCAACAGTGAAACAAAACTGCCCTCCAAAAACTAGCTCAGTTCACCAGGAAATGCCAACTTTGGCGCGGCCTAGAGCAGGTCTGAAGTCAAACGTTGAATCGCCAAGCGCACCTCCGGCAGTCCTCACGTTGTCGTTTGAGGCTGAGAAGGCTGATCCATACGTTGTCTTTAAGATGAGCGCCGACCTGAAATGCCGCGACGACAATTCGAAAGAAGTCAGCGTATGGAAAGATAGCAAAGAAGTGGCAAGGCTGAATCGCAGTGTGCTGGGCAACACACCTCCAAAGGTGCTACGTGATAAGGTGTCACGCTTTTACAGCCCCCTCATCAGGGAATATCGGCAGGCTGCCACGGCTGGCAAGCAACCTTGAGTGCGACCACATGTGGTGGTCCAGCGTTCTTTATGACGCTTCCGAGGAGACAGAGGCACACCCACATCGGTCTTAGCCCAAATACCATTCAATGGTGTTGGCCGAGAAGGCGGCGGCGTTCTTTTTCGTGCAGCGACGTACGATCCGTAGACGCCGAGGGCCGAAAAAGACTCCCGATTGCAGGACGCCGTCGGCGGAGTATCATGGGGCTCGAATGGTCAGATCTCGGCCCGACGCATCACGACACGCAATTAATCGACAGTATTATAAGGGCTTCGCGAAACATGGAGGCCAAGACATTCCGAGTTCGCCGGATTCTTCGTTTGAGCAGTTGGCTTGTCGGCGTCGTCGCGTTCTGGGGAATGTATTCGACCGTGTCGCAGGCCGAGTTGCCAGGCAATAAGCCGAATATCGTGATTCTGCTGGCAGACGACTTGGGCTGGAACGACGTGGGCTACCACGGTAGCTCCGTGAAGACGCCGCATCTTGATCGCTTTGTCCGCGATGGAATTGAACTCGACCGCTTCTACGTTGCTCCTTATTGTGTGCCGACCCGTGCCGGATTGCTGACCGGACGTTATCCGCACCGGTTTGGTCTTCGCTACCGTGCCAACTTCGCCGTTCGGGCCACGCTTCCTCCCGAGGCTCTCACGTTGGCCGAGGTATTGGCCGACGCAGGATATGCAAGGCGCGCTTGTATTGGCAAGTGGCACCTCGGTGACAGTCAGCAGCAGCATCCGCTGAAGCAAGGTTTCCGACACTTCTATGGCATGTTGGGTGGGATGGTCCACTACTTCGATCATCGCACGATTCCATTCGGAGCCAACGCAGAGAATCGGCCGCGACTACTTGACTGGCATCGCGGTCACGACATCTGCCACGACGAAGGTTATTCCACTGACTTGATTGGTAACGAAGCCGTTCGGTTCATTGAAAGAAGTTCAAGCGAGCAGCCGTTATTCTTGTACGTGGCCTTCAACGCACCTCATCTGCCGCTGCACGCGAAACCCGAACTGCTGGATCGGGCGGATGTCGACACGGATAGGGTTACACAACTGTTGACTGCAGATGAAACGACCAATCGAGCGATCTACAGCGCCATGGTGGCCTCTTTGGATGCGAACGTGGGCCGGATTCTCGCAACGATCGATCAACGAGGCTTGCGCGAAAGGACGTTGGTGTTGTTTTTGAGTGACAACGGAGGAGTGGCTCGCTTCGGGATTAGCGACAACTCGCCATTGCGCGGGGGAAAGAACATGGTCTTGGAGGGAGGTGTCAGGGTGCCGGTCGCCATCCGTTGGCCGGCTGCCTGGCGGGGCGGGCGCAAAGTCACCGAGCCTTTGGCCTATATCGACGTGCTTCCGACGCTTGCTCGCATCGCCGGAGTGGAACGTCTGCCCGACGGCCTGGACGGTAAGGACGTTTTTGAAGTCCTTGCCGGAGAACAACCCACCTTGGAACGCAACATCTATCTTGGACCGCAAACGCTGGTCGGCAAACGCTGGAAGCTGGTCGACGACGAGTTGTTCTCCATTGCCACCGATCCTGGTGAGACAATCAACGTGGCGCAGGACCATCCCGCAGCGGTGCATTCGCTCAAACGAGAACTCGCAAGACTGAGGTAACGCTGAAGGAGTGCAACAAGATGCCTGGACGGCGGCCAAAGAGGATAAGAGCGATGAAACAACTTGCCCTGGCAATGATCGTAGTTTTTCTGTCGTCGGTCGGTCTCGCGTTTGGACAGACGCCTTCCTGGGCTGATCCGGAACTGCGAGTCCGACAGGGCATGTTGCTTTGGCTTGATGCGCAGCGGATTGGGCAAGCCCGCTCGGATCTCGATTTGCCAACACTCAAAGATGGCGAACTCCTCGACGACTGGCAGGACGCATCGGGCAACCACCGTGACTGCATCCAGCGGAATCGCGAGAATCAACCGAAACTCGTCCAGATTGATGACGCTTGGGTCGTTCGTTTCGACGGCCAGTCGGATCACATGCGATGCCTGACCGTTCCGGGCGAGGCCGAGGCGCTGACCGCGTTCATTGTAGCGGCACCGCACGAAAACCCCGGCGGCTACCGTGGCTTTCTTGCGGCCAATGCGCCGGGGCAGCGAGATTACCAGTCCGGGTTCAATGTCGACTTGGGCCCTGGTCCGACGTTGCGGTTTGAGCAACTGAACGTCGAAGGTCGTGGCTTCGGCGGCGCCCTCGATCTGTATCAATCCGGCGATCGCTTCGGAACGCTGCATATCATTGAAGTAGATGTCAATGGCGAAAAGGGACAAGTCCGGTTGACGTTGGATGGTAAGCCGAGCGGCTCGCGGCCGTTTGCTCCAGGTCGACTCTCGCTGGACGAGCTGACCGTCGGAGCACGTTACTTCACCAACGGCCCCGGCCTGCAACAAGTGCGAGGCGCGTTGAGATGTGATATTGCGGAGATCATTCTCTACGATCGCGCGCTGTCCGGCGAAAAGGCAGAAGCTGTACGGGCTTACTTGAACAAAAAACACGCGAATCTGGCCCTGCAACTTCCTCAGCGATTGCGATTGGGTGAAGCGGGAGAACCGCTTGTCAAAGCAGAGAATCCACCGGCCGTGCAGATGCTGGTGCCGGGTTTCCGCGTTCGCGAGTTGCCGCTCGCATTGACCAACCTGAACAATGTCCGCTTTCGCGAAGACGGTAAGCTGATGACACTCGGCTACAACGGCGACTTGCACCTGTTGAGCGATACAGATGGAGATGGGCTCGAAGACCATGCGAAGTTGTTCTGGAAGAACGAGGGCAGTTTGCGCGGCCCCATCGGTTTGCTGCTGACGCCGCCGGACTATCACCGAGGTGCCGGGGCGTTCGTTCCCAGCAAAGGCAAGCTGTCGCTGATCGTCGACACCGACGGTGATGACAAAGCCGACGAAGAGATCATTGTGGCCTCCGGCTGGCAGGAGATTCCTCAGAATGTCGATGCCGTTGGCATCGCCATGGATAAGGACGGCGCGCTCTACTTCGGCTTGGGAACAGCCAACTATGCCAACGCGTATCTCGTCGATGATTCCGGCAAAGCAGCCTACGATCTGGCGAGCGACCGGGGCACGGTTCAGCGAGTCTCACCGGACTTCAGCCGCCGCGAAACCGTTTGTACGGGAATTCGATTTCCGATTGCCTTCGCGTTCAATCGCGATGGAGACTTATTCTGCACCGAGCAAGAGGGGGCGACATGGTTGGCCAATGGTAATCCGTTTGATGAGTTTCTGCACATTCAGACGGGACGCCATTACGGTTTTCCTCCGCGTCATCCCCGGCACAATCCAAACGTGATTGACGAGCCATCGACGTTTGACTATGGGCCTCAGCACCAGTCGACGTGCGGATTCGTCTTCAACGAACCGGTCAATGGCGGGCCCGTGTTTGGACCAGCGTTGTGGGCGGGCGATGCGATCGTGTGCGGCGAATCGCGAGGCAAACTCTGGCGCACTGCGTTGATCAAGACCGACAGAGGCTATGTTGCCGATTCGCAGCTCTTCGCCTGTTTGCAGATGCTCACCGTTGACGCCTGTGTCGCGCCGGATGGAGATCTGGTCGTCGCTTGTCACAGTGGTCCGCCCGACTGGGGCACCGGTCCGACGGGCATCGGCAGACTGTTCCGCATCGAGATGATCGAGGCTGACGCACCGCGCCCCGTGAACAGTTGGGCCGAATCTCCCAACGAGATTCGAATCGCTTTTGACAAGCCCCTCGATCCTCTGGCGATGCGACAGCTGAGCGAGCGAGTACGCGTTGGATTTGGGCAGTATGTGCGAGCGGGCGATCGCTTCGTTAGCCTGACGCCTCCCTATGCAGTTGTCCAGCGCCAAGCGATGTCGCCACGTTATTCGCTACCAGTAGCCGGAGTGTCTCTGACACCGGATTTAAGAACCATGATCATTAGCACCGCTGCGATGCACGCCAATGCCCACTACGCGGTGACCGTGCCAAACAAGTCAGCCAGCGAAGTGGCAACGGATGGGTTGCTTCGCCAGCATCCCCAACTTGATGTCGATTTCTCGCTCAACGGTCTGCGGGCGGAGTGGCGTGCCGACGATCCGTCAGACGGCGGCGCCTGGTCGGGCTGGCTGCCGCATCTCGCCCCAGACGTTGCCAGGCGGTTGACGGCGGGCAGCGCCCAGCATGACTCGCTATGGTCGTTGCTCAGGCAGCCGGGCGAGTTGACACTACGGACTCGGATTGATCTGCACCACATCCTGCGTCCCCGAGTTCAACCAGGATCCACCATCGACTATGAATGGCCGCCAGAAACGGTGACGGTGACGATCTCGTCATCATTGCCGGTTGCGGCAAAGGCCTCAAGTTCGCCAGACCTGCCCCACGAAGTGAATGCGAAAGTTTCGGAAGACGGCAGGCAGCAACTGCAGTTCACGGTATCGGGCGATACCACGGACTTTGTCGAACTCGAGGTCAAGCTCACGACGAGCCTAGATGTCACGCCCGAAATCTCCGTAGGTGTCCACACCAATGAAGATCCCCGCCCGCGACCGTTGCCGCTGAAGCGGTTCTTCCTGCCTTGGGTCAAGATGCGTGAACCAGATCGTGACGAGCAATTTCAACCGCAACAGATCGCCGAACTGGAGGGCGGTAGCTGGGGACGCGGTCGCCGAGTCTTTCACAGCGGGGAGGCAAGTTGCTTTAAGTGCCATGCTATCAAAGGAAATGGTGCGAAGATTGGTCCCGATCTCGCCAACTTGATTCACCGAGACTACAAATCGGTTCTTCGCGACATTGTGAATCCAAGCTATTCGATCAATCCGGACTACATCGGACAGACCGTGGTTTTGCACAGCGGAATGGTCCTGACCGGAGTGCTTCAGTCGGAAGGAGGGCAGTTGCTGCTGGGCGATGAACAAGGGAATGTAACCCGGCTCGATCGAGCTGAGATCGAATTGATGAAGCTGGCAAACGTCTCAGTCATGCCCAAAGGTGTGCCAGAAAAGTTGTCACCCCAGCAGCTTCGCGACTTGATGACGTTCTTGTTGACCAAGCCACCACATATGCCGCTGAACTCGCCTCTGAAAGCGCCGCCGCTCCGCACTCAGGCCGAGTTGGCCGCGGTGTTGGCAGCTGAGCCTAAGACGCACGAATCAACGCGACCGTTGAACATGGTGTTGGTCGCCGGTAAGAAGGACCACGGCCCGGGCGAACACGACTATCCGGCTTGGCAAATCCAGTGGGGTCAGCTATTGGCTTCGGCGCCGGACGTTTCCGTTTCCTTGGCTTTGGAGTTCCCAACGGAAGATCAGATTGGGGCCGCGGACGTGCTGATCTTCTTCCAGAAGGGAGCTTGGGATGATGAGCGGGCGAGGAACATGGACAAGTTTTTCGCGCGTGGCGGTGGCGCCGTCTACATTCACTGGGCAGTCAACGGGGACGAGCGCGTGGCGGAGTTCTCAAAGCGAATAGGGCTTGCGTCGCGAGGGGGCAACATTCGCTATCGCCACGGACCGCTGACTCTGAACATGCACAACACCGATCATCCGATCATGCGCAATTTCGATTCACTGCAGCTTTATGATGAAAGTTACTGGCTATTGACTGGTGATCCACAAGACGTCACGCTGCTGGCCACTAGTGTCGAAGATGGCGAACCGCAGCCACAATTGTGGACCTACGAGAAAGGGTCGGGGCGCGTGTTCGTCAGCATACCCGGTCATTACAGTTGGACGTTTGACGACCCGCTGTTTCGAGTGCTATTGCTTCGCGGCATAGCCTGGACCGCGAAAGAGCCCGTTGATCGGTTCAACGAATTGGCTCCACTCGGAGCACGCATCGCGCGCTAGTCCAGGCGGTCGTGTCACGCTCTATGCCGATGGAAGCGAAGTGGGCAACAAGCAACTGCCGTTGTACTGGTCCACTTCAAGTCCAGAGAAGAAAAGGGGATAAGTCGAATGGCCTGCACTTTCTGAGAAAACGTCTTCAATTGGTATCCACTAAAAAAGGCTCTTCTATCATGCTGCGGTTGCAAACAA
>JASLPZ010000384.1:0-6379 GCA_030744725.1 Pirellulaceae bacterium
GGGGACCACCCAGGAACTTTCGATCGTACTCACCGATGGCAATGACTTTCAGACCAAAGTGTTTTTCCCTGGTCGCGGCGACTACAAGATCAAACTCGAGGCGACCCTCGCCGGTGAACCGCTGGATTCTTATGAGCGCGTCCTACGTGTGGGATCGAATGTCAGCGAGGGCGCGGACCTCGCGGTGGATCATCCGTTCCTCGAGAACCTGGCCGCACGCTGTGGTGGAAATTATCAACGGGAAGCCGACACCGGGCAACTGATCGAACGTCTCAAGGCGATGCTGATGACCAGTGCTGATCCGCATGACACGCCGCTGGTGATGGAGCCCACTCTGTTCGGCGTGCTGCCATATTTTATCCTGCTTGTGATGGGCGTTCTGCTTTGGGAATGGGTCCTGCGTAGGCGGATCAATATCGTTTAAGCAGTCAAGGTGAGTTGATCATGAAAACGAAAGCAAACATTAAATCAACCGCAATGAAGTCGTGTTGGCTGCTCATCGCGCTGTGCGTTTTGTCGCCGGCAGCCTTGTCTGCAGCAGACAAGGCTCCCAAGAGACATGCACTGGTGTATATGTCGGACGGGACGCAGTACGAGGGGATTGTGCAGCTAACTCCCGGGGTAGATTTTAGGATGACGAAGCTGCCGGGGGACGACACCGCGACCACCGTGGATGTCGAAAACATCCGAGCGAAGACCAAAGTCTTTACGTTCAATTTTAACGTCGTCAAAGAAATGACGTTCTCGCCCAACAGCGAGGAGTACCTGAAAAAATACAAGATCCTCAATATCAGCAACATGGCGGCAGGAATTGAAAAGGTGAGATTCGGTGCGCCGTATCCGGTCCTGAAGCCCAAGTGCACCGTGCTCTTCAATAGCGGAGAGGCGGCAACGGGAATTGTGGACACGCGAGTCATGTATCTGAAGGTGCTTGAGCCGGACACGGGCTTCGTGACGGGGACGAAGAAATTTGTGATGCGGTCGAAGTATTCGGGCGAGCCAGGCCAGTCTCTCGACGATCTTGTGCATGTGAAACGGATCAAGATGCTCGACGAGGGCGACGAGATTGCTCGCAGCATGGAAGTAGATTTCCGTTCCTTTAAATTTGGTTCGGCCGACGCTGACAACGGCGTACGGGCACTTACGCGGGACACGCTCTCGAAAGTGGTTGTCCGAAAGGATGCGGGTGACGGCAAGATCCGGGTCCATTCAACGCTGGGTGAAAATGTCTTCCTGGCCGCGCAAATTAACGGCAAGTGGGTGGCGGGTTGGCCTGCGGAAGGGACCAAACGCACGGACCTGTTCAAGTCCGTCGAAACGGAAGTGCTGAAAGTCCAGGATTACTACACCGAGAAGAAAATGCTCGGGATTATCTCTGAGGATCGTGACCGAAAAATCACCGTCCTGGTGAGGCTGCGCCGAGACATTCCCGATCCGGAGTTCGCGCTGGCGTGGGCGAAGGGCGTGGGTGGCGGATTCGAAATGGACAAGAACGGTGAATTGATGGAATTCTACCGCCTGAGTATCTGGCGGTTTGTGCGCGACAATGAGACGGGAAAAATGACCTTGATGGATCGCGGTACGTTTTGCCGCACGCGCATCAAACTTGAAGAAGAGACACCGGAGATGGGCATTGCACCCGCTCTGTGGCCCGTCGTCCTGAAGGACGGAAAATTGATTGTCGGCAGTAACGAATAGTCACCTTTTGCACCAGCAAAAGGCGACTCTCTGCCATCAGGAGATAATACGATGAGCATCGCCCGAACGAACCCTGCACAGACCTTGGATTTCAGGCAGGTCGTTCAGCGCGCGAACCGTACCATCCGCACGACCAAAGTTATGTTGGGGGTTCTCACCTGTTTCGCCATTGCTGCCACGACCTGGCTTAGTCTGTTTGCCCTCGACAACTTGTTCGACCTCCCCTCGGCCTTGCGATTTCCATTTGGAATTATCGGACTGATCGTCACCATAGCTGCCTTTTTCAAGTGCGTCGTGGGAGCCCTCAGAACGCACCTGAGTAACGAACAGGTCGCGCTGATGCTGGAGAAGCAATTTGGCATCGAGGAAAACGTTCTGATCAATACCATGCAGTTTGAAGAGATGGGCTACAGCGACAAGCAATCAGACTTCATCCGGGCCACGGCCAGCGCGGCCACGACGGAATGGAGCCATGTGCCGTCACGCGAGTTGTGGCAGCCGGGCCGGTTGGCAAAATGGCTGGCGGCATTCGCCCTGCTGATGTCGTTTTGGATCGCCTATAGTGTGCTGGCACCCGACTATCTGAGAAATGCGTTTTCCCGCTACGCGTTCAGCTTCCAGGATACTCCGCCCGCTGCCGCCGCCTCGCTGGTCATGACTCCGGCAGAGGATTTGACCATTGCTGAATTTGACGACCTCGATATCACTCTGGATGTGACCAAATTCGCAGGCGGCAAACAGCTGGTGGTCTATCCCGCCATCGTGTACCGAGAGGGTCAAGGCACCGTTCCCAACGATGGTACCGTCGGCGCGGAAGTCAAGATGCGCCCCGTCGTCGGAAATCCAAACCTGTATCAGTACACCTTTGAGACCGTTCGTCGTAGTTTCGCCTTTCGCATCTTCGTTGGCGGAACCTACACCCACAGTGTGCAGGTGACGGTGGACGGCGTCACCAAGATCGTCGAATCATCGTTCACGGTGACGCCACCAGCCTATGTGGCCCAACCGCCTCGGCAGCAAACCGGCCCTCCTTACCCAGTGAAGTGTCTGCCTGCCAGCCAGTTGGATCTACTTGTCAAATTGGATAAGCCTGTCGAGTCGCTCGTCTGGGAGTGGCCGGCTGGGTCTGTGCCGCTGCAGGATACAGGCAATCAAGTCTGGAAAGGCACGATCAAGGTGGGTGACACCGGCGGTAATTACGACCTGGTCGCCGTGGTCAAGAACCTGCCCGAACCGATCACCTTGAGCAGCGGCAGTGTCCAACTCAAGACCGACCGCAAACCCGAAGTCAACTACCTGGACATGGAGCTGAGCCACGTGGTCACCCCCGGCGCCACACTTCCGTTGCGATTTGAAGGCAGGGATGACTACGGCCTGCGGGACATGAAACTGACGCTCCGCCGCGCCAAGGCCGGTAGTCAGCCCGAGGCGATTCGGGACTGGACGTTCGGCTCCGCACCTGGTGAGCAGGATCGGATTCAGAAGCGAGTCGATCTAAAAATCGATGCCAGCGTTTTCAAACCGGGTAACAAATACTTTTTGGAAGTCCATGGCAACGACTTTTGTCCGACCACGGACAGCGGCGTTTCCGATGCTTTGCTGGTCACCGTGAAGGATCTGAATACCAACCTTGCGGAAAGCGACTCGGAACTAAAAGATCTGTATGCGGCCCTGGAGCGCGCCATCGTTCTTCAGAAACAAGCGTTGGAGGGCACCCAAAACCTGTCGGTAAATATCGATGATGTCTGGTTGGATGTGAACCGCGTGAAACGGGAGGATCAAGACATTCAGGCAGCGCTGGATGCTTACCGTGAGAAGATTCTCGAACTTCAGGTCAATGTGCGGGAAACACTGATCAAGGGAGTGCAGTTGGCGCCGGATCAATCAATCCACTTGGCCGTTCGCATGCAGAGCATCTCCGATAACGAAGCTGTCGAAGCCAATCATCGCGCGTTTGCCGCGGGACGTGTGCGGCTTCACGCCGGCGAGTTGAAGCGTGCCAATGGTTTCGGCCCCAGTACCTCCTTTAAAAACACAAAGACTCAAAACGTCCGCTTCAAGAGTCAACCAGCACGCTATTTCGGGTTGGTCATCTACTCTGCCCACGGCTGGTCGCCGAAAGCATCTCTGGAACAACTGGCGCTCGTGGGCGAGGACACCGAGGAGAAGAAGAGCCCCTACCTTGACAGCTCGAAATGGAAACTCGTTGCGTCCAATGTCAAGGATGCACAAAAGGCACTGGCTTCCAAGGACGGGCCGCACAAGGTCACGATCGATTCGTTGCCGGCATCGTTTGTGTTTGAAATGGGAGAAGAGCAGGCCGTTACCGGGATCGCCTGCAAGGGTGGCGGCGAGCAATCCCCCAAGGGAATCGCGGTCTACCTGACCACAGATCAGGCCCCTGAGATTGTCCCGGTGGCGCTCGAGCAAGAGCGTATTAACGGTGAATTCAAGCATCTGAAAACCGTTCAGGAAATGATCTACAACCAGTTGCTGGCGCTTAAGGGCGGAGAATTCGAGAGGTTGGAGAAGGACAAGAATCTCGAGTTGGCGAAGTTGCTGGGAGAAGATCGTGATGAGGCGGCACCTGCGGCGGATTTGGCCCAGGCCGAGACCAACGAAAAGCTCAAAGAATGGACGGAGGCGGAAGAAGAACTTGACGCGCTGCGGAAGGTGATCACTTCCAAACCCACGGAAAATCTGGATGAGGATGACGAGAAAGATCTCAGCGATCTCGACCTAAAGAAGCTTGCGTTGAAGCGTGATCTCGAGGAGCTGGCTGAAGACCTCGCGCGGAGCGAGTGGGACTTTGCGGACAAGAGCGAGATCGAGCTGTACGAGGCCACGCTGCACAACATTCAAGACAAACTCGATGAAAAAATCCCCGATCTTTTGGCGTTGGATAGCGACAAACCGAAACCCGATATGTCGCACAATCTCGACACCGTACCGCAGGATTCGTCGCAGGAGATCGAAACGGGCCAACAGCAGCCAATCAGCGGTGCCTTGGTAGAACCCGGGCAGAATGAAGATGCCGAAGATCAAGGCAAGCTACCCGATCTCGGCGAACTGCCCGCCGAACTCCCCGCGAATATTTCTGAGTTGGTCAGCGGACTCGACGATTTGGGTCCTCCCGTCCCCGAATCGGGTTCGGAATTGATGGATCACAATTCGCCTTCCGGATCCCCCGCTTCGGATAACCTGGACTCGGCCTCCGCCGCTGGACAGATGGCCGCTCAGACGCCCAACCCGCTGGCCAAAACGAAAGGCCGTGGCAACATCGGGCGTGCTGGACAGTCAGAAGGACAGATGGCCGCCAGCAAAGCACCGGCGATCCCGGACAATGAGGTGGCGATGCCGGCTCGTCTGGTGGCCGGTGCTGGTGAAGACGGCCAGATTGTCGATGAGGACAACGCGCCCTCCTCGGCGATTGGTTTGGGCAAAGGAACCGGGTCGGCGACAGGGTTCGCCGATGTCGGTAAGCTCCCTCCTGACGAACTGAACAAGCTTAAGGAGATGCTGGGGGCTGCAGATCACAAGAGTAAGGAGAACATCCGTGGGCTCTTGCTGGCGCTCAATCGCCACAATCTGCCCACGACCGACTTGAAACGAGCCCTGGAACGACTCCGGCAGATTCAGAGCAACAAGCAGGGAGTCGATGTGAGGCAAACGCTCAACGAAGCCATGAAGCACTTGCGTCGTGCAGAAACTTCGCTCGCCAGTGCCTACGAACTGCGTGCGCAGCAGATCGCGGATGGAACGTTTAAAGATGCGCACCAAGCCGATACCACCGGCGGCGCGGTGGCCGCTGGATATGAGAATATGGTCAGCGAGTATTTCAAAGCAGTTGCCGAAGAATCCACCAAACGAAAATAGGAACGTTTAGTCGCCTTTCGAGAAGCGAAAGACGAATGTCACAATCTCCAACATCTACAGGGTGACCTAAATATGAATTCATCAAAAGACACAAATTCAGGCAGCGACGCGGAAGCGTTGGCCAAGTTGGCAAAGTCCGGGGAGCTAATCACCGAGGAAGTCGGAAAGATCATCGTCGGCCAGGTCGATGTCATCAGCCAGATCCTCACGGCATTCTTTGCCCGCGGACACGTCGTGATCGAGGGCGTGCCCGGATTGGCCAAGACGCTGATGATCAACAGTCTTGCCGAAACCATGTCGCTCGATTTCACCCGCGTACAATTTACGCCCGACTTAATGCCGACCGACATCACCGGTACAACGTTGCTGAACGAAGACGAGCATGGGAAGCGGCACTTTACCTTTTCCAAAGGGCCGGTTTTCACCAACATTCTGTTGGCCGATGAAATCAATCGTACGCCTCCCAAGACGCAGGCGGCGCTCCTCGAAGCCATGCAAGAGCGGAACGTCAGTGTGGGCGGTGAAACCTATCAATTGCCCGAGCCGTTCCTCGTGCTGGCCACCCAAAACCCGATCGAACAAGAGGGCACGTACACCTTGCCCGAAGCACAACTCGATCGATTCTTGTTCCTGGTCAAGATCGATTATCCGTCGCTCAGCGAAGAAGAAAAGATTCTGCTGTCGACCACGCTCGAAGCACTGCCGAAATTGGCTCACATCATTGGCGGTGAGGATATTATCCAGATGCAGAAAGCGGTCCGCGGGATCTCGGTTAGTCCTGAAGTGGCCAACTATGCCGCACGAC
>JASLPZ010000385.1:0-6378 GCA_030744725.1 Pirellulaceae bacterium
CTAGCCTCACGGGCAATGCAACTCACCGCACCACGCCTCGGGCCTGAAATCAGCCGCCGGTCAGGTTGCGCGCTTACGAATCCGCCAAGCCGAAGGCAGCTGGCCAGAAGCTCCCGTTCATTCGCGTCGTTGTCGATCAGCAAGGCGTGGGGCGAAGAACCGTGACCTTCCTCGAGTGTGTCGTCGATGTTGCGATCCAGAACCTGCAACTCTCGAAATACGTCGAGAACAAGACTCTGCGCGGCATCGTGGCCATCGAGATGCGCGTGCAATCGGTTGAGTACTACCGCCGTCGAGTCGAGCGTCGTTCGAACGGCCATCGCCAGATTCAAACACTTTTGATTCGCAGACGCACCACCCGACGTGAAGTCGATGCCCTTCAGATCAGCGAGTTCGTGGCGCAAAACCGGCACATCAGGCGGTGCATCAATTCCCAACCGCGTCTTTTTGCCCCGAATATGGATGACTTCAATTGAGATTCCAAGTGTGGGAAAGACGAGCCGTTCGGTCTCTTTGCGTGCAAGGACGAGCATGACGTGACCTCCAATGGGGAACTACTTGTCAAATGACCATTCATGAACATGTAGTCATGAACATGATGTATCGAACAAGCGCGAGGCATCCTGCCTCGTAATCCGCGAGCGCGCAGTTGGAGTCGTTCCGTAATGAGCTTGCAAGATGATTCTTTGCCGAATCACCAATCGAGGCAAGATCAGTTTCTCCGCAGGCAGTGCTGTGCTGTCAGTGCTTCTAGCTTGCGAAAATGCTGCCATGGGCAATGCAAAAATGCTGCCATGGGCAATGCAATGGAAACAAAAAAAGCGACCCCCGCCACAAATAGAGGACGAGGGTCGCGTGCTTTATCCCAAGATCCCGAATCGCCTGCTGCAGCAAATCGATTTTGGCTCAGTCAAACAATGATCTTGATGAGCTTGTCACGCACCGAAGTCGCTACCTGTTTGGTGCAAAGTGACCAGATCGCAGGACCGAATCAGTTTCGAAAGGCTGCAAGCACAGCATTCACGCCAACCGGTTGGAAGGCAAGGATCTATGATCTCTGGGCGACAACTTAAGGAGTTGCAGAGTGCAACGTCCTCATCGAAACATTTGTGGTGGTTCTTGCATAGACGCCCTCCACTTCAGAAGAGATGCAACATTGAACGTTGTACGGTCATCTTAATCGTCTTGTTGGCCCAATGTCAAGTTCTTTTTTTCGTTCGCATTCTTGCCTCTCCACATGCGCGGTAAAGGTAGTTTCGCGTCTCTTCTTGTGGTCGTTTGTCACGACGATTCAGGCAATGACACGTGACACCATTGCGATGGTTCCGATGTTGGTGGTTCCGACGTTGGTGGAATGCTTGACCATTTGCAACCGATGCATCGAACGATAGACCCTAGACAGGTCAGCAGCAATTTGCTGCCCTGTTTGTGCGGGCTGCGTGCGAGCGCAGCCAGCTCGGCCATCACGCCGGTTTCTCTTGAGAGCGCGACAATGAGCTATGTTTTTGTCGGGGCAATGCAGCGCCTGCCCGCTCATTCAAACCATCAAGCAGCGATCCTTTGGGCTGCAAACGTCCGGTCGCGCTCATTGTACGGATTAGACAGTTCATGTGGCACAACTCGTTGATCACGCAATTGGCCGTCTCACCCGTCTGTGGCTATCTGGCGCGCGACGCCGGTGCTGCTGAACCCACGGCGATTTCGGCGCTGGCATTGGCAGCCCAAGGACAGACTAATGCGGCTCGCCAAGCGGCTGACTGGCTCGCTGCGACGCAGGCAACTGACGGCTCCGTCGCGGTTCGACGTGACACCGACGGCCCATGTTGGCCGACGAGCCTGGCGGCGTTGGCTTGGCACACAGTCGATCCGGTTGACTTTGCCGAACAGATTGACTGTGCCGTGACATGGATGTTGTCTATCCGCGGGAAAACACAACCACGGTCGAGTGAGGTCCATCACGACTCTTCGCTGGTCGCATGGCCGTGGGTGGTAGGAACACACTCATGGATCGAACCAACTGCCCTGCACGTTCTGGCGCTGAAAGCTACCGGCTACGGCGACCATCCGCGAGTACGGGAAGCGGTACGATTGCTGGTCGACAGGCAGATTCCCGGTGGTGGTTGCAACTATGGTAATACGGGCATACTGGGGCAGACGCTATGGCCGCACGTTCAGCCGACGGGCTTGGCCCTTTGGGCGCTTGGCGGCGAGACCTTGGGCAGGGGTCGCATCAAAGCCTCCATCGCATGGCTGCGACAGGCACTGTGCGAGCGTACCACTTGTACGTCACTGGCCTGGGGGCTGCTCGGCTTGCAAGCGCACGACTCCCATCACAGCGGCACGATTCCAGACGGAGCCGCAGATTGGATCGAACAGGCTCAAGCGCGGAACTCTGCCGGCCAACGCTCGGCGTACAAGGCCGCCCTCCTGTCGCTGGCTGCCGGCGCGGTCGAGGGAAGAGACTGTTTGACCGCACCGGAAGTTCGTGATACGAGCACAACACGAGGACCCGACCATGCGGTCGAGGAGAACGTTCAATGACACAGCGTACGCCGCATGACAAAGTAGATGTGAACTTGCCGTCCAACTGCCCGAAGCGCACGACATGCGGGCTTGAAGAGAACGCTCGCGTTCGCCGTGCGATGCTCGTGGGTGGTTCGCTGGCCGCGACGGGAGTGATCGGCTATCCGTTGATTAAACGTGTCTCACGGCACCGGGAACTCGTATTCATCGCTCGTCATCAGCGTTACGACGGATCATTAGTGCAGACCATCCGCGATGGTCTGTTGGCATCTGGCATGTCGGCAAATGATCTGGTGGGAAAGCGCGTTGTGCTGAAGCCGAATCTAGTTGAGCCGACTCGTGCCGTGCCGCACATGACAACACATCCCACGATGATCCTGGCGACGGCCGAAGTCTTTCGTGGCTTTGGTGCACATGTCGTCGTGGGCGAAGCGCCTGGACACGTGCGCGATACTGAAATGGCACTGGCTGAATCGGGGTTGCAAGAGGCACTTGATTCAACCGGATTGGAATTCTCCGATCTGAACTACGAAGAGGTGAAGTGGGTCAAGAACCGCGGTCGTGCGAGCCGGCTGGGAGGATTCCATTTCCCTCAGTCGATCGTCGAAGCAGATCTGATCGTCTCGATGCCGAAGATGAAAACCCATCATTGGGTGGGTGTGACAGCTGCGATGAAGAACCTGTACGGTACGCTCCCAGGAATCAAGTACGGTTGGCCAAAGAACGTCTTGCACCATGCGGGCATCCCGGAAACCGTTTTTGATATCAATGCCTCGCTGCCCAAGGTGATCACGGTCGTAGACGGAATTCAATGCATGGAAGGTGATGGCCCGATCATGGGTAGTCCGAAACAGATGGGGTTGGTACTGGTCGGTACAAACGCGGCCGCCGTCGATGCAACCGTTTGCCGCTTGATGAGGCTCAACCCAGCCCGTGTCGGCTACCTGCAATTAGCTGCTGACCGATTGGGGCCCATCGACAGCCAGTTGATCGATCAAACTGGCGAACACTGGGAACCGCTTGCTCAGACGTTCGAGATCCTGGACAAGCCACACTTGCAGCCACTACGCGATGGTGTGTTGATGTCTTGAGCCTCGTTCCATCAGATCCTCAACAACCTCAACTAAAAAAAGACCCTCCAGCACTACGCTCGAAGGTCTTTGATCGTACTGTGTTCAGACGAATGACGTTTTACGCGCAAGTTTCCTTGACGGTCTTGATGATCGCCGACGCAACCTTGTACGGATCCGCGTTGGAGGCGGGCCGACGGTCTTCGAGGCGCCCTATCCAGCCATCCTCAATGGTCGTGTGGGGGATCCGAATCGACGCACCCCGATCGAGCGCACCGTAGCTGAATTTGTCAATCGCCTGCGTTTCGTGTTCACCAGTCAGACGCTGCTCATTGTGTGCGCCATAGACATCGATGTGCCGCGGAATCTGGCCACCGAAAGCATTACAGATCTTCGTGAACACCCCTTCGTCGCCTGATTCACGCATGATCCCGTTGGAGAAATTCGCGTGCATTCCCGAACCGTTCCAGTCCAACGCTCCAAACGGTTTCGGATGCCACTCGATCGCGTAGCCGTAACTTTCACCGGCACGCTCCAACAGATAGCGAGCCACCCAGGTCTCGTCACCGGCTCGCTTGGCGCTCTTGGCAAATACCTGGAACTCCCATTGGCCCGCCGCGACTTCGGCGTTGATGCCTTCAACGTTGATGCCGGCAGCAAGGCACGCATCGAGGTGTTCGTCGACGCAGGCGCGACCGTGCGCATTCTTGGCGCCGACCGAGCAATAATAAGGACCTTGGGGAGCCGGGAATCCTGCTGGCGGAAAGCCGGGCGGCAAGTTCGTGGTGGTGTTCCAAAGGAAGTATTCTTGTTCAAAACCAAACCAGAAGTCGTCGTCGTCGTCGTCAATCGTGGCTCGACCGTTCGATTCGTGTGGAGTCCCATCTGGGTTGAGAACTTCCGTCATCACCAGGAAAGCGTCCTTACGGCACGGGTCAGGGTAGATTGCGACGGGCTTCAACAGGCAATCCGAACTACCACCGGCGGCTTGCTCTGTCGAGCTGCCGTCAAAATTCCACACCGGACAATCTTCCAGCGTGCCGCCGAAGTTCTTTCGGACTTTTGTTTTCGATCGAAGGCTCTGGGTTGGTTTGTAACCGTCGAGCCAGATGTACTCTAACTTGGCAACCATCTTGCAATTGACTCCTAATCAAAATCCAAAACTGAAGGTTTCTACCAACGACCGCAATCTGTGGCGTCCATTCCGGAAAAGACGTCCCTGTGGGAGAAGTCGTGCCTGAGCGGCACGAAAACCCGAGATCTAGCCTCGGAACGCCTTCGCCGAAGCTATCCGCCCCTCGTCAAGGGGGCTGCGATCGGTACGCCTGCCTGGGCTTACGCCTGAGGTTGCAACGGTCGTGCCAATCGCCAACTTTAGAAGGAATATGTTAGGAGATTGATAGCCGAATGCAAGCGGGCGGGGCTTTTCCCGTCAGACTGCTGTGCTTACGCGTCGTGTGCCGGGAACTGACGTCCGACCGAGCGTTGGACCTGCCTTCAACTTAGGCACCAGGTGATGGATCCACAGGCAAAATGTGCGACAAAATGGATGCAAATCGGAAGCGATCCCTGACTCGCCCTTATCTCCGATCCGCCAACATCGCTTCCTCGCGAAACTGGCGGATGTCTCGGATCATCTCCAGCACGTTTTGGTACCGATCGCCGGGTTTCTTTCGCATTGCACGTGCACAAACTGCATCCAGTTCCTCGGGCACTTTGAGGTGTTGGGATACCTGGCTGGGTGGGGGTGGTGTGTAATGCAAGATGTTGTCGAACGTCTGTTTGATGGTCTCGCCTTTGAACGGTTCTTGCAGCGCCAGCAGTTCGTACAGGACTACGCCCAGGCTGAAGATATCCGTGCGCTCATCGACTGGCACGTCCTGAACCTGTTCAGGTGACATGTAGAGCGGCGTGCCGGGCCGTCTGCCAGCGTTGGTGAGCCGTTCTTGCAAGCTGCTCTTGAACAGATCGTCGACGCCAACTTCGTTCGGCATTCCCCAGACTTTCGCGACTCCCCAGTCCATCAAATAGACCTCGCCGAAGAACCCGACCAGGATGTTCTCCGGCTTGACATCGCGGTGAATCACGCCCGACGTATGAGCGTATGTAAGCGCGTTGCTCGCCTGGACCAAGACCTCAAGCAGTCGGTCAAGAGAGTATCGATTCCTGGTCGGCTCGTCGCCTTGTGCGATCCGACACAAAATATTGAACAGGTTTTCGCCCTCGATCTTCTTCATGGCGAAGTAAATGTTCCCATCATCGTCCTTGCCAATCTCGTAAACCGGGACGGTGTTGGGGTGTGCCAATTGTGCCGTGATGCGCGCTTCGCGCAACAGGCGTCGTCGTTGTACCGCATCCACTTTACGATCGGATAACAGCTTCTTGATGGCGACGGTCCGTCCCAAATTGCCATCCTTGCAGGACAGGAGAACGCCGCCGCCTCCCCCAGCCATCTCTTTGAAGTTGCTGTACTTCTCAAAATCGTTGGTAAACCAATCGGGGAGCCCGGTATCGGTCGTGGAAAGGTAGATACCCGGGTAAGGGACTTCTTTCTGATCCGTCATGACGCATTTCTCTGGTGCTTCATCGCAAAACCCCCAATGTAGCGGCTTGCTTTCGCATTGGCAGTCGATGGACTACAACCTGCGCGAGCCACATAGTTTCACAAATCGCGCGATTTCGCGCAAAGAAACCTTATTTGCACACTCAGGCAACTCCCAGCAATAAATGTACCGTCAGGTTTTCTGCGGCTGAATGCGGACGGCGTATTTGGAGATCGTGGTGT
>JASLPZ010000386.1:0-6371 GCA_030744725.1 Pirellulaceae bacterium
GTACGTCCACGGGATTGTCTTCAACTAACAGGATTTCGAACATCGGAGTCCCCAGACTGAATTCGAGATCGTGCCCAAACGTATTGCAATCCGCAAGTGCCTACTGCGACCCACCCCTGTGATCCAGGGCGCACAAACACACGCCAAATAGAATAGAACAAACCTAACAATGTCACTTCTGATTATCCCAAAATTGCATTGCAATTCAAGGAGGACATTGCGGGTCGACCGATCGCAGCAAGCGCGCTGGGTACACTTCGTTGCTGGGTCACCGTTGCTGGGTCACCGTTGCTGGGTCACCGTTGCTGGGTCACCGTTGCTGGGTCACCGTCGCAAGACACACGACCTCTCGAACGCATGAGACAATCACGTGAAAGGTAACGGTTCTTGGTAATGCAACATCGAATCGCCCTAGTCTGGATTTGTGAGACACTTTACGCAACCCTCGCAGACTCTTCCGCCATCGGGATTCCCCCTATCCTTGATCACCGGGAACGATTGCTGTCACGATCGCCCTGCCTTTCGGTATGATTTAGTGGATTACCGTGCCGCAATTGTCTATCATCAAATACGATAAGGGCATTACAGCAAGACGATTTCTCATGAAACGTCATCGTTTGCAGAGGGGCTGCTTGGCCAGACGATCGAACTGGTCAGCAGGCATCACATCGTGACTTCTATTCCTACGCCGCGGTCTGTCGACTCGTCCACGAGCGACTCGCCTTCGCTCCGGTTCGGAGGTCGGTATGTTGTTGATCGAGTGATCAAACGTCGCGGCAACATCGAAACATATTTCGGCACTGATTCTGAAACGGGTGAGCCTGTTGTAATCAAGGCGTCCGCCACACGCAACGTCGCCAATGGTGCCGCCATACGGCTGCGTCACGAAGCGGATGTCATGCGTCAGATTGAAGGCACGTCGCTCTCGCGTCTCCTGGAAGTCGGCGAGCAAGACGACAAGCTGTTTCTGGTGATGCCGTTCGTTGTCGGCCACACGCTCGAGTCGCGGCTGCTCAGCGGACCGCTAAACATACGCGAGTCGCTACGTGTTGGCATTTCCCTGCTCACCGCGCTATGCCATGCCCACGAACACGGCATTCTGCATCGCGACATCAAACCGGCTAACGTGATTGTCAACGAAGGCCCGATCGTCGAGCGTGCTACGCTGATCGACTTTGGGCTCGCTCGCAGTTCGCAACCTGACGTTGCGATGCGTAACGAGTTCGTGGGCACTGCGAGGTATATGGCTCCCGAACAGGCGGGGCTGTTGGATCGAGGCGTCGACGAGTCATCAGATCTGTTCTCAGTGGGCATTGTCCTATTTGAGTGCTTGTCAGGGCGTCCGCCTTTTGTCGGTGCGACCGTCGGCGAAGTGCTTCGCGAACATCTGACGACACGGGTCCCCGAACTGCGCAGCTTGGGCGTTCATGTACCTCGCGTGGTTGACGAGACCATCCAACGACTTGTTCGCAAGGATCCGTCCGATCGTTACCAAACTGCCACGGGTGTTTTGACCGACCTGAATCTGGTCGCTGAAGCGCTCGAGAGAAACGAAACCGAGCCGGCGTTTGTCGTCGGATTACACGACGCGCGAGAGACACTAACCGAACCTGCCTTCGTCGGTCGAGACAAAGAACTGCATCGCTTGGATACGCTTGCCCAAGCGACCCAGAATGGCCGAGGCGGCTTGGTGTTTGTCGAAGCCGAATCTGGCCTTGGCAAGACACGACTTCTTGACGAACTAACTCAGAGGACGTCGCCGATGTCTGCGCTCGTCGTGCGCGGCCATCTACTCGACCAGGCAGGTCGCAAGCCGTTGCAATCCCTTGAAGGAATCAGCACTAACCTCATTGCCGAAGGTAGGATCGATCCCAATCTACTGGATCGGATCCGGGGGCAACTGGCTGAGAAACAAGAGATCATCTGCGCTCTGCTACCTAGCCTGGCGCGCGCTTTGGGCTTGGAAACCAAGACCCGATCTGGTCCCGAAGATTGGGGCGAGACGCGCGCCTTGAGCGCTCTGACCGTTTTTCTGGATAGCCTGGGCACAGCGGATCGTCCGGCAATCGTGATTCTCGACGACTGCCAATGGGCTGACGAATTGTCGCTCAAATTGATCGCCTTGTGGTGCGAACAGCGGCAATCTCCAAACAAGGACAGCCACGTATTGCTGCTGGCGGCCTTTCGCAGCGAAGAGGTCGAGGCAGAACATCCGCTCCGCAAAATCCGCCCACTCGACACCATCAAACTCTTGCCGTTCAGTTCCAAGGACACTCGAAAACTTGCGGCGTCGATGGCCGGGACGCTGCCTGAAGAGGTCTTGCAGTTGCTCGAGCGTCTATCCGAAGGCAGTCCATTCATGATCTCGGCGGTATTGCGTGGGCTTGAAGAGTCCGGCGCTTTGTTGCCGGATGGCGACGGGTGGCAGATTGAACCGCACGCATTGGATGATGTTCAATCTTCGCGCCATGCGGCCACATTTCTTGCCCGTCGCATCGATCGCTTTCCGTCGCGTACTCTGGAGTTCTTGACGGTGGGAGCGGTGATCGGTAAGGAATTTCCGTTGCCGTTGGCAGCAAAGCTGGCGGGCCAATCACCCAAGGACGCCTTCATCGCCTTCAAAGAGGCACGGCAGCGACAAGTTCTTTGGAGTCGCGCCGATGGCATGAACTGTGTGTTTGTCCATGATAGGCTTCGTGAAGCGTTGATCGCGCGACTCTCAGACGGACAGATCCGTGACTTGCACCGGTTGGCGGCGGAAGAGTTGGAATGTGACCAGCCCAACGCATATTTCGATCTGGCCTTCCACTTCGACGCAACTGGCGAAAGCGTACGTGCCCTCAACTACGCGCTGAAGGCAGCCACGCAGGCTCGTGCGCAACATTCACTGGCGATCGCGGCACAACAATACGCCATTGCCCGGCGTGGTGTCGCGACGGCGGACGAAGCGACGCGCTTTCAGATCGCCGAAGGGCTTGGCGACATCCTGATGCTGCAAGGTAAATACAAGCCCGCGGAACAAGTGTTTCAGGCGGCGGCGTTTCTTGCCAAGGGCGCGGCGCAACAAGCGGACATTGAAGGACGGCTGGGTGAATTGGCCCATAAACAAGGCGATATGAAGACAGCGGGTGAGTGCATCGAACGGGCTCTGCATCTGCTTGGCGACCGCGTTCCACGCGGGAAGCTACATCCTATCTCCGCGCTAATGTGGGAGCTGTTCATCCAAACCCTGCATTCAGTACTCCCTAACTTGTTTCTCGCACGCCGAAAGATCACAGAAGCACGAACCGAGTTCATTACCATACAACTACTCCGCCGGCTGTCTTATGTGTACTGGTTTAGCCGCGGAACGCTCCCCACGTTGTGGGCGCATCTGCGCGGCATGAATCTGGCGGAACGCTATCCGGATACCCTCGAATTGGCGCACGCCTACGCCGATCACGGACCGGCCATGTGCACGCTCCCCTGGTTCGCACGCGGGCACAAATACGCGAAAAAATCTCTGCAGATCCGCCAGCAGCGTGGGGATACATGGGGGCACGCCCATTCGTTGAGTTTTCACGGAGTGGTCTTCTATGCGCAGTCGCGCTTTTCCGAGTGCGTCAAAATGTGCCGTGAGGCGATTCGCTTGTTCGAGCGGACGGGCGACTATTGGGAAATGACGACAGCCCGTTACGAGGTGGCGTTGAGTCTATATCGTCTGGGCGATTTGCGGGGTGCTGTCGAGGAAGCGCAACGGACCCGCGAAATCGGCCGAGCGTATGGCGATCGGCAAGCGGCGGGGATGCCGCTGGATGTGTTGGTCCTCGCCTCGCGCGGACGCGTTCCAGCAGAGATCGTCCAGTCGGAATTGGAAAGTGACCGAAACGATCCGCAAACATCGGCACAAGTGATGCTTGCCGAAGGCGTTCGACTCCTGTATGCCGGCGAGATCGATGAAGCCGTCATCATGATCGAACGTGCGCATCAGGTGGTCTCCAGCGCCGGCATTCGACATGCTTGGGTTGCGACAATTCTGCCTTGGCTTGCGACGGCGCGCCGGCGGCAGGTCGAGGAGACCTCCGATCGAACACCCGACGCCCGGCGCAAGTTCATGAAGCAAGCCAGACGTGCCGCGAGGCGCGCCGGTTGGGTTGCATTTTCCTTTCGAAATGAACTGCCGCACGCGCTCCGCGAATCGGCTTTGCTCGCCGCCATGCAAGGCAACGCTCGCAAGGCGAGAAACCTGCTTGACCGTTCCTTTGTCGTTGCTAGCGAGCAACAGGCGCGCAATGAGCAGGCGCTGACACTGCAGGCCCGCGGAGAAATTGGCGAAGAGCTCGGTTGGCCCAGCGCGACCAGCGATCTCGCCCAGGCGGAGGAGATGTTGCGCGAAATCGACCAGCTGTCAGAGTCCGGTGATGATGCACACGTGGCTGGTCCCAAACCCACAACCTTGTCACTGGTGGATCGCTTCGACACGGTCTTGGAAGCGGGCCGCGAAATCGCCTCGGCGCTATCACGCGACCTCATCATTGGTGCCGTGCGTGACGCCGGAATACGGTTATTACGCGGCGAAACGTGCGTCGTTGTGGAACTGAGTCAACCGGATAATACAGACACCTTCGAGATTATCGGCGGTCAACCCAGCGGAGTCATCAGCCAACGTACGCTACGGCGTGCAATGGAGTGTCGCCAGCCCATCACGATTGCAGAAGGTATGACGGCCGATGCCAGCGAGAGTGTGTTGTTGTCTGGCATCCGCTCGATACTCTGCGCTCCGATTCTTGTCCGAAACAAAGTCGCTAGCTTCATCTATGTAACCCACCGAGAAGTCGCCGGTCTGTTCGGGGAGGACGAAGAACGTCTCGCGGCATTCATCGCCACAATTGCCGGCGCGGCGTTGGAGAACGCTCAGGGCTTTGCCGACTTGCAACAGTTAAACGTCACGTTGGAACAGCGCGTGGCCCAACGCACTGCGGACCTGGAGGAACGGTCGCAGGAACTGGCACGATCGAACGAAGAATTGGAGCAATTCGCCTACATCGCCTCGCACGACTTGCAGGAGCCACTTCGTACCGTGGCCAGTTATTGCCAACTCCTCCAACGCAAGTACAAAGGACAGCTTGACGACATTGCCGGTGAATTCATTCAGATTGTCGTTGATGGCGCAGCCAGGATGCAGACACTGATCCATGATTTGCTTGAGTTCTCACGGGTGGGGACCCAAGGCAATCCATTCGAAACAACAGAATTCACTGCCGTTGTGACGAATGCGCTGCGGAATCTCAAAGTTGCAATTGAGGAAAGTGACTCTGTCATCACACAAGATGACCTGCCGGTGGTCCAGGCGGATGCCGGTCAGCTAACTCGGCTAATACAGAATCTGATTTCCAACGCCATCAAGTTTCGTGGCGAGCAGTCGCCGAGAATCCACGTGGGAGTGCAATCCGATGGAGATGAATGGGTGTTTTCCGTTCAAGACAATGGCATCGGCATCGCGCCCAAACACTGTGAACGGATCTTCAAGATCTTTCAGAGATTGCATGGCAGAGAAGTGTACTCGGGGACCGGCATCGGACTCGCCGTCTGCCAGAAAATGGTCGTCCGACACGGCGGTCGCATTTGGGTCGAATCGGAACTTGGAAAAGGTAGCACGTTTTTCTTTTCGCTACCGAAAAGCAAAGCTCTACTTCAAGAATCGGAATCTGAAAATGCGTAGTTGGCATGCAGCGCCATGAAACGCATTTTGAAACTTCACCGCACTTACGCAATCCACGTACATTAATTGATGCTGGAGATGCAGGACAATGATCGATTCTCACTCCGAGCAAACGTTGACAACCGAAATCGCGGTGTCGGAGGTTCTGAGTCAAATTGCGGTCTGCAAGCCGTATTTCGCTTTCGACAGTATGCAAGAAACTGAGGATGGCGCGTTGTGTGCCCCAATCACGCCCGAGCAACCTATGGGAGTGGAACGTGGTGTAATGGCGGCGGCGGAAATCGGCCGCCATCTGGCAATCCTTGGCTCGTGCGCTGCAGCACGCGCCAACCAGGTTTCGAGTCAACATTACTATCTCGCCTGGAAAGCGGACCTCAGGCAAGCCGAGCATGTGGGGCAACTCGCTCACAGGGATGCCCAACTTCTGGCGCAAGACTTGATCGGCTGCGCCCGAGCCGAATTCTCTGACAAACGCACTGCACGGGCTGAGACACAGCTGATCCACCGACTGACGGGGAAGAAATTGTACGACCTGTCTGTCGAATACAAAGTGTTGACACCGAGGCTCTTCGAAAAAATGTACTCCGATCGCCGAATTACGACCCCAGCGGTCGAATTCAATCCATATGCCGCAGATCTGCTCGGCTTGGGTGATGTCTTTGTACTCGAC
>JASLPZ010000387.1:0-6346 GCA_030744725.1 Pirellulaceae bacterium
TCCGCCGTCTGCGACGGAGCCGGAAAATGCCTGAGCAGACAGTCGATAATCCACAAGCGACGCCAGGTGCGGCCAGCAGATCAGTTGCTGACATCGTCGAGATGGCTTCGCTACGCTGGCAGTTGGCCGAGCTGGAATTGCACAGTGATTTGGCCGCGGCACGACGGCTTGGCCTGCTGGGCGGAGCAGGAGTAGTGGCGGCGATCGCGGCGGTGGCCGTCCTAACGGTTGTGTTGGCCGGTCAGCTCGACGCAGGTCTCAATAGCGACTTTCCGTGGGTCACGTTGTCCGTCGGGTGTTCTATGCTGGCAGGTGGATTGCTGGCAGCCTGGTGGGGTTGGCGACGCTTTCGCGGCGAATTCCATGGCTTGCGCGAGTCGATTGACGAATGCCGCGAAGATCTCGTCTGGTTGCGTGAATGGGCCGAAGATCGCTCGTAGAGCGACGATTCTCGATTATATGTGTGTCGGCGAATCAGGAGATGCTGCACCAAAAGACATGGCGAGGCATGTGGCGTCGTCCGCGGTCCTTAACGCCAGGGCGGTGTTGACGACGTTCGTAGCCGTGGCGACGACGTTCTCGGTGTTAGCAGCCAGGCGACCGATCAGGCCATCCTTCACAACGCGCGTTATGCCATTGGTTACCAGGATCAGGCGATCAGAGCGTTGAATCTCCTCGCACCGGATGTGGGGCAAGGCAAACTCTGGATCGCCGAGACAAGTCCAAAGCATACGCGGACTGTGTGCCCACTGATATTTGTCATGGGTGAGCCCCGCTTCGACAAGCAGTTGGAACAAAGTCTGATCGACAGTCAAACGCTCAGCTTTGTCGCCGCGGATCAAGTATGCTCGGCAATCCCCGGCACCAACCACGTAGAGCTGGCCACAATTGACGATGGCCAACACCGCACTCGCTCCCATGCCGCGAAAGCGTGGAAGTTGCTCGGCCACGCTCACAATGGACTCATTGACATTGAGAAACGCTTGCCCCATGGCGTGGGCGAGGCTTTCTTGAGAATCTTCTTGCTCCAATAGCAACTCGGCCTCACGCATTAAGCCAGCTGCCGCCAGACGACTCGCACGTTCTCCCCCGCATTGCCCACCAAATCCGTCCGCTAACACAAAAACACCGTGGTCTTCGTCCATCAGGAAACTGTCTTCGTTAGCATCACATTGCGAACCTTGTACCGATTTCGCGGCCGCGGTTATCGCAACCTCGTTTGTTTTCGGGACGGTAGGTGAATTCATGATCTGCCCTATCCTTAGATAATGTAGTAAGCCGCGCATGATCGCCTCCGTTACAGCTCGACGGTTTGGTTAGTGAATCTCGACAGCAGCGCGCTATCGGAACATGCGAGTTTGATTCAAGAGAACACAGGCACGCCGCACGATGAAGTCAAATGCGACGGTTCCGGTTCTGCCGGACCAATAGAAACGCGACAACGAAGTGGAAAGACCGCAAGTTTCTTGATTCGACTGCAGTTCGCTAAGTCCGTTCGCTTTCCGGCACGTCGTACTGGCGGTTCGAGGGCCCACACAGACGCCGAAACTTCGACAGCGCCTTAACAAGAAAGCATTCAAAAAAGAAAGGCCCGACTGATTTGCGCGTTGTGGCGCAAAAGACAGCCGGGCCAACAGAAGTGCTCGCCAAAGTCTTACTTGGTCACTTTTGCGCGGTGTGCGCGTGTTTGATAGTCGTAGGCACACTCCGTGTGTCGTCCACCACTACGGCACACAAAGTGTGCCTTCTACCTTGGTCGCGGCCATCGGGCCTCGCTACGGGTTCAGTACGACGAAACGCGAACTCTGGTTGCCGCGAACGAGCAGTAGCAGGCCATCGTCTGCCTTGCTGGATTGCACGGCCGTGGTGAAATCTGCCACGGACATCACAGCTTGACGGTCAACCTGTGTGATCACATCGCCACTGGCGAGCCCAGCGCGACCGGCAGGACTGCCCGGGCGTACGGCCGTGATCACGACACCTTCAACGCCTCTCATTCCGAGTTGCTCCGCAACCGAAGCGTCGAGATCGCTGATTTCAAGGCCGAGCTTTTTCAGTTGCGAACTCTCTGCCTGTGGTGTTTCGCTCGCACCTTGACCAGCACCAGTCTTACTGGGTTGCTCTTTCGGAATGAACTCAATTTCCATTCGCTTTCCGTCGCGAACCACTTTGAGCACGTGTGGCTGGTCCAACTTCGAGCGTTCCACGGCAACTTGTAGTTCCTGAGGGCTGGAAATCTTGAGACCGGCATACTCGACGATTACGTCGCCAGCCTTCAGTCCAGCGATCGCGGCTGGCGTGTCGGAATAGACTTCAGTCACGGCCACTCCCTCGCGTGGTTTGACGCTCAACTGCTCTGCGAGTTGAGCGTTCACCGGTTGAATACCGACACCGAGATAGGCTCGATGCACGGTTCCACCGTTGGCGAGTTGGTCACCAACCCACATGGCGAGGTTGATCGGCACTGCGAAACCGATGCCGTCGTTCCCGCCGCCGCGCGAGGAGATCGCTGTGTTGATGCCGATCAACTCGCTGTCCAGGTTGACCAATGGGCCTCCGCTGTTACCGGGATTGATCGCAGCGTCCGTTTGCAGGAAGTTCTCGCGTGCAGTAATTCCAATACCCCGGTGCTTGGCACTGATGATACCTGCGGTGACCGTACTTTCCAGCCCGAACGGTTGACCAAGCGCGAGTACCCACTCGCCAGTTGCAACAAGATCGCTATCGCCAATCTTCGCTGCAACGAGACCGCTGGCGTCAATCCTCACCACTGCAATGTCGGTCTTAGGATCGGTTTGGACACTCGCCGCCTTGAACTCACGTCCATCGTGCAGTCGAACGGTCACTTCACCATCACCCGCCACCACGTGGTTGTTGGTTAAGATGACTCCTGCCGCATCGATAATCACGCCCGAGCCGATTCCACCTGCGTGCGGACCTGGCTGCGACGGAGGCGTTTGGAATTCGAATCCACGATCCTGGAACAGATCTCCGAACGGAGTTCCTTCAAACGGGTTACGGTCACCGAAGGGATCTGGTTGTCGGCGAGTCGGCCCCTCGTTGGCCGTGGCCATTTTGGGAACGTTCTCAATGGCCACTACGGATGGCAGCACCATTTCGGACGCTACACGAAAGGCTGTTGACAGATCTTTGGCTGAAGCCACCGCTCTCTCGGCCTCTTCCGGTGCGATGGCTGGAAGGGACTTCATGTTGTACTTCACGGGGCCAGCTGAAGTCGTCTGCTGGCCATTGCGAGATGCGTAGGACACCGCTGTGACTCCAATGGCCAATGCCGCAACGGCGAATGCTGCAATCGTGAGCGACCTGTTGTCTAAGTGTCGTTTCATTGTCCTGTTCCTTTCTGTTTCGTTGTTTTGTAGGGAAACAGGAGCGCGCGACGGTACGCCGCCCAACTCCTGGACCGCCAGCCATACGTCGAGAGCTGACCGCCATCAGGAACGCGTCATCACGGTCTAGAGTCCGCAGAGAATTCCCAGAAAGATTTCTCGACGAGGCGGGGCCTAGTGCGGCGCGACTTCGTGCAAGTGCTCCGCGAGAATCCGCGAGACCTCGGCCAACGTCTCGGGATGCTGAGTCAGCTGGCCGTGGCGAGCGTTGATGAAGGATTCGCTACTGGCCCCGGGATGACGGGCGCTGGTGACAGGCACGACACCATCAGAGGGTGCGCCCAGGCGACCTTGGCGGATCCCGACGATGGAGTGAATCCGTACGTCGGCAGCGACGGTCAGACGGGCCATCGTCGATAGCAGACGACTGTCCGGCTCCAGCAGATCAACGCTGGTCGGAATGCGCCGCTGAAACTCCGGGCTGAAGACGCCAGGATTGGCCGCGACCAATCTGCGATGCATCTGCTGTCGGTCGGCTGGCTGCTGGACCAGGCCGGATGCGAACCGGCCTGCGACGCGAGAAGCCGTCGCAGCGCCCCGATGAGGCGTACCGATGAAGACAACACGCCTGACCAATGGTTGCGGCTCGAAGAAGAACAGCCGCCATACTTGATCCAGGTATTGCGGTTGGCCTTGGATGGTGGGAAACGGACGATTGGCGAATCCATCCCAAATCGTCGTGCTGCTGTAGCTGACCTGCAGCTTGGAGATCAGCCCACCCAAGCTATGTCCAATCAAGACCATTCGCGAAAGCGCAGGGTCTTGGCTGTGAGGGTCAAATTGCTGGACTGCGGCGCGAGTCTGTTCGCGGAGGGTCAGCGCGGACCGTAAGAACGGCTCGCCAGTGGGATATTGAAAGTACCAGAATTGATAACGAGCAGTGACCCACCGGACTGCTCGCAACTCGTTCGTCATGTTGGACCACGTCGATCGATCCGCGATCAAGCCATGGACGAAGATGATCGGGATCTTGCCGGGTTGATACGGCTCTAGCATCTGCAGCCCGTCGTAATCGCTGGGTGTGCCCGGACGAAGTAGCCGGTCAACAGGAGACTCTTGCGTCTGGCTCAGCGAACTTGACACAGCGGACGAGAGATCTCTGGCAATCGGAACGGACTGCCCATCGATCGCGATCTGATCGACTCGCACCGGATCGACTAATCGGAGGGTGGCGATCGTTGGAATTGACGAATCAGCTGAGCGGTATGCAGTGCGCACCACGCCGTTGCCACTGGCAGCGCTCGCACCGGGATGCAGAATAGCGGTAGCCGCGAAGGCGGCTCGCCTGGGAATGAAGCCACGCTCTTTCTGGCGCTGTCGAACGGCAAGCAATGGAACGCCTAATCCGTCCCGCACGAACGTTCGGACGAGCTTGCGATCGTTTCCTCTGGTCGCCGGTTCGAGAAGGTTGAAGTCGCCCGGATGCCATGGAAATCCTGCGTACTCGATCGCGACGAACCCGGCTCCAGCTGGCGTATTCACCTTCAAGCCATGCTCTGGTTCAAGCCGGTAGAAGCGTTGCCCCGTTTCGACTAGTTTCGCAAGAGCGGTGTGATAGAGATTCCATGCGCGTGCCCGGTCGACAGCCCCAATCTGTCGTCCAAGGTACGGCCAAGTCTGTGCCACGCTCTGGTAGTAATAGTCAACACACGCCGGTGAATTCGCCTGTTCCGCCTGCATCGCGGCTCGGAAGCTCGCGTCCGTTGCGTCGAGTGCGATCGATTGCTGCGCAGTCAAAGGCGGCATGGCCTGAGTGACAATGGCGCCTGCGCTGCCAGTGGCAATTGCCTGGGGGCCGCTCAGCGACAATCCTGCAACGTCATCCGAGACAGTCGGCGCGACGGGTCGATACACGGTGCTGCGTGTCGCCTGACAGCCGACACCGCCAACAAGAGCAGTCCAAAGAACGAGAAGTCTCCGCAGACCGATTCGCCAAACCTGCCGAGTTGACATACCCCGCACGGCAAAGTCGCTAGCGTTATAGGGGTCGGACTTGTGAACCATTGAATAGTCTAACCCAGGATTAACGACGAAGCGTGACTGTGCAGGCTGGATGCGCCGCCAAGCTAGCCCAGAGACTCGGGTTCTTACTTCTAGGGCGGGTTTTCGGGCGAGTGTCGACGGGTTGCGGTTGCTGCGGGCCTAGTTGGGATATCAAGTTCTTCGACGCATGTCGTCTGCTACTCGGCTGAAAAGGAACCATCAGAGAAGAACGCGAGATAGTGTGCGACTGCAGAGTTTGAGATAGAATGAAGGCTCATTTCACCGGAAGACGAGCCTGGCAATGGACGATAAGTCTGTCGATCTGATCGCTGAGATACTCTCCAATGCCGCCCCGGGGCAGCCTCCTGACGCCGAACACTTGATTCCACTTGTCTACGACGATCTGAGAGATTTAGCCGCTAACTATCTGCGTCACGAAACACCCGGCCACACCTTACAGCCAACGGCTTTGGTCAACGAAGCGTTTCTGAAACTCGTCGATCAAACCAGAGTGAACTGGCAAGGCAGGACACATTTCTTTGCCGTTGGTGCGAAAGTTATGCGACGCATCCTGGTGGATCACGCGCGCGCCAAACAACGACAGAAGCGAGGCGGTGACAGACAACGCATTGGGTTGCGCGACGACCTCAGGATATCTACACAGCGCGATGAGGACTTGCTTGCGGTGGATGAGGCCATTGCGAAGTTGGCCGAGTGTGATCTGCGTCAAGCCAAGATTGTCGAAATGCGTTTCTTTGGGGGATTGACCGTATCTGAAGTTGCCGAAGTCCTCGGCGTATCCAAGCGGACCGTCGAGGCCGAATGGACCATGATTCGAGCCTGGCTGCGCCGTGAATTGTCCGACGAGGATGGCAGTGGCTGAACAGCAACATGCGCGCGTCAAGCAACTTTTTTTCAAGGCGTTGGAGTTGCCTTCCGAAGAACGACCTGCCTTC
>JASLPZ010000388.1:0-6333 GCA_030744725.1 Pirellulaceae bacterium
ATCAATCGAGTGCTCGGCTTCACTCACTGGCGCTGGCCGATTGCCTCCGTGCCGCTCGCCACGATCAGAGTTCTGTATTCGATTGATGACCATCAGGGCGTCCGTCGGCCCCGCTTGACCATCGCCATTCACATCGAAAAAGCATCGCGTGCCGTTTGGACGGCTTCCATGATTGAGTCGATTAACGATCATCAAGACGTCGCCGGGGGCCACCGTACCATCGTCGTTCACGTCTGCCGGATCGACAGGGTTTTGCATCAGCGGGAAATCCGCCGCAAGGAGGTTTCGTATTTCAAGCGATTCTATGGAAAGCCGACGAGGGGTTCGACGACGATGGGGCCGACCGTTCTTGTTGTGAGACACGCTTGCTCTCCTTCTATGTGACGAGATGGTGGCGCTGCACGACTGGCACCTCTATTGATCTAGGATGAAACGGCACGGATATGTCACGCGTGCACCGAGAAAAACCCGAAAAATGCAAGGCCTTTGAAAAGGCTGAGGCGTCTCCAACGGCTACCCCCCCCGCACCACGACACCTCCCGTGCGACTTGGAGTAGACTTGATACCGTCTCGGCGTCTCAACAACCCCGGTAGGGTTAGAGGGTGGAGTATTCCCGATGTATCGCTGGCTGGCTGTTTGCTTGATCATCCTTGTGTCGTCCGTCTCCATCGCAGAGAAGCCGAAGGCGGACTCCAGACTTGTGCCGTTGCCACAGCAGGCGACAGCTCCGAAAGACAACCCGACGACTCCCGCCAAAATCGAGCTGGGGAAGATACTGTTCTTCGATCCCCGGCTTTCCGGCGACAACAGGACGAGTTGTGCCGCGTGCCACATACCAGACAAGGCGTTTGGTGACAGCTTGGCCCTTTCACCCGGAGTCGGGGGGAAGCCTTTGGAGCGGAACACGCAGACCTGTCTCAACGTCGGCTTCTTCAAGACGTTCTTCTGGGATGGGCGGGCGGTCAGTCTGGAAGAACAGGCTCTTGACCCAATCCAATCGACAGTGGAGATGAATCAGGATTTGGATGACCTCGAATCTGAACTGTCAGGAATTCCCGGCTACGTTACTGAGTTCGAGAAGGTATTCGAGACAAAGCCGAATCGAGAAGGGATTGCAAAGGCGCTGGCCGCATTCCAAAGGACACTGGTGACTGAGCCATCGCCATTTGACCGTTTTCTTGCCGGTGACGATGACGCTCTCACGGATGATGCGAAGAGAGGGCTGGAGCTGTTCCAAGGCGAGGCGGGTTGTATCGAATGCCACAATGGTCCACTTCTGAGCGACGGGAAGTTTCACCGGCTTGGCGTGTCGTACAAGGACGAAGGCCGAGCCAAGGTCACAGGCAAGAGAGAGGATCGCTCCAGGTTCCGCACACCGAGTCTTCGCAACATCGCCGAGACCGGACCGTACATGCACGACGGTTCTCAAAAGACACTCGACGATGTTGTCATGTTTTACTTTCGAGGCATCTCCGATTCCGGACCCGATGGATTAACGCCGGACACGTCCGCACTGCGGGGACAGAGCTTCTCGGACATTGATCCGATCGTCGAGTTTCTCAAATCGTTGTCTGGAAAAGCGCCGAAAATCACGCCACCGAAACTTCCGTAACAGCGCTAATCACGGAAATGCCCATCACGGTTCTCAATCTCGGAGAAGCACGGGCGGCCATAGCCCAACAAACAGATAGTTGTTGCCTTCGTTCGGCATGTTCTGAATCACCATTTGGCCTTTGCCCGGAGCCTTTACGGTGACGTTCGTCATGCCGTTTGCTTTCACGACAACGTCGTTGGTGACACCGTGCAGCATGGGTGTCGTCGGCCTTCTCCCACTCCACGGCTCAGCCGACTTGAATTACCTTACTGGGAACGTCATGTAATTCGCAGCTCATGGTTGAATCCCTTAACAATGAATGCTAGAAACGATTGAAGAAAGCTGAACCAGCCCATTGGAGATTCTCGATGCCCAACCCAAACATTGCTTCAGGCAAGCCCCTCATTGATCCAGCTCAAAACAAGAAAAGTCGTTTCTCAATCACCGGAACGAATCTGGATATGGACGAGAAGGGCGTGACAGTTGAACACTCAGATGTCACATTTGAAGTTACCAAGGCCAAGCCCAAGCAACAAAACACCGAGCTGGCGATTACGATTAAATCAGCTGGTTACACGAAGGGACAACGTCCCAACGATATCCAGGAGATTACTGTCACCGTAACAAACTCAAATAATGAAACCGATTCCGAAGACATCGAGGTCATCTTCGACGAAGAATAAGGATGATCTACACTGCTTGGCGATCCAAGAGTCGTTTTAGCCAATGACGCAAACCACTCGTCCGACGGTCTAAACATGGTGAACATCATCACCCAATTCCCGCCGTCGGCAACCGGCCGTTGTATCTGACTCGACACGCAGTAAGACACCAACTCAAAGCGATTCACTAAAGAGGAAACAGAACATGGTGAAGCCCTGGATACGGACAACAAATCAGACAGCAACTGGAAATCTTAGTAAGACAAACGGAAACGAGAGCTCAATCAGAATTAGGGGAACGAACCTGAAACCGAGGGCCGATGGAGTCGCGGTGAAATCCGTGAATCATACTCTAGAAGTGACAGAGTTCAAACCAAATGGGAACGGAACGTCTCTCAAAATCAAAGTGAAAACAATACGCTACAACGACGAGTTTAGGCCAGACGATCTCGAAGAAATCACCGTCACCGTTACAAATTCGTCAACCGAAGAAGACGAAGAGGCGGTAGACGTCGAGTTTGAATGATGAGTTTTAATGATGAGTCTTAATGATGAAAGGATGCTCCCTCTTGGTTCATTTTGATTCTTCCTCGAGCTGTTTTTCTAGTGATCCTAGCCGCTGCAACTGCACTGCACTTTCTGGTGTTTTGTCCACAAGTTGTTTCTGGATCTCAATCGCGCTTTCGAGCATCACCGCCGCCTGTTGATGATCCCCCTCGGCTCGAGCGAGGTGCGCTCGAATCGCAAGCGTTTGTGATAGGACGGCCAAGGTCGCGACGTCGTCAGGCGATTCGTCAACAATGTCAGTCAGAAGCTCATTGGCAAGATCAAGATTCGCTTCCGCCGGCGCCAAACGTCCCTCTCGTATTTGCAGCTTTGCATGCAAGGACAGAGATTCTGCGTGGTATCGACGGTAGAAAGCATATTTGCTGAATTCCTTGGCGAGTTTTTCCCAGATCGCGACCGCATCGACCACATGAGCGATTGCTTGTTTGGTGTCGTCTGATGCGAGCATCGTCTTGGCGAGGGCAAGTAAGACGCGCGCTTTGGCGTGGCGAACGTCATTTGTGATCGTGGCGTCCCCTGGTGATTCAATCTGCGTAAAGGCCTCCCGCAGAGCATCTTGTGACTCATCATTCTGTCCCATTTCTCGCAGCGCTTCCCCGTGTCGAACAAGACACAAAACTAACAACAATCGATTGTGTTCATCATCATCTTCTTTGGTTAGCTTGTGCAGCGTCTTAGCCGCCTCACCACTCGCGACCGAGCTTTCGGTGAAGTCACCTAGCTCAAACTGCAAACTTGCCAAAGCTAACAGCACGGTTGCTTTCGTGCGATGGTAACGGACATCCGCCGGGTGTGATTCAAGCAGTTCATCCGCGAGACGACTCGCCTGAGACAGGGCCGAAGCCGAATCGCGGAGTCTTCCCAACCCCTTTACCATCGATGCCAAATCACGCAGCGTTTCGGCTAGCAAGTCGGTCACCTGGCTCCCATTCGACGTCTTGCGCAAGTTCTGCAATAACTGTATCGCTTCCGTATAATGTCCTTCTGCCGAATCCGTCTTTCCAAGTGTGCGTTCAACGTTGGCCAGCATGAGATGCATGCGGGCGAGTTGGCGGGACATAATGGGGTCATCCCGGCGCTGCTCACGGAGACGTTGAAACTGCTCCAATGCCTCAGACGTCAGTTGCTGGCGACGAAGCTCTTTTCCACTCACGCGTGAGAGCTCCTCTTCGGCAACAGAAAGTAGTTGAAATGCGAGACTTCGCGTGGAATCAATGTTGTCTTCTGCTCGACGACGTTCTTTTTCCGCGAGTTCGTAGTTTTGCGTCACTCGCGAATTGGCTTTACGAAGTTGCCGGTTCTTCGAGATCGTCAATCCGCTAACCATCGCCAAAGTGATGAAGGCTGCGAAAACCAATACGATGGCATTCGTGACGGCAGTTCGATGTCGTCGCGCGAATCGTTGCAGGCCAACGAACCATGGATCGGTGAAAGCCGATACGGGTTCGTCGGCCAACCATCGTTCCACATCAGTGGCAAGTTGAGCAACCGACTGGTAGCGCTCGGCTGGTTTCGTCGCCAACGACTTGAGGCAGATCGCCTCGAGCGGGCGCGGGATCGTATGATCCAAGGAGCGCGGATTGGCGAAGCGGCCTTGAATGATCCTCTCGAGTACATCCATTTGAGACGACTGGAAAGTCTGCCTTCCCGTCAAAATCGTGTGGAGGATTGAGCCGAGACTGTAGACGTCAGTGGCCGGACCAAGTTCGTCGAGGCGTCCCGCCGCTTGCTCGGGGCTCATGTAACCGATCGTGCCATGGGAAGATCCTTGGAGCGTCCGTGCCGATTCGCTCTCTGATGAGGGCCGAAACGTCCGTTCTTCCTCTCCGCCCGGCCGTTCCGCGCGGCCAACGACTTTGGCAAGCCCCCAATCAACGACGAGCGTTTCGCCATATTTTCCGAGCATGATGTTGCGTGGTTTGAGGTCGCGATGGAGCACGCCGCGACTATGTGCATATTCCATCGCGTCGCAGACATCGATAAGACGTCGCAGGAGATTTCGGAACTCGAGAGCCCGATCGCTAGTTGTGTTGCGCTTCTGGTCAGGCGCATGGAAACGCGCGATCGCGTCGGTAAGTCGATCACCGTCGATGAATCGCATTGCATAGAAAGGCCGCCCGTCGTCATCTTGCCCCAAACCATAAACTGGGACCACGCCGGGGTGTTCAAGGCCACCCGTGATTTCCGCTTCGAGTACGAAGCGGGTCCGACTTGCCGGCTCGTCAGCAAATTTGTCTCGGATCTGCTTTAGAGCGACATCGCGATTCAATTCGCCGTCCCGGGCGTAAGAGACCTTCCCCATTCCCCCTTCCCTGTAAGGCCGCAACACTTGAAACCGCCTGCCGGTCGAGGTGCCATGTGCCCACGTTTCGGTTTCCTTAGAATCCTTGTCTTGCGCCGCGCTGACGACAGCCAATGTCTGATCCACATCTCGATCGCCGAGCGCCAGCAGATCAACGTGCAATGAGCTGACCGAACTAAGTCGAGCCAGACTCCGCTGTACATCGTGATTGTGCAGGTCGAGGTTGCGGTCTACCATCGCCTCAAGCAATTGCTGGTCGCTCGGTGCTAGAGCGTCCTGTTCGACGAGGATTTCCCCAAGGGGCCTATGCTTGGTAAGGACCCAAGTGTGCATCGCGGAGATGAGCTGGTCTCGCGTGATAAAGTCAAATTGCAGAGCTGCGATGCCGAAAAGCAGATTCCGGTCCGTGGCAGTGGACTGAGAGGGGACTCCTTGTGGCTTGACTTCCTGAGCCTCCGGTATGGGCGTCGTTCGAGGAAGCTCGCCGATGGGGGGCGGCGGCGGTGAGAGAGAGTTCGCGCCAGCTTGGGCTTGCCGATCATGGGCGAGTAGTTGATCAACCTCCTCGCGCACATTGGGAGGTCGGCCCGAACATGCCTTCTCCAGGAATGCACCTATCTGATCGAGGGGAAGCTCTCTAGCTTCGTTGAATATCTGATCAATGACCTTCTGTTCATTCGGAATGTCAGGCACGCGGATTCCTTTAATCGGGAGTGTCGGTCATGTAGGAATGCACCTTGGCTCGCGAAAGTCGCTAATTTCACTCAACCTTGCCAGCTGGGGCGCCCAGCAACTTTGTGGTTTGCGCGTCATAAGGCCTCCAAAGCATCTGGTGCACCAAAACGTTGAATTGGCGCTCGCTAATGTCACGAAGGCGGCTTTGCGCAACAAGAGTTGCCTGCAGTTGACCCCCTCATTTCCTCGCTACGCTCTAATGGCACGTTCCCCAAATGAACAAGTCGCGACGCAGCAACGCCAATGCGTAGGCTGCCGCTGCCACTTCTCCTTCGCGATCGTGGTGGAACGTATTATCAACCCGTCGGTTCGCCAGTGCAAACCGGGACTTGGAACGTAAAATGCCGGACACCCAACTCATCGAGGATTCATAGGAAGACAAAGGAAGAGATGCAGGCATCGCTGCAATCACGCACCATCGTTCGTGCCAAGTATCGCGTGTACTGGAGAGTTGGGGAGAGTTGGGGCCACC
>JASLPZ010000389.1:0-6281 GCA_030744725.1 Pirellulaceae bacterium
CCCGCGTCTACCTCGCCATTAACGCCACCGCTGCTGGCAATGCCGCCGCCGATCCATGACTTGTGTGGTACGATGAGCCCTCCGGGAGAGGTCGGACGCGGTAGCGGCCGGGAGAGGGCGACTTTAATCAGTGCAAACCACTTCACTTTATCAACGCCGCTAAAGCCCCTCTCCCGCGGCTGAAGCCGCGACCTCTCCCAAACGAGAGGTGAGATGATGTGAAAACCGCTGCAAACCAACTAATCTGTTAACGTCATCTGTGTCTTCAAGGAGACTGATTGATGAGACAAGACTCGACAAATTGCACGCGATCTATCTACTTGCTCGTTTTGGCGGTTGCGGTCCTCCGCACGCCGACGGTCGCGGCCGCTGATTGGCCAACGTATCTGCACGACTTCACGCGAGCGGGAGCGACGGATGAGCAATTGAGTTTGCCGCTTAAGCAAAGCTGGGTACGTACCGCACCAAGCACCATTCGTCGTGCATGGACCGGGCCCGATGGCAGGACTGTCGAAGGCAAGGATCTCTATGACCGCGTGCGCTTCGACGACGCGTTTCAAGTGGCAGTCGTGGGAGAGAATATCTTTTTCGGCTCTTCGGTGGATCACAAGGTCTATTGTCTGGACACGCACAGCGGGGCCGAACGTTGGAGCTTCTTTACGGGAGCTGCCGTGCGCTTGGCACCGACCGTTGTTGATGGTCGAGTCTATGTGGGATCGGACGACGGCTACGCTTATTGCCTTGACGCTGGCAGCGGAAGGTTAATTTGGAATTACCGTGCGGGTCCGGCCGACGAGTGGTTTATCGGACGCGGTGAGATGATCTCGCGGTGGCCTGTTCGTACAGGTATCTTGGTTGACGATGGTGTGGCGTACTTTGGCGCAGGGATCTTCCCACATGAGAATGTCTACATGTGTGGCGTCGATGCGGCGGACGGCCACGTCCTCTGGCGAAACGATAACATCAGCCATCAAGAGGCTGGCCGCGAGGACCTTTCGCCCCAAGGTTATTTGCTCGCCTCACCCACCCACATCTATGTTCCCTCGGGCCGAACGCGACCGAAGTCATTCGACCGCAAGACCGGTCAACTGCTTGGAGCAGGTATGACAAGCCTGGGCTTCTCGTCAGGATCCGTCGCTGGCACGAATGCGATCATGATCAATGGACGGTTGCATCTCTACAGTCCGGGTTCGCACATCGCCGGCACGGGCAAGGCCAGCTTTGTTACGACGGGAAGTCACATCGCGCGAGTTGATAGCAAGTCCTACGGCAAAATTGGTGCTCGGGTGAGCGAACTCAAGAACGAGCTGCGCGAACTATCCCGCCAGCGTAGCAAGATCGGTGAGGAGCAATACGAACAGCAGAAAAAGCAACTCTCCGAACAGCTCCAGTCACTCGACAAAGTCAGCGTTGGCTGGCGGACGCCGTGCAGCACCAATTCGTCTTTGATCGTAGCTGGGGAACATGTCTTTTCAGGTGGCGCGGGTGAAGTCCTTGGGTTCGATACGGCGACGGGAAAACAGGTCTGGAAGGCGAACGTCGACGGTGATGCGCGAGGCTTGGCAGCGGCCAACGGTCAGCTTTTCGTGAGCACGTCCAACGGCCGGGTCTACGCATTTGGTTCCGCGAAGTCCGCACTCGCTGAATCCGAGACACCACGGGTCGACGCAGAGCCATTCGCTGTGGACAAATGGACTGACATCTACAAGGCGGCTGCCGCGGACATTCTTAAACGGACCGGTGTCACACGAGGTTTCTGCCTGGTAGTTGGCAGTGAAACAGGGCGGCTGGCATTCGAGTTGGCACGCCAAAGCGACCTGAAGATCTATGGAATCGAAAGCGACAACGATAAAGTAAACGTATCACGGCGATCTCTCTCGAAAGCCAACCTCTACGGTCACCGTGTGACGATCCAACACACAGACGACGCATCGATTCCATATTCAAGCTACTTCGCGAATCTCATCGTTTCCGATCGTCTGCTGATTACGGGGCAGCTTCCGGCAGCTGCCGACTTGGTCGGGCGTCATCTAAAGCCAGCTGGAGGTGTCATCTGTCTAGGACGGCCTGCTATTGCTCGCCAGGATGGCGCCTACTCGGAAGCACTGGACGACTGGCTTCGCAAGACGCAACTCGGCGAGCAGAGCGCTGTTCAACAGGACGACAATTGGGTCACCCTTACACGCGGGACGCTTCCTGGGGCCGGTAACTGGTCGCACCAATACGCAGAGCCTGGAAACACAGCCAGCAGCGGCGACAAAGTTGTTCAAGGCGGCCTTGGCGTGCTGTGGTACGGCGACCCAGGACCCGAACTGATGGTCAACCGACATCAAGGCGCGGTCGGCCCTCTGGTCGTTGACGGCCGCATGTTCGTACAAAGCGAGACGAGCCTGATGGCCTACGACGCATACAACGGACTGCAATTGTGGGAGGTCGAGAACCCGGAAGCGGTTCGCACCGGCGTCTTTCGGAATATCGCACCCGGCAATTTGGCCGCCGGCGAGGATCTGCTCTTTCACATGACTCCCGACCGCGTCTTCGCACACGACGTCGCGACAGGCGAAGTGAAGGCGGTCTATACATTGCCAGAGGCGGTCAATCGCGAAACGCATCAGTGGGGCTACATCGCTTATCGGGATGGCCGCCTGTTTGGAACCGCAACGACCCGCGAGGTCATCGCTCGACAGTTCCGTCGTCGTGGCAACCCGGGAGCTGCCGCTACAGACGCAATCTTCGCCATCGATACGAGTACCGGTGACCACCTGTGGACGTATCAGGGAAAGAGTATCGACTTTCAAGCGATCGCGCTCGGTCCTGATCGTGTCTACTTCATTGACAGTAGCGTCACGAGTGAGCAGCGCGACGAGATCCTGCGGCAAGACAAGACTGAGCTGAAAGCGCTGACAGGTGAAGCCGCAAAGTTTGCCGAGGAGCGTCTGAAGAAACTTGACGTTCGCCTGGCTGTAGCGATCGAAGCGCAAGCGGGTAACGTCTTGTGGAAGAAACCTATCGACGTCACTGATTGCAGCGACATTGGTGCCGGCGGTGGCAAACTGACACTGATGTACCACGATGATACGCTGATCTTCTGCGGTGCTAATGCCAACGGTCACTATTGGAAGCAGTTCATTGCGGGCGACTTCAAACGTCGTCGTATGGTGGCGCTCTCGGCAACACTTGGCTACAAGCTTTGGTCAAGAGACGCCAACTATCGACATCGGCCGATCATCATCGGCAAGCGAATTATTGCCGAGCCGTGGTCGTTTGATCTCCGAACGGGCAAGCAAGAGACGCGGATCCATCCGCTGACTGGCGTCGAAGTCCCCTGGAGCATCGCCAGGCCGGGGCATCACTGTGGTATGCTCACCGGTTCCGAGAACATGCTGGTCTTCCGTAGCGGTTTCACGGGCTTCTACGATCTGAAGACCGATTCCGGCACGCGTCACTTTGCCGGTCATCGGCTGGGCTGCTGGATCAATGCGATCCCCACGAACGGTCTTGTCGTAATGCCCGAGGCAAGTGCTGGCTGCGTTTGTATGTTCTCCATCGCCTCCACCATTGTGCTGGAGCCGCGCAAGCCCCGTCGGCCGTGGAGTCTGTTTAGCCAGACCGGTCCCTTGACGCCTGTAAGGCAGTTGGCAATGAACTTCGGCGCACCCGGTGACCGCCGCGATCAAACCGGAAAGCTCTGGCTGTCCTGGCCACGCCCAAGCGACAAACCTCGTAATAAATCAACGGACAAGACAGGCCTGGCGTTGACGTTCGACCTCAAAACAACATTCGCAACGGGCGGCGGCTTTGTCAGTCACGACGGTGATGCAACGGTTACGGCTTCACCGGAACTCACCTGGGTCACTTCCTCGGGCGGACACGGGCTAACTCGCTTTTCCATACCATTACTTGGCGCGGACGACACTCCCGCGGAATACACGGTCCGCCTCCACTTCGCTCCGGCTGCCGGCAGCGAAACTGAAAGCCAACTCTGCAGTGTGGCGATTCAGGGTGATCGTGTGTTGAAGAACCTGGACGTGCTGGCCGAAAAGAAAGCCCGTGTCGTCCGAGAGTTTACCGGTGTACAGGTTACCAACAACCTTGTTGTCGAGCTTACACCCGCCAGTGGAACAACGGAAAGTCTGCGTCTCCCAGTCGTGTGCGGCGTCGAGGTCATTCAAACCAATGGACCACGGCAATAGGCCGTGGCTCTGGCTTGCCCCGCAAAGCGGGACATTTGCATGAAATAACACGTTGTGGGCAGGTCTCCCGACCGGCCCACGTTCGGAGGAGCCTTTCAGCGTCGCACGGCCGTAGGCCAGGCGTTTAAGACGGACTAAGATGGAGACGAATAGATGAAATCAAACGGCCAATCCATTCTGTTACTGATCGCTACGTGCATTGCCGCGCCGTGCATTGCGGACGAAGAACTGCCACACATTACGACTGGCCCTATTCTCGGTCGTTTGAGCGCTAACGGGATCGGTGTTTGGGCGCGGATGTCACGCGAGTCGAGTTTTCAGGTCCGCTATGGGCTGTCACAAGACGCCATGGATCAGATCACCGATCCCGTGCCAACGCGGTTGAACCACGACAACACCGGCTGGGTTCACATCACAAATCTGAAAGCAAGAACAGAATATTTTTACGAGCTGGTGATTCCAGGCAGTACGGTGCGAACTGGTCGAGGCGGCTCGTTCCGCACACTGCCCAATGGCCGGGACTACGTTGACAAGGATTTGAATCCCAAAGGCCTGTTCAACTTCAGTTTCGAATTCGCGTGCGGCAATAATCAGAACCTCGGCCACAGCATCGGTCCGGCGCTACCCACGTTCCGCACAATGCTCGATCGGATCGCGGACGACATCGATTTCGCGATCCTTAACGGTGATTGGCTTTACGAGTCTCAGCGCGAGTTCAAACCGTCACAATGGCTGGCACAGGTCGATTGTCCGGCTGTAGAGTCGCCGAAGGTCGTCCGCGTCGCACCGACGATCGTCGGCGTTTGGGAAAACTACAAACACTACTTTCGTCAGGCGGATAATCTCTCCCGTTGGCATCGTGAAGTGCCGTCGTTCTTTTTGTCGGACGATCACGAGATTCTGAATGATATCTGGGGCGCTGGCACGCCAGGATTGCGCGACCGTCGAGCCGTGTTTCGCGACATTGGCATTCGCGCTTGGTATGACTATCTTGGCTGGAGCAACCCGACGACCTTTAAGCAGCCCGTGCATTTCGGACGCGCGAAGCTGACTTCCGGAAGCGATGTATTGGTCGACACTGAAGCGGACTTCACAAAACTCGATCTCGCCCAACATAACAACCTGCACGTCCACTGGGGAACCAGAACGGCTGGCGTGAATGACAATGCACTTGATGGAGTTGGCGGCGATCCCAATGCCGGGGTCTATCGAATTGAAAAAGTCGTCGACAAGAACCGAATCAAGGTGTTTCCCTCGGCGAAGACCGACGGAACGTCGTCTTATTCGATCGGTCGCCGATCGTACTACAACATGCGGCTCGCCAATTGTGACTTCTTCTTCACCGACACGCGAGGCCAGCGCGAAATGCACGACACGCGCGAGCCAGACAAGCCAGGTTTGTCGATGCTGGGTAAAGAACAGCGAGAGTGGTTGCTCAGCGGCGTGCAGAAGAGCGACGCGGACTTCATCTTCGTCGTCTCATCTGTCAACTTCATGGTACCGCATGTCGGCGGTGGAGCGGTTCGCGCGGAGAACAAGGACGACGCCTGGACCGTGTTCTTCGACGAACGCGAACGTCTGATTAACGCCTGGGACAAGCTCGACAAACCCGTCTTTGTGCTGACTGGTGATTTGCACAACAGCTTCGTGATCAAGATCACCGACAATGTCTGGGAGATGGCATCCGGCCCACACAACTCGAACAACCACTGGGCAAGCGACGAGGGTGATCGACGTGCCAACGGCAAATTCAAATATGGCCCGCGCGAGGTCGACATTTACTGGTCCAGCTACTTTCGCACGGACATCCCACGCGATCAGCTGAAGAGTCCCGGCTACTGCGTTGTGCAGATTAATAACGTCTTCAACAACCCGCAGAATGTGGGTGGCGAGCGGTGGGTCGCTTTCCCGCGTCCGCATGTCATCTTTCAGTACTTCGACGGATACACGGGCAAGCTGCGTTACGCTCAATCGATTCACGCACACACGAACGAATGAGCAGAGTTTCGACTGAGCAGGCGTAAGGATCGTTCGAGGAATTACTGTCCGATAGTCGCCTTTCGCTCCGCGAAAGGAACGTGCTTTCGC
>JASLPZ010000038.1:0-29018 GCA_030744725.1 Pirellulaceae bacterium
TCGGCGATTGAGACGTTTGTAATAGTCCCAAGCTTGAAGTGGCGGCACCGTTCCGTAGGGCGCAACATAGAGTCCTGCTTCGGCCATCGACCGGACCCGTTGTGCCAACAGTTCAACGCGCAACTGATTCAACAGTTGTTGTTCGCTGTATCGGTTCCCAAGGTTGTCATTGAAGATGGTTGCCCTGACAGTCCCGTCCACGGTTTCGTCGCTAAGCTGCTCCAGGAATTCAATGATCGCCTGATCGCTGACGACCATGCCCATGGCTTCACCCTTGGCTGCCAGCAGATGAGTGTGGACCAGGTTTTCGTCCGACATCGTGCTGGGAATGCCCGGATCCAGGATCTGCCCAAACTGGCCTTGGCGAACGCCCCGTGGCGTCCCTTCACGGCGCTGCGTCTCCTGGACGATGGCGAAAAGATACGAGACAGCGACCCTGTGCATCTCACGCAATCGCTCCAATTCAGCGGCTCGCAGCTGTCCACCTTTCCAACTCACGACCACGGGGTTGGCGGCACTGCCGGGGCCACGTCGACTTCGCAAATAGTCATCTAGAGGCGGCAAAACGATAAAAGCCACCATCAGCATGACGCCGAAAACGACCAGGAAGATGTACTGATGTTTGCGAAACATCGAAAGAGGATTAGACATTGTGATCACTCCAAAGTCGTAGTTGCCCGAATCAGACGGGCTTGACAACGCGAGCTACCGCGTATTATTGATTTGCCTTCTGAAAGCATCCAAACGGATCTGCAGATTGTATGGCGCGTCGACGTAAATTCAATCCCAAAAAGGAGTGTCGAACGATCCACGGCAAATCGGTTGTGATATATCGGTCGATTATGACAGCCAGCCAGTACTTGCTGACGAAGATGCTCGAAAAGGCATGATACTAGTGGAACGCGCCACCTAACAACCCGAACACCCCGCCCTGTGTAGCTTCTCAAAAGATGGCAAACAAAGAACCCGTTGGGTCAAAAAAATCACTGGTCATTGTCGAATCGCCAGCCAAAGCTCGCACGATTGGCAAGTTTTTAGGGAAAAACTTCACCGTCGAAGCCAGCGTGGGCCACATTCGCGACTTGCCGAAGGGACGTAAAGAAGTCCCCGAAGAACTGAAGAAGGAAGAATGGGCCTATTTGGGCGTCAATGTGAACGACCGGTTCACGCCAATCTACATTGTGCCCGCCGACAAGAAGCAGCAGGTCACCAAGCTCAAGAAAGCGCTCAAAGGTTGCTCGGAACTCTATTTGGCGACGGATGAAGATCGCGAAGGGGAAGCGATTAGTTGGCACCTGCTGGAGGTGCTCAAGCCGAAAGTGCCGGTGCACCGACTGGTCTTTCACGAGATCACGAAAGAAGCGATCACCGAGGCGTTGGCGAATCCTCGCGAGGTCGACGACGCCCTGGTTCGCGCGCAAGAGGCCCGACGAATTCTGGATCGGCTGTACGGTTACGACGTTTCGCAACTGCTCTGGAAAAAGGTTGGTCGGGGCCTTTCCGCGGGACGTGTGCAAAGCGTATCGGTGCGATTGATTGTCCAGCGCGAACGGGCTCGCATGGCGTTCAATTCAGCCACGTATTGGGACGCAACGGCTCTGTTCGCCACGGACAAGAACGAACAGTTTACGGCCACGCTGACAACGGTCGAGGGTCGACGCATCCCAGTCGGCAAGGACTTTGACGCAGCGACGGGAAAACTCAAAGACGAATCGATGCTGTTGCTGGACGAGCAATCCGCCGCAGCGTTGGTAGTGAGATTGCGAAACGCCGAATTTCGGGTGACGGCCGTCGAGCAGAAACCGTTCAGGTCACAGCCCGCCCCACCGTTCACGACCAGTACGATGCAGCAGGAAGCGAACCGCAAACTGGGTTTCACTGCCAGACGGACCATGCGTGCCGCGCAGAGCCTGTACGAAAACGGCCACATCACCTACATGCGTACTGACTCGACCAACCTGGCCAGCGTGGCAGTGGAGGCAGCCCGCGAATTGGTCCGTTCGGAATATGGCAACGATTATTTGCCAGACGCGCCGCGCGTCTACCAAAGCAAGGTGAAAAACGCGCAAGAGGCTCATGAAGCGATTCGTCCGGCGGGTCATCCGTTCGAACTGCCCGATGTCGTCGGCAAATCGCTCGCACCTGACGAACGCAAATTGTTCGAGATGATTTGGAAGCGGACGATTGCCAGTCAAATGGCCGATGCACGTGGCTTCCGTACAACGATCACCGTGGAAGGCGGAGGCGCGGAGTTCCGCGTGAGCGGCAAGACAATCGAATTTCCAGGTTTTCTCCGAGCTTATGTGGAAGGATCGGACAATCCCGAAAGCGACCTGGCGGACAAGGAGACATTGCTGCCGCCGTTGGTCGAGAACCAGTTGGTAACGTGTCGCGAGTTGGAACCGCATGATCACACCACCCAACCACCTGCCCGCTTCACGGAAGCCTCGCTGACGCGCAAGCTCGAAGAAATGGGGATCGGTCGGCCCAGTACGTACGCTTCGATCATCGAGACCATTCAAAACCGCGAATACGTCTTCAAGAAGGGAAGCGCGCTCGTTCCAACCTGGGTCGCCTTCGCCGTGACCCGCTTGCTCGAACAACATCTCGAATCGTTGGTCGATTATCAGTTCACCGCACAAATGGAAGACTTCTTGGACGCGATCAGTCGTCGCGAAGCCGAGCACGCGGACTACCTGCACGAGTTCTACTTTGGCAACGGCAAGCCAGGCTTGAAAGCCTGCTTGACGGCAAAAGAAAAAGAGATCGATCCGCGCTTGATGAGCCGTTTTACGATTGGAACTCCGACCACCGGTGAACACCGTGAAGAGATCGTATTGCGCGTTGGCAAGTACGGCCCGTTTCTCGAACAAGGCGAACGTAAGGCGAGCCTCCCTGAAGGCATGACACCGGACGAAGTCACATTGAAGAAGTCGATCGAGCTTCTTGATGCGGGGATGACCGACGACGAACCGCTGGGGATTTGCCCGGACACGCACAAGCCGGTGTTCTTGAAGGTCGGGCGGTTCGGACCCTACGTTCAGTTGGGCACGCCGGAAGATGAGGAAAAGCCCAAAAACGCGTCGCTGCTGCCGGGCTTAACTCCAGAAGACGTCACTTTCGAAGTTGCACTGAAGTTACTTACGTTGCCGCGCGTGGTGGGCACGCATCCGGAAAGCAACGAACCCGTCGTTGCACAAAACGGGCGATACGGACCGTACATCAAGTGTGACAAGGAGACGCGTTCACTGCCTGCCGATATTTCGCCACTTGACATCACGCTCGAACAGGCGTTGCAGCTCCTGGCTCAGCCCAAGACGCGCGGACGTGCTGCGGCGAAGCCGCCCATCAAGGTCTTCGAGGCATCTCCCGTCACGGGCGAACCGATAAAACTGCTGGAAGGCCGCTACGGTCCGTACTTTGCTGACGGTCAGACCAACGCCTCGTTGCCGCGGGCTATGGATCCCGAAGAAGCGACTTTTGAATTGGCGATCCGCTTATTGGAAGAACGTGCTGCCAAAGGCAACACAAAGAAGAAAAAGAAGAAGAAAGCGACCAAGAAGAAGGGCGCCAAAAAGAAGACAACCAAGAAAGAAAAGGCTGCCGTCAAAAAGAAGGCCGCCAAGAAGAAAACGGCCGGTTGATTGTCAGTTGCCGTACGGTCCGTCGTTCTCGCGTAGGCCGGAACCAAGCGACGTTAATCGTAGTTGTTCGATGCAAAGGGTCTCGTATCTAGAGCGCGCGCCGATTCACTGTAGCGGCCTTTCGCCGTTTGGACTCATGACACAAATCGCCGCGGACGCTACTCGTCAATGCGACACGCACTACTCCGTTCGGTCGAACCGATAGATGCCTTGCCCGTCAGCCGCTTGGATCGTGTAGTAAACCTCACCCTGTTCGTCTTCTCCGAACGATAGCACGGGGATTCCCGTCGACGCAATTCGGTAATTCTTGACAACCCGCCTGGCGGCTTCGTCGTATTGGAGTGCCCATATCTTTCCCGACACAAAGTCCGCGTACAGGTACTTGCCCTGCAATTCCGGCAGTCGGCTGCCACGATAGACGAGGCCGCCGGTAATGGACTTACCGACTTGGTGGTCGTATTCCCAAACTGGATCGATCGGTTTCTCGGGGTTCGAGGTCTGGCCGTTGTTGAATGCGTGTGTGGATTCGCGAATGCTCCAGCCGTAGTTGCCGCCGCGTCGCACAATGTCGATCTCTTCCCACAAATCCTGGCCGACATCGCCGACCCAGACCGTCCCAGTTTGACGATCGACGGAAAGACGCCAAACGTTGCGAAATCCATAGGCAAAAATCTCGGGGCGAGCAAGCGGGCGGTCAACGAATGGGTTGTCGAGGGGAATCGCATAGTTCCTTCCTGCGTCGCGACGATCGACATCAATTCGAAGCACCGATCCCATCCACGTCTTGAGATTTTGTCCATGCGCCAGTGGATCATTGCGACCACCGCCGTCGCCCAGCGCAATGTACAGATAACCGTCCTTGCCAAATGCGATGGAACCGCCGTTGTGGTTAGAAAACGGTTGCGGAATCTTGATCACTACCTGTTCGCTCGCAGGGTCCGCGCGGTTGGGATCGTCTTTCGAAACGTTGAATCGAGACAGAATTGATGTCCGCGGCTCGGCGGCCGAACTGTAGTACAGATAGAAGTGCCCATTTTTCTTGTACTGTGGGTGCATGGCCAGGCCCAGCAGTCCTTCCTCATTGTCTTCGGCCCAGTCGTGCACCTTTTCAGTAATGTCCAGAAACAGATGCGTCCGCCGGGTGCCAGGATCATTTTGGAAGATGTGAATTTGACCGCGTTGTGTCGGGACAACGATGCGGTTGCTGCCGTCGCCCGCGTGCGTCAAGCCCATCGGGCGAAGCGATCTTATCTTGCCACGCTCGTCAATGCTCTCCCAGCCGTCCCATTTGAGCTGCGGGAACGCGGGAACGCCACGCAGCGCCAGCGTGCCATCGACCGGATCGGGCACCGAGCCGTCTGCGGGCAGTTCGCGGATTTTGATATTGCGAAACGCAACGTCATTGCCGTGGTCTTGCAAGCAGAGATGGCCTCTGGTCGCTTTGCCGAAGTTTGCGAACTTGGCAAACTTGCTCTTGGCCACGCGCTCGTCCCAGTCCTCGGTGCCGATCTGGAAATAGTAGTAGCTAACGCCATTAATCGCCACTTCACATTGCGTGGGCAAGATTCGCAAGTAGATGTTGTTCCATTGACCCGGCGGACGTGTGGCGTCCGAGATCGCGGGGCTGACAATGCCACCTTGGTCTTCTACACGAATCGCCCAAGCGGGTTTGACCGGTTCGTACAGCTGATAGAGCCAGCCCGACTTCTGCGGATCGTGCCCGTCGATGTTGTCCTGAATCTGGATCTCCGGCCCCGAATGCCAGGGACGGGCCGCGTCTTCAGTGACGAGAAACATCAGCCCGCTATTGCCCCCCTTGGAGATATTGTACTCCAGCGACAACTCAAAGTACTCGTACTGCTTATCGGAGACAATATCGCCGGCGTTCTTCTTCACGCGGCGCAGTTCGCCATCGACAACTTGCCAGCCATCGCCAATCGCTGTTTGTTTGTAGTTACGCCAGCCGGCGGTCGTCTTGCCGTCAAATAGAAGTTGCCAACCACCTCGTTGTTCCGCTTCGGTCAATCCATTGGTGGGCGAATCGGCGTGCGCCGCGCGGGCACTCGCCACGCTGTGCAGGATACAAAAGGCGATCGTGGTCAACGTTTTCATGACGGTCTCGTCGGATGGACGTGGGGACGTAAGAGAAATCGCGCTGGGCGAGGATCAAGACGTTGACAAACAAGGTAGTCGGCGTGGTGGGCGCGGTCAAACGATTGTGGCTGGGCCTCAATGTGCCGGAGCGCCGGAGACAGTTGTTGTTGACGCGATTCGTAGCCTACGCCGTGGGTGGTTCTTGGAGCCCCAATTCCGAGATCATGGTCTCGCGGATTTTGAATTTCTGAATCTTGCCCGTCACGGTCTGAGGAAACTCGTCCACAAACCGCACGTACCGGGGCACCTTGAAGTGGGCCAAATTGGCTCGGCAGAAATCCTGAAGTTCCTGTTCGCTCAACGCGCAGTCGGACTTGCATTTGACCCAGGCACAAAGCTCTTCGCCGTACTTTGGGTCCGGCACGCCGACGACCGCAGACTGCTCGATCGACGGATGCGTAAAGAGAAACTCTTCGATCTCGCGCGGATAGATGTTCTCACCACCACGAATCACCATGTCTTTGATCCGGCCGGTGATTTTGAAGTAGCCGTTGGGAAGTCGGATCGCCAAATCGCCACTGTGCAGCCAGCCCTCGTCGTCGATGGCTTCTCGAGTTGCTTCTGGGTTGTTGTAGTAGCCCAGCATCACGACGTGGCCGCGACTGCACAATTCACCCTGTTCGTTGTCGCTCAGTTCGGCACCCGTGGCCGGTTCGACGATCTTGATTTCGACCTGCGGAATCGCGCGGCCAACGGTCTCGACGCGTAGTTCGAGCGGATCGTCGGTGCGTGTCTGCGTGACCACGGGCGATGCCTCGGTTTGACCATAGGCGATCGTCATTTCGCTGGCACCCATCCTACCAATCACCTTCCGCATGACTTCGATCGGACAGGGGCTGCCGGCCATGATGCCGGTTCGCAAACTTGACAGATCACGCTGCTCGATCGAAGCATCTTCCAGCTCGGCGATGAACATTGTGGGTACGCCGTAGATTGCTGTGGCCTGCTCTTGTTCGATGGCCGCCAGGGTGGCGTGAGCATCAAAGAATGCGGAAGGGACAATCATGGCCGCACCGTATACCGCAGCCGCGAGCGTACCGAGCACACAGCCAAAGCAATGGTAGAACGGCACGGGAATGCAAATGCGATCCTGGTCGCTCAACTGTTGACATTGACCAATGTAATAGGCATTCATCAGCAAGTTGCGATGGCTGAGCATCGCAGCCTTGGGAAAGCCCGTTGTCCCGGATGTGTATTGGATGTTGATCGGATCGGACGGTTCCAGTTGGGCGGCGTATTGTTCGAGCAAGTTATTTGATACTGGTTCTCCCGCCGTCAGCATCTGGTCCCAAGTGTGGGCACCTGCCAATTCAGCCCTAGGTTCAGCACTCGACATCGCCGCGTCTAGCATTGTGATAACCTGCCGCAGTTTGGGAAACGTCTCGGATACCAGTGGTGGTGCCGTTTCGTCCACCGTTATTCCGGCGTCAACCCTCGCTCTCAATTCAGGCAACATGCTTGACAACATTTCGAAGTAGTTCGAGGTCTTGAAGCGATCGATCAGGAACAGCGCGACGGCATCGCTTTGCTGCAACACATATTGCAGTTCAAACGGCCGGTAAGCCGGGTTGATCGTGACCAGCACGGCGCCCATTCTGGCGGTGGCGAATTGCAGCGTAATCCACTGCGGAACGTTGGTCGCCCAGACGGCAACGTGGTCGCCAGGTTTGATTCCAAGCGCCATCAGGCCACGTGCCACTGCGTCGACGGCTGATTGAAATCCGCTCCAGGACTGCTTGATGCCCAGCTGTGGAAAGACGACCGCATCTTGATCTGGAAAGCGATCCACCGTTTGCTGCAGCACGCGGCCGATCGTCAGGCCGTCGACCCAAACATCGGCTGCATCTGGCATGGCTCACTCCCAAATTGGATAAGAAACTGCGGTCGCTAGTGGCGCAAAGATCAGCAACGGGAGCCACGCGGCGGAAACGGGTGACAATAGGCCACCGCTGCCACCTGCGGCGTGGCAGATCATCAGAATCATGATGAACCCCACAACCAGCAGCAGACACCACCCGGCGGCCACAAAAATGTTACGGTTTTTTTGCGACAAAACCAACGGGAGCCCGATCAAAAATAGGGACATATCCAGCATAGGCTGGACGAACCGGGAGTGGATGGTGACCCGAGCATCGAGGCCAAACGAAAGGCTGGGGTTCCGCGTGCCCTTAATCAAGTCGACCGTCGACGCCAACTGTCGCCACTGGCTTCCGCCAGACAGTTGGTCAAATGTCACGGCACTCACCACAAAACACTCGTCCGGCTTCAACCACTCAGTATCAAGGGGGCTGTAGATTACCGGAAGGCCATCGAGTATCGCCGTACCAACACCTTCGATTTGCTGGGAGTTCACTTCGCGCAGCCGATACCCGCCCGCGTGCTGGTCGCAGGGCGGCTCATAGTAGGCATTGGAGGCTTCAAGACAGCGGCCGAATTCACCCAAGAGTCGGTGCAGGCGAAACCTGGGTCGCTCGATCCGCTGCTCATTTGCAAACGTATATCGCCCGTTGATCAAGACGCCGGTCTGATTGTCGATGACCGGTTCGACGGTTCGCGCCCGTTCGCCCAACCAATCCTGGGCGTTGCGTGTCAGTTTGTCACGAACTTTGGGAATCATGAACTCGCGATTGGCAGCGGCCATCAAACTGACCGCAAGTGCAGCAAAAATGAGAGGGCGAACGAGCCGTGAACTCGGTATTCCCGCAGCCATCAACGCGGTCATTTCGTTGCTGCGTTTGAGCCAAGCAATAGCGAACATCGCGGCAATCAACGTCAGCAAGGCGCTGATCTGGTCAAAGAACCAGGGGACGCGTGACGAGTAGTAGTCGGCCAATACCGGCAGCAGTCCATTTTGCTGCTGACCGTAGTCCATGAATTCGCCCGCGTTGCTACAGGCGTCAATCACAACGTACAAACCGGTGATGCTGACGAAACAAACGACTAACACTCGGACAAACAGCCGGATTAGATAGCGATCGTACGTTTGCATGGAATTCCATTTCCAGAATTACGATTGAATATTGGCGAGTTGCCTTTGACAGCCTCGGTCTTCTCGATTGGGTAGTTCCGTCGTTGGAGAAGTCTAATCGATGGCAGCCTGTGCTTGATGGATTGCCATTGCGAGCGCCTGCATGCCTTGGCGAATCCTCGCCACCGTCTGCACACCGAAACTCAATCGCATCGTGTTTTCTTGAATGGGTTCGCCTTCGCTTGGAAAGCAATATTGTCCTGGCACATACAACATCCCTTCCTGAATTGCGCGTCGAAACAAAGGTCCCTCGGGTCCCGCGTCCAGGCCGGTGGGCATCCGCGCCCAGATGTACAGCCCTCCGCTGGGATGGGTCCATGAGACACCCTCGATCGGTCCTAAGAACTCGTCGGCCGAATCCAGCATCGCTTGCAATTTCGGCGCATAGCCAGCGCGCAGAACGTCGAGATGTGCATCGAACTGGCCGTGTTCCAAGGCGTACGTCATGATCGCCTGGCTGAAGTTTGGCGAACCGAAATCGATGTTTCCCTTTTGTTCGCAGACAGGATCCACTAGATGGCTCGGCAGAATTCCCCACCCCACACGAATTCCTGGCGAAAACGATTTGGAAAATGTCCCCGCTACGATCACGGTGTCGCCGTCTTCGTCGTAGCAACGTGCGCTGGGTTCATCCGGCCCGGCGTAACGCAATTCCCGATACGCTTCGTCGGCAATCACATGGATCTTGTGCTTGATCGACCAGCGCTTGGCGATCTCGACAATCCGCGCCAGGCGGTCCGGTGCCGTTGTGATCCCTTGCGGGTTGTCAAAGTAGGGAACTAAGTAAATGGCTTTCACGCGACCCAATTCCCCGGCCGCGTCGATCTGTTTGAGCTGTTCGTCGAGCGATTCCGGAATCATGCCGTGCTGGTCCGTGGCAACGCCCCGCCCGTGCCCACCAACGTTGGCCAGGATTCCCAGAAAGACAAAATAGGTCGGCGCGGTGCAGAGCACGATGTCGCCTGGATCCAACAAGCTCTCCGCAATCAAGTGCAACAACTGGTTGCTGCCGGCGGTGACAACAACCTGATCGACCGAAGGCGCGGTTGCGACGGCGACGCGCTGTTCTTCCAGAAATCGCTCCAACAGCATCGACCGCAGTTTCGGAATGCCAGGTGTCGTACCATATTGCAGTGCCGCTTGGGCCACCCGGTGGTCAGCCATGATTTCGGCGCACGCTTGGCGGACCGCTGTCGTGGGAAGCGTTGCCTCGTCGACGAAGCCTGCAGCCAATGAAAGTAGGTCCGCGTTTTCCAACGCCTGGGCCATCAGCGCCGAAATCGGCTGCCCGGCAGCCATCTGGGCTCGTTTGCTGGAAGAATAGGGGCTGGTCATCACAGAAATGCTCATAGACGTTACCTCGAAGCTGCAGGTTCGGTACGATAGGGCAGGTTGCCGAATCCGGTCAAGATGGATGGTTTCGCCGTTGTCATGTCAGCTGTTATGTGACTGGGACCATCAATTTCGGTTGGCCAAGACAACTGGCATGGTGAGATGGGGTCGTTGTGCGAACGGCTTTAGGCCCGATAATCCGCATGGTGATGGATGTCCCAGACAACCGAAGCGCCGAACAAACTGGTTTCGTCCGAGTCGCCTTGGCACACACGTGATTGGGTGGCTCGCCGCAGCGCCGCGGCTGTCTCCCGCAGTGCTGCGGCCGTTGTGAATCTGATTTTTCCACCAAGCTGCCAACTGTGCTGGCAAGACATTGATGGAACTGACGAGGTTCACGTGTGTGTGGCGTGTCGTAATGAGTTGAGAAATCGGAAGCCTCTGTGTTCCGCCTGTGCGATGCCGCTGCCGAACCCAGCTTCCCCTAACGCCGTTTCTTGCCCTGCTTGCCGCAACGAGCAGTTTCAGTTCGCCAGTGTCCAGGCCGTGGGGCTGTATGACGGCCCCTTACGCGATGGGGTGCTTCGCATGAAGAAAGCTCACGAAGAGGCGCTCACGCTAACTATGGGACGATTGCTGGCCGAAACGGTCCAGTTCTCCGATCCGCTGAGCCCCGATCTGGTCGCGCCGGTTCCCATGCACTGGACCAGGAGAATCACTCGTGGAACCAATCCATCAGAGGTTTTGGCAGAAATAGTGGCCAGTAAAATGGGGATTCCAGTGGCCTCGGACCTCTTGCGTTGTCGCCGTAAGACAAGGAAGCAAGGCATGTTACTGCCAGACCAGCGACGTAGAAACGTCCGCGAAGCCTTTTCGGCATCTACGGGGTACGATATTAGAGACGCTTGTGTGCTGCTAATTGACGACGTGATGACCACCGGAGCAACTGGCAACGAACTTTCCAGAATGCTGCGGCGGGCCGGTGCCAAGCGGGTTTCGGTGGCGGTTGTGGCCCGAGGAACTGGTTAAGCCCGAAGATGCGCAGACGCGTAGGCTGGCAAACAACGTGTCTGGGCGGCCTGCGCAGGGGCGGCGGAAACCGCCAGATTTCCAAGCTGCCGGAACCTGCCACACTTGCTGACGGCCTGAAAATGCAATTTCGACGAAGATCGACGCTCAATTTGTCCAAGGATTTGAGCAAACAGGTGTCCAAGGTCTTGTAGCTTTGGCCGCCTGACGAACAATGAGATAGAGACCGTGACCCACGCAGAAATCAGTTGGTCACTTAACCACGAGACTCACCACCAACCCACATGACACCCTCACCTCCAGAATCTGCGATCGCCGCTCCCAAGAAACGGATCCATCCGTTTCGGAGCGCTGTGTTGCGCGGACTGGCGATCGTGATGCCTCCGCTGCTGACCATCGTCTTGTTCATTTGGGCCTGGTCCATAATTGAGCATTATGTGCTGGTACCGATCGAAGGCGCCGCGGAACATGTCATTGTGTCTTGTTCGTTCCAGACGCTCGCGGAACCACCGGCCGATCTGGTTGGTGGTACGAAAGAGGGTGGTGAACTGGTCTCCTTCAAACTCAACAACCGTCTGTTCACAAGAGCCTCTGAGCGCGATTGGTTGTTTGGTCGTTACGATAAGGGCGATTGGGTCGGTCGTTACAGCTCGGAATATGTCAAGCGAGAGCACCTGCAGCGGTGGATTGTGTTGCCGATGTTCCTCTCGGTGTTTTTGCTGATCTTGTATTTTCTGGGCAAGTTCGTGGTCGCTGGCGTCGGTCACTTTTTTGTTGGACTGGGCGAGGCACTGATTCGCCGCTTGCCGCTGATCAACAATGTCTATTCGTCGGTCAAACAGGTGACGGATTTCGTCTTTAGCGAACGGGAGATTGAATTCAATCGCGTCGTCGCCGTCGAATATCCGCGCAAGGGGGTTTGGTCGGTCGGATTTGTGACAGGCGAGAGCATGTTGGATATCGCCGCAGTCGCCAACGAGCCGGTGCTGAGCGTGTTGATGCCCACTTCCCCGATGCCCGCAACTGGGTTTACGATTACGGTTCGCAAGAGCGAAGCCGTCGATCTGAACATCACTGTTGACCAGGCCATTCAGTTCATCGTCAGTTGTGGTGTGGTGATTCCGCCGCAACAGATCCAAAAGGCCTCGATTCCGTACCAGATTTCCGCGGTGATCACAAATAATCCCGGTGGAAATGGTCAACATGGAAACGGAGAAAATGCCGAGCAGCAAACCGAAGGCTCTGTCGATGCCGCTGAATGAAACTCGTTTGCGGTTAGGCACGCGCGGTAGTGCTTTGGCACGCTGGCAAGCAGATTGGGTGACGGAGCAACTGCAAACGGCCGGCGTGGTCGTGGAACAGGTTTTGATTACGACCAGCGGCGATGTCACGTCAGGTCCAATCAACGAGGTCGGCAGCCAAGGCCTATTCACGAAGGAGATTCAGCGGGCACTACTGGACGATCGGATCGACGTGGCCGTCCACAGTTTGAAAGACCTGCCGACCGAATCGGTCGCAGGGCTCGCGTTGTCAGCTGTTCCACCGCGAGCCGACGTTGGCGACGCTTTCGTGTCAAAGCGGTTTGCAGGCTTGGACGACCTGCCCCGTCGCGCTCGGGTTGGCACAGGCAGTCGGCGGCGGCAATCGCAACTCTTGCATCTACGGCCGGACCTCATGGTGGCCGACATCCGTGGCAACGTTGATACACGGTTGCAAAAATTGGATGCTGGCGAATATGACGCGATCATCCTAGCGCAGGCAGGTCTGAGCCGCTTGGGCTTGACCGACCGCATCACGCAGCGGCTTTCACCGGACCAGATGTTGCCCGCAGTCGGACAGGGCGCACTGGGAATCGAAACCCGCACCAGCGACGAAACAACGATCGCCGCCATCGCGGTCCTAGACGACGCATCGACCCGAGCGGCCGTCACCGCCGAACGGATGCTGCTGGCAACATTGTTGGGCGGATGCCTGGCACCGGTCGGCGCGTGGGCACGAGTCGACGGTAAGGCGTTGACTCTGGACGGCGTTGTGTTGAGCACCGATGGCAGGCAACGAATCGCAACACAGCTCACCGATGAACTGATAGCGGCCGCCAGAATCGGCCAACACGCGGCTGAGAAACTGCTGGCCCAGGGTGCCGCCGACCTGATCGCTGCAGCTCGCAACTAGTTCGATCCCCTTCATGCTTTTGGCCTCATGTCGGCATCCAAACAATCCTATCGTTACACCGTCTGGTGGTCACTGGCGCTGACCTTCATCATCGAACTGGTCACCGTCGTGCTGCGGTTTGGGCTGCAACTGGATTCGACGCGCGACACCGCGTCCACGATCGGGCGGCTCACATTTGGGATTCGCATTCATCATGGCTATTGCGGTCTGGCCTTGATGCTCGCGGCCTGCTTCTTGATTTCTCGTTTTCCGCGGCTCGCGCGGTGGGGGTTGATCATCGGGCTGGCACTGGTGCTGAGTGACCTGATTCACCATTTCCTGGTGCTCTGGCCGCTGACCGGGAGCCCGCATTTTGATCTGACGTATCCGCCCCGTTAGGCGCGGCAGGCCCAACGGGCTCGACGTCGTCTTGCACTCGCTCGTCCGCCGATGTTGGTTTGAGCTTATCTGCCCTGCCCTGAGTCCAGCGAATCAGACCTTCCAACCGTTGTTTGCCTCGAGCGTAGTAGATCGCATCCAACGTTGCCAAATGTTCGCGAAACCGCAGCTTGCGGGCCGCCTCCCGATTGGCGCGCGGTGTTATCAGCCGCTCCGCGACCATCTGTTCGAGTAACGCGTCGGCGATCAGTTGGTGTCCACTAATGGTGGGGTGGATATGATCCAGCAACATTTCGTCGCCGGTGATTTGATTTGGCACGCGTGAGTCGAATAACGCGCGAACATCGACCAACGGCGTGCGCGTTTGATTGGCGACCCGTGCCAGCGCGGCGTAGAGCGGCGTGGTCATCCGCAACGGGCAAACGTCTTCTTCGACGGCGCGCACCAGCGCTTGCCGAGCCAATGCCGGCCTGCGTTGTGACAATAGAGTGTTGCCTAGCAGGTAATGAGCGCCGGCATGGCGGTCGTCAAGGGCAATCGCCTGGCGTAGCAGGTCGGCTCGTCGATCGAGTTGCCTTTCGTCTTTGGCCTGCTCCCACAGTTGCTCGAACTGGGATCTCCGCATCGGCGACAACGTCTCCAAGTTGGTAAACTTGAACGGAGGGCAGTCCTTCAGGTTGCTAGTGGGATTGACCAGCAGCAGCGGCACGTTGGCTTGCCGCGCCATCACGACCATGCGATGTAGATTGAATTCGTAGTGCGCGGCGACGTCACGGTGCCACGCGTCGTCGCGGTGATAGTCATCAAGGCCGCCACGGTAATCCAGAAGCGCATCCACTTCCAAGCTCAATTGTGCTTGTCCTACTCCAGGCTGCACAGCCACTTGTTGCGAGCTGCTGACGTGGTTGGCCGCGTCTCGCGACAACCACGCGAGTCTGCAGAGATTGTAGAATTGCCATCGCGACGACCAACCGTGTAGTCGTGCGATCAACTGTGGAGTTTGCTTGACGGACTGATACGCACGGTCTTCCAGGAACTCGTTGTGTCCTGTGTAGACAACAAACAAATCAGGCTGGTAGGCGAGAAGCTCGCGCATGATCGGTGCCAGGCGATAGCTGGCATAGGAGATGCCCCCGCAATTGACCACTTTCCAATCGCGGCGATCGTCCGTCGCATGGAGGCTTAATTCGAGCCAGGTCGTAAAGGAAGTCTCGATGGCATACGGACGCCCCTGTACGGTCGAACCACCCAAACAGAAGATTCGGAATTCACGTTCGCCTTTATCGGCCGCGAACGAGTCAGGTCGAAAATAGGCTTGGCGCGAGCGAGCGATCTCGTAACGTTTGGTCGCTTCATTCAAAGCAAAAAGTGGACGTTCCGCCGCAAAGCCGACAAACGGATCACTGGCTTCCTCGACGAGCCCCCAGCCATTGGCCCGGCAAATCAATTCGGCGACCAGCAACGGTGATAATCCAATCACAACCGCCGCCAACCGGAATAGGATCCGGGCCTTCAATCGTCGTTGGGCGCGTGTTGCAGGTGATGTCGACATGGCCTCATTCTACGCAGAAGTCAGGCGACACGCTCGGGTCTGATCGCTCTCGAACTACGTAGCGAGGCTGTGCCTCGGGCCCACACGAGCTATCGTTCGATTGCGGTGACCTGCTCCCCGACCAACCTGCGGTCGGTGCCCGTCGCTGAAAGCTTGACTCATTTGTCAAGAAAAACCTGATACGAGCTTTCTAGCGGAGGCAAGTCGCTTAGCGCATGAGCGATAACCCATCGTCCACATCGACTCTCGCCTTCGATTCCGGCAGTGTGCCTTTGGACTGCACCAACGCGCGTTGCCAGTTCACCCCCAACATCACGCAATTGATGCCGGATCCGATTCCGAGCATGCCGATATTGTCATTGGCGCCCACGTGGCCCTGTTCGATGCCTGCAGCCATCGTGATGGGCAAAGCGACGGATCCAGTGTTGCCAAGCCACTCGAGTGTGGAATAGTCGCGAGCTGTATCCAGGCCAAGAGATTCGAGCATCAGCTTTCGGTGTGCCGCCCCGACTTGATGACAGAACGTCTTCTGAATGTCTTCGACCGTCCAGTCAACATCCGCAAGAAATCGTTCGAAGGTGGCAGCACCCGTCGCCACACCTTCGCGCATCAACTGTTCGGCATCCGTCTCCATCAAGGGCCGCATGCCCGTACCGACTGCCTCGTCTTGATCACTGTGACAGAGCTGATGAAATTGTGTGTTGGCTCGCACCTGGGCGACGAGTAATCGATTGTCCGTCTGACTCAGTTCGCGATCGCTCAGGAGCATGGCACAGCTCCCCGATCCGATGGTGAGCGAAGCGACAGCACTCTTGATCTGGTTGCGCGTGATTGACGCGTCACGGTTCAATGCATCGATTGTTGTTTCGACCAGTTGGCGGCTACTCTCAGTGCCGACCACGAGGCCAGCACGGATTTGGCCAAGCTCGATCATGTTGGCGATCTGAATCAAGCCGTTGAGCAGTCCGAGACAGGCGTTGGAAACATCGTAGATGACACAGTCGTCAGGCAATCCTAGATGATGATGCACGGTGCTCGCCGTGGCTGGTTCCAGATAGTCGCGACAGACCGAGGCATGAATCAACGCGCCAATGTACTTACGTTCAATGCCTGCGGCGTCAATTGCTAAACTCGCGCTCTCGATGCTTTTTTGGCTGGGCAACACGCCGTGATCCCAGAACCTCCGCTGGCGAATTCCCGTCATCAATTCCAAACGACCTTCGGGAAGCCGCAGCCGCTGGTAGAGCGGTTTCAAACGCAATTCGATGTCGTCCGAAGTCACAATCTCGTCAGGCAGTGTGTAACCGAAGGACTCCAGACAGACATTTCGATATTGCATTGGGAAAACGTCACCGTAAGAATCGTGGCGGGGATGCTGGACGAGTCCTTCAAAATAGCGGTTTCCAGCGGGCTCGTAAACCGTCGGTGCCCTCGCGAAACCGCTTGATAGGCTGACGCCCTGCATACCTGGAATTCAAAGCGCAGCGGTTGTGCTGCCTGTTGCGGCCTGGGGCAGAGAATCGTCACGTTCGTGCTAGCACGATTGGCGTGCTTGCACAAGATCTAGTGGCTGGCGGGACGACAGGCCAAATATAAGGTCTGTTGCTTTACTCGTTATGAAATCACGTTACACTTCGCCCGACTTTTGACTCCCTTACAAAGACATTGGCACTGTTTCGAAAAGGAATACGACGAGGCAACTAACTCCGGCGTCGTGCCCAGGAAGGGCGCGCTACCACCGGTCAAGCATCCCACCTAAGCTTGCCGTCGGTCAGGGACGATGGAAGGCGACAGTTCACGTTGCTGTCGTACATCTTTTGTTTTTCTCTCGCTCGGCACGTCCGCGAAAAGCGGAAATCGGAAGCTGCCAGCATGGTGCGCACCAGTCTCTTCCAAAGACCTACTGCCAGAAGCCTCGCGAAAAAAGTGTCAGGGAATTTGGGACACTTCTTGTGTCGGAAAAAGGGAGTTTTTGATGACGACCAAACCGATCATTGGGATCAATGCGGATTACCGGGCTGCTCGTAAGGACGCGCCAGCCTTCTCTTATCTGTGCGAAGGTTACTACGAATGCATTATCAAGGCGGGCGGTATTCCCGTTGTCTTACCGTTGCAGCAAGAGGAAGCCGATCTGGCTCGCGTGCTGGATAAGTTGGAAGGGTTTGTCTTGATCGGCGGGCAGGACTTGGATCCCCGTCGTGATGGTTTCATGTTGCATCCAACGGTCCGAGTCATGGAAGAGAAACGGGAACTGTTCGATCGGCGATTGATTCGCCTTGTCGCCGATAAGCGACTTCCTGTTTTCGGTATAGGAGTTGGTATGCAACTGCTCAACGTGTCGCAGGGTGGCAACTTGTTCCTGCACATTCCGGAAGATCTTCCGGACGCAATTCCGCACAAGGATCTCCAGGACACGGGTCACCGGCACGGTTTGGATGTAACGCCCGATTCACTGATGGACCGCGTCTACGGCGATGGCGAGATACGCGTCAACAGCATGCATCATATGGCGGTGGATGAGGTCGCACCGGGGTTCGTCGCGACAGCCCGTTGTCCCGATGGCGTAGTCGAAGCGATCGAAAGCGAGATCGAGGGTTGGTTCGCGCTCGGTACGCAGTTCCACCCAGAGGCCGGTTCTTCGTCTGCGTTGGATGTGCGGATCTTTGAAGAATTCGTCGATGGCATCACAGCGCCAAAACCGGAAATGCAGCCCGTGGCGGCGTAGGTTCCCGCGGCATCAATAGTGAGACTATGCCCGTCTAACACAGACCCTACGTCCGCGTTCGATGGGCTTTTTTCGTTCTTGGGCGGTGTCAGGCGGAATCACCCGCCTGACACCCTGATCAAGCCACGATCGACGTGCCGAGGACGCCAAGGAACTCGCGAATCCAAGCTGGATGGGCGGGCCAGGCGGGGGCAGTGACCAGATTGCCATCAACGTGAGCGTTGTCGAACGTCTCGCTTGGAGGTATGAATTCGCCACCACCGCTTTCGATTTCAGGACGGATGGCGGGATAGCCGCTACACGATTTGCCTTGGACGACGCCAGCCGCCGTCAAGATCTGCGGGCCGTGGCAAATTGCGGCGATCGGCTTGTTGGAGGCGGAGAAATAACGAACGATCTCCAGCACGCGCGAGTCCAGTCGCAGGTATTCCGGAGCGCGACCTCCGGGGATCACTAACGCATCGTAGGACGCGGCATCAACATCGTCGAATGTCGCGTTGAGCGTGAAGTTGTGTCCTCGTTTCTCGCTGTAAGTCTGGTCGCCCTCAAAATCATGGATGGCCGTTGCAATCTGCTCGCCAGCCTTCTTGCCTGGACAGACCGCCTGCACATCGTGTCCCACCATCAAGAGCATTTGAAAGGGGACCATGACTTCATAGTCTTCGACAAAGTCGCCGACCAACATCAAAATTGACTTCTTTGCCATCTGTCGTCATCGCCTCGCCGAGTTGCAGAAAGAGAATTCAGATGCCGGTCACGGCATATCAATGTGAATCCTACCGTCCGGCCGTCATTCGTTGAAGCGGCGGAAGGCCTGTTGGAGCAGAACGTCGACTTCATTTGAAACGGAGAAGAACCTCGATCCAATAGACACGGGGGGTAGCTCATTGTCAGGGGTAGCACATAATAGTCGAGCACTTCGAGCCTGGATCGATCCCAGGGTCAGACAAAACGGGCAATGTCGGCCAAAACAGAAGGCAATGGATACCCTCCATCTTGCCAGGCGAATACTCCTTCAAGCTGCAATTGAAAAGAGAGAACGGGAATTAAGGAAACCGATTTCCCCCTTTCACAGACTTTTTCACTTTGGAGGTTTAGGAGAGCCTTGAACATGTCCTTCTCCCCTCGGGAGAAGGTGGCCGAAGGCCGGATGAGGGGTGGCTAATTTCATTTCGCAGTTCGCCCCCTCATCCGATCCTTCTCCCCGAGGGGAGAAGGGGCTCGCTGCCGGCTTTTTCTCGTGGTCAAAAGCGAAAAAGTCTGTTCATGAGGAAAGTCGGCTCGCCTCGGGATTGTTATACTGACTACAGCCTTGAGTTCACCTACTGTATGATTGGGGTCAAAGAAGAACTGCGAAACAGTCTTATGCCATGTAGCTGCTTCTATCGCGAGAGGTTGGGGGAAATACCGCGTAAGGGGTCTCGAAGGGGGCAATGTGAATCAAGAAGCTGCAGTCTTTCTGGTGGACGACGATGACGGCGTGCGACAGTCGCTGGAATTCATCCTGGCGAATGTCGGAGAGCCAGTTGTCTCGTTTTCCTCTCCGGCGGACTTGCTCGCCAATTACGATGTTGATCGGCCCGGCTGTCTTGTGCTGGATCTAAAGCTCCCACAAATGGATGGGCTGGAGCTTTGGAGTGAGCTGCGAAAGCGAGGCGGGTATCATCCATGCATTATCATCACCGGTCACGGCACAGTTTCCGATGCGGTTGAGGCATTTCGGTCGGGCGCCGTCGATTTTTTGGAGAAACCGTTCCACCACGAAGTGCTGGTTGAGCGAGTTCGGGCTGCCCTGGAGTACGATAAGGAGCAGAGGGCTTCGCGCCTCCGTCACGACGCCTTGCAAAGCAAGTTGTCGCAACTGACTCCTCGCGAAAGGCAAGTCCTTGACTTAGTGCTGGACGGCAAGCTATCCAAACAGATTGCTAGAGAATTGAATATCACCACCAAAACCGTCGAGGTACATCGGAGCAACGTCACGAGGAAGATGGAAGTCGGTTCGGTTGCGCAGCTCTTCAAACAAATGAACGATCATCTGTCCAAATTGACCGACTTGACGTCAGTCCGCAACGTGGATCGTCACGACACTCCGCGCTAGGCGGGAGGAAGGCTTGGGAAAACGACGCCGCGCTGCGCGGAGACAAACTTCATACGCTGCTAGCACCTCGGCACTTTTTCTCGCAAGATCGACAGGGGGATGAGTCGAGACAATGGAAAGGCAACTTCCGTGGATGGATGGGTCCCCGCTACCCAACCACCTATCATTCCGCAGCTGACCGCAAATGCTAGCACGGACCCAATTACTAGTATGCGCCTATTTGTTGTGCGCTTGTGTGCCGGCGCTGGTGCGCGCCGAAACCGTGATGCAAGTCGATCTGCGCGCGACGCCGCGACCAGAGCCGATTCAGCGTTATGTCGTTTTGTGCGCAAGGAAGTCGGAGCCTTGGGGAACTGGACATTCCTTTGTTGTTTGGATAACCCACGACCATTACGCAAATCAGACGGATTCGAAAGGGTTCGGGTTTTATCCCGGTGCCCAACGCGTCTTAGTCAGGCTTGCTGGTGGCAAAGGGCAATTACTGGACGAATCCAGCAATCAGGCTTCGATCAAACCCGGCCTGCTGACGCATCGCCTGGTCTTCCGGGTAGACAAGGAGCTTTTCGATTCGTCCTGGTCCGCCAAACAACAGTGGCAAGAGGCGCAACCTCATTACAATTTGTTTGCCCGCAACTGCACGCACTTCGCTCACAGTGTCGGCACATCCCTTGGGTTAGATCCACCGAAGCCGAACACCGGGGAGCGCCCGCCGTTCTATTTCGAGCGCCTGATGCGGTTCTGCCGCGAACTGCCTTGATCGCACTTGTCCTTGCCCCAGAACTCCTGTCACAATGTACTGCGCGCATCGCGGCTCGGAGTGGACCGCGATACAGCATCGATATGACGACAAAGGATATGTCGTGCGAAAGAGACCGCTAACGGATTGGCTGGTGTACCTCTTGGTTCGTGTGGTTGTTTGCCTGGCGCAAAGCGTGCGGATCGAGACGTGTCATGCAATGTCGCGGATGCTAGCGGTCTTGGCAAATGATATCCTCCGAGTCCGCCGGCGGGTGGTGGAAGACAATCTGGCTGCGGTCTTTCCTGAACTTTCTGCCGCCGAGCGGATCGATTTGGCGCGGCGGATGTGGGAACATCTGTGGTTAATGGGTTGCGAAATCTTCCACGCGCCGCGCAAGATCCATCGCACGAATTATCACCGCTACGTGCGCTTCGAGCGGCGTAAGGAAATTACCCGTTGCTTGTTGGACCCACGACCAGCCTTATTGGTCTCCGGCCACTTTGGCAATTTCGAGATGGGCGGCTTCATCACCGGCCTGATGGGATTTCCCACTTTCACGGTTGCTCGGCCTTTGGACAATCCGCTCTTGGACCGCTACATCAACCGATTTCGCTCGGCCAACGGGCAGTACATCTTATCCAACCGAGGTTCGTCGAATCAGATCGACCAGGTTTTGGCGAATGGAGAGACCCTGTCATTGCTGGGCGACCAGCACGCGGGCCCCAAGGGCTGCTGGGTGGATTTTTTTGGTCGACCAGCGTCCTGCCACAAGGCGATTGCCCTGTTTACGTTAACCAGTGGAGCGCCGCTGATGTTGGGCTATTGTCGTCGCGACGGCAGACCCTTGCAGTTCGAGCAATCTGTTGTGGGCATCGTCGATCCACGGGACGCCGGTGAGGAAGCGGGCGGTGTGAAGCCACTCACACAGTGGTATAACCGCGCACTCGAAAAGGCCGTCCGCGTCGCGCCGGATCAATACTGGTGGCTGCATCGCCGTTGGAAAGGGGTACCACCGACACGCAAGTCACGCTCTAACAAGGTCGCGGCGTAGCGTCGTAAAAATCCAAATGCCGCACGTCTGTTGCGCGAAGGGGGAAATGGCTAAATTGAAGGTAGAATGACCCCCTGAGAATTCGTGTGCGACAGATTCGGTCAACCATGACGCGTCATGTCGCTTTCGGTGATCGGTCACCTGCGCCGTCTCTCCCTGGGAAACAGTTGGTAATGTCGAAATGGACACGCGTAGCCTCGACCGTTGAGCATCCACCTGGGTCGAACCGCGAATTAGTTGTCAAAGACCGGATCGTCGCGATCTTCAATGTCGATGGCGAGTTCTTTGCCCTCGACGGTGTATGTCCTCATCAGGGTGGGCCGTTGGGGAAAGGGACTGTGACGGGGTGCATCGTGACTTGTCCCTGGCATGGCTGGCAGTTCGACGTTCGCAACGGACAACATCAGGCCTCGGCTTCATTGCGGCATATCTCCTTTCCCGTCAGGGTCGAGGGAGACGAGATCTTCGTGGATGTAGACGCATGATCCGTTATCGCCCCTTTCTCAACTGCGATCCGCCAGGAATATCGGAGGTCTGGTGCGCTCAACCGCCGCAACGCGGCCTGATGCAGCTGATGACCCCCGCGGTGCTCGACCAAATAGTGCTTGCCAAACCGTACTTTGACCGCGACGGCTTGATCGTTGCCGAGCATGATGGCAAGACGATAGGTTTTGCACATGCCGGGTTCAAGGCAGGCGCCGACGGTAGTGGCCTGAATTTCGAGCAGGGCGCGACCTGCTTGGTGATGGTTACCCCTGGCGAGCACCAAATCGGCGTAGGCCAAGAGCTGCTGGCGAATTGCGAAGAGTATTTGGTGCAACGTGGTGCAAAAACCCTGTTTGGAGGCGGCAGCGATTCCATGGCCGCCTTCTATTTTGGCCTCTACGGCGGATGTCGGGTGTCTGGAGTGCTACAAACTGACGCCATGCAAACGAGCATTTTTCGCCAAGCTGGTTATCTCGAGCGACAACGATTCCGCGTGTTGCACCGAGACCTGGCAGGCTTTCGCCCTGTGCTCAATCGAGAGATCATGCAGTTGCGGCGGCAATGCCATCTCCAGCGCGCTGGAGATGTATTGGCGACCAACTGGTGGGAAGCTTCTTCGTTAGGGCAAATTGATCAGGTGCGTTTTGAACTCGCGGCTCGCCACGGCGACCAGCGCCTTGGGCAGGTCGGTTTTTGGGACATCGAACCGTTGGCCAGCAGCTGGGGCGTCCACGCTATGGGGATGCTGCAATTCGAAGTGAGCGATAACGAGCAGCGCGCGACCTTGGCGACATTCCTGCTGGGCGAGGCGATTCGAGAACTTCAGTCTTTCGGTGTGACGCTGGTGGAGGTGCACGCCGATGACGGGGACGAGGAACTTGTCAGTGTCTGCACCAACCTGGGATTTCAGCAAGTTGATATCGGAATTCAATTCGAACGTCCGAAATCCGGCAGCTGAACTGGACACAGACGAAAAACTAACGACATTATAGGGGCGGAGCATCAAGGACGGCAGCATGGCACAGGGAGACCGATTTGATGGAGCGAGTACTCACGGTGATCTTGGCAGGCGGCAAGGGATCGCGGCTTGAACCTCTTACGCTGGATCGCGCGAAACCAGCGGTCCCCTTCGGAGGCGCGTATCGCATTATCGATTTCGCCCTGTCCAACTGCCTCAATAGTGGCCTCCGACACGTCCTGGTTCTGACGCAGTACAAGGCGATGAGCCTGCAGCGCCACGTCAACATGGGTTGGCGCAACTCCTGCAACTGGGAGATGGGCGAGTTCATCGATGTTGTGCCGCCCGAACAGCGAATCGACGAACACTGGTATCGCGGTACCGCCGATGCCGTCTATCAGAATATCTACGCGATTGAAAAATCAGATCCTGAATTTGTGGTGATTCTGGCCGGCGACCACGTCTACAAGATGAATTACGACAAAATGGTCACGTTTCACAAGGAGAATAAAGCGGATGTTACCGTCGCCGCCCTTCAGGCACCGTTGAAGCAAGCCGCTGGCCAGTTTGGCGTCATGGAAGCCGAGTCCGATTTTCGAATTGTCGGTTTTGAAGAAAAGCCGGCGCATCCCAAGCCCATCCCAGGGAAGCCTGATCGCTGTTTGGCGTCGATGGGAATCTACATTTTTTCAGCGAGATTCCTTTATGAACAGCTCTGCAAGAATGCCGCACAGATTGATGCCGGCCATGATTTCGGACATAACATCATTCCGTCAATCATCGATTCTCACCGCGTGTTTGCCTTTCCGTTTCGCGACGAAAATCAAAAAGACGAAGCCTATTGGCGTGACGTCGGAACACTGGATGCCTACTACGAAGCCAATATGGACCTCGTCGCAGTTGACCCGCTATTAAACGTCTACGATCAGTCCTGGCCCATTCGAACCTACCAGCCGAACCTGCCGCCGGCAAAATTCGTATTCGCCGAGCGCGATCCGGGGGGACGATGTGGCACGGCAATGGACAGCATTGTTTGCGCCGGTTCGGTCATTTCCGGCGGACACGTCAACGGATCCGTCGTCGGACCGAAGTGCCGAATCAACAGCTATGCCAGCATCAAAGATTCCATTCTATTTGAAGGGGTCAACGTCGGCCGACACGCCAAGATCCGCTGCGCGATTATCGACAAGGGAGTTCACATTCCGGCAGGTACGCAGATCGGATTTGATACCGATGAAGACCGTTCACGTGGCTTCACGTTGACCGAAAGCGGGATCGTGGTGATTGCGAAAACTGCAGGCAGCGAACAGCTGTTCGATGTCGCTGTTTCCAAGTGAGCGCGATCCGCAACACATCGAACAAGATCGTAGACTCAAATCAACGGCCCGTCACGGCAATGTGACATTCGATGCTTCGGGCGGGAGCCTATACACTTCGTACACCGCGCGGCGGCCCGTACGTGGCGGAAAAACTCGCAGCAAATGGTGCGGTGTCGCGGACTTGGCGCGGTCGATGATTACGTAGCGGAATCCGTAGTAGTTCGCCAGCCCTCGCAAAGTTGCCAGATCGTGACGCGCCAGACCAGCTAGCCGAACTTCCGGTGGGTAGACCTCGTTGTGCCGATGCCACCACTGCTTGATTCCCATGGCATCCTGTGGGATGTCCTTCCAATTGACAACCTCGCCACGTGCCGCATACCACTTGAAGGTCTGTTGACCACGCGGCGTCAACACAATCTCGTCCTCGTCGGTATGATCGGTGATCCATCGACAGGCGGCCGTCCAATCGGCAAATCGCTGCTGCGTGTCGAATTCGGATGTTCCGGCCTGAATAACCGCATCGGGGCGAGGATCGGCGTAACGTCGAAAATAGGCATCGCCGACAAACAGGCTGACCAACACGACGGCTGCAATCAACCACCCATGCCGCTCACGCTCGGCTAGTTGGCCGTGAATCACTTGGCCACACGCCATCGCCAACCCGGCCGGGATGATCGCGTCGGAGAGCCGAAACCAGTAGTAGCGCAGCAGCCCAACGGACAGATCCGGCCGCGCCAATGTCAATTGGTCGATCAGAATCCCCACACATGCGATCACCCCCGCACCGGCGACAAACAGATGGAATCGCCGCGATTCCGCCCATCGCACTCTCCAGCACAATGTCGCCCAGGCCAGAACAAGGGCCAGGTGGCGCAAGAAAAACGTATGTGTCAGCCGCAACGTCATCCTGGGTAAACCTAGGTATTCGAAGTCGAGCGACAGCGGTTGCAAGAGAATCTTGTGAAACACCAGATGGTGGGAAAGGCGTCGATGCACGTACAGTTCGTTGGCTTCGGCAAGCAGCGTCTTGTCGACGCCCCAGGTGAGCGCGATTGCGGGCAACAAACCGGGTAACGCCAACACCAAGCCTCCCAACAGCGCTGGCCACATGGCTTGCAGTGTTGGGCGTTCGCGCGAGGAACACAGCCAGACAAACATCGCCGCGATCACCGACCAACCGCCCGTCAAGACGTGAAAAGACGATGCCGCGCCCAACAACAGCCAGACACGATTCCAGCGGCCTTGCAGCAGCGCCTCCAGAGCCAGGAACAGTAGCACATAGGCGAAGCCCTTTGCCTCCACACCACCGAAAACCCATTCTCCTGCTAAGTGACCGCAGCTGAGGAAGCAGGCATACAAGCCCAGCGTCAACAGTGCCCACCAGTTTCCGGGAACGATCCTCTCGCTGAGTCGCCGCCAGGACCAGGCCAGCAGGAACCACGTGACGAATCGCCCAATCCAGGCGACTGCCCAGAGCGGCAAGAACAGGGTCAGCCAACCAATCGTCCAATAAAAGATCAAATGCGCATCGACCGACTGGAGAAACAGATCCGATGGGCACCACGACGGGAGCCAGTAGTGTTTGGCCTTAGCGAGATAATGCGCTTCGTTGACGCCTGGTGGAATTCCGCCGGCGATTAGGAACATCAGGCCCACCAACAGGAATACCTCGATGGCTGCCTGTCTATGCCCGGGCAACGATGGTTGTGATAGTTGATTTGGGGAAGTCTTCATGACGTGTAAGCGTTGTGGGCGCCGAGCATTGGGATTCTTAGAGACTCTAGCGAGGCAGGGCCTCGAACCAATCCGAGCTAACGGTCGGTCTTGTTGACCCGCTCCCCGACCAACTTGCGGTCGGTGCCCGTCGCTAAAACTTGACTCAAAAACAACAGATTTCCAACCCTAAGAAGACTAACGTCGGTTCGCTCGCATGGCCAGTCCGGGGAATTTGCGAGGGTGGCAGCAGCGACGCGTCCCACGTATATTCAGCCTGTTGAACTTTGCTTTCCCAGGAAACATCAATCTCATGCCTCAATCCCCAGGTGCTTTGCTTCGCCAAGCGGTCACTCAAGGAACGATCCAAGTTCCTGGCGCGCCCAATGCACTGACGGCCCGTCTAATCGAACAGCTTGGTTTTCCCGCGGCGTACCTCTCTGGTGCCGCAGTTTCGGCCGGCGTCTTGGCGTTGCCGGACATCGGTCTGATGACACTAACCGAGCTTGTACAACAGACCAACTATGCGACCCGCTCCGTTGCGATTCCAGTGATTGTTGATGCAGACACCGGTTTTGGTGATGCGCTGCATGTCGAACAGACCGTCTTCGAATTGGAACGTGCTGGCGCGGCCGCGATACAGTTGGAAGACCAACAACTGCCCAAACGCTGTGGACACTTGACGGGCAAGACGCTGGTCGAGGTGGAAACGATGAGCGCCAAGATTCGAGCTGCCGTGGCGGCACGGACGGATGACGATTTGGTGATTGTCGCACGCACCGATGCCCGCGGCGTCACGGATTTCGACGACGCCATGGCGCGGGCCAAGGAATATGTGGCGGCCGGCGCGGACTGGATTTTCCCCGAAGCGCTGACCGATCGGGGCGAATTCGCCAGGTTCGCTGATGGGATCGAAGTGCCTCTGGTCGCCAATATGACCGAATTTGGTAAGAGCCCGCTGTTGACTGTCGGTGAACTGACCGAGCTTGGATACGCGGCAATCCTGTACCCAGTAACGTTACTGCGTGTCGCCATGCAGGCGGCACGATCCGCCTTGACTGCCATCGCCGACAAGGGCACGCAGGCGAGTTTGATCGACGTGATGCAGACTCGGGAAGAACTTTATCAGCTGCTGCAATATGATACGTTTGATCAGCGAGATCGAGAGAACTTTCAAACGCAACGATCATCCTAGGCAGGTTTCGCAGATGATTGCCAGGTCGAATCCAAGAACCAGCATGAAAGCTCTCTCGAATTTGGATCGCCAACCTCACATTCATTCTCTACACTTTGCTTAATCGAATCGCCCCAGGAGTTCACCATGAACGAGCCAATCTATCGCCCCGGACTTGAAGGAATCATCGCCGGCGAGACGGCCATCAGCACCATTGCCGACGGCCTTCGATACCGTGGTTATTCCATTGAAGAGTTGGCTCGCCAGGCGAGTTTCGAGGAAACCGCTTATTTGGTGTTGCACGGCGAATTGCCCACCGTCGACCAGTTGTCCAGCTTCAGTCAGAGATTGATCGAAGCATCCACCATTCCAGCGGCAATCGTTGATACACTTCGCGCGTTGCCGGCGGATACGTCGCTCATGGATGTGATGCGAACCGGCACCAGCCTACTGTCTCACTGGGACAGCGAGGCAAGTGATAACTCACACGATGCCAATCTTCGCAAGGTCGAACGTTTGCTTGCGCAACTGCCCGTTGTGTTGGGGGCGTCGTTTCGGATACGTCACGGCAACGAACCTGTTGAGTACGATCCCGACCTGTCGTTCGCAGGCAATGTGCTGTGGCTGTTGACGGGCGAGCGACCTTCCGAGCGGATGGCACATGCAATGGATGTGTCGTTGATCCTGTACGCGGAACATGAATTCAATGCGTCGACATTTACTTCGCGCGTGGTTGCTTCCACGCTGTCGGATGTCCATTCCGCCATCACGGCCGCCATCGGTGCGCTCAAAGGGCCTTTGCATGGGGGAGCAAACGAACGTGTCATGGACGTGCTGAACGAAGTTGGTTCTCCGGACCAGGCGGAGGCATGGATTCGCGACGCTCTCGACCGCAAGGTGAAGATAATGGGCTTTGGGCACCGTGTTTACAAGACCGGTGATCCCCGTGCCGAATATCTAAAGTCGCTCTGCCGCGAACTAGCCGAAGAAACCGGGCATCAGGATTTCGAAAAGACGGCCGACGTCATCGAGACGATTGTCCGCGGTGAGAAGAAACTGCCGCCTAACCTCGACTGGCCAAGCGCCAGGTTATATTACTATATGGACTTGCCGATCGAACTCTACACTCCGCTGTTTGTCCTCAGCCGCGTCATCGGCTGGGGCGCTCATGTGATCGAACAACTGGACAACAATCGGATCATCCGCCCACGTTCGCGTTACACCGGCCCAGAGCCGCGCGCGTGGGTTGATCCAGGCAATCGCTCGTAGTTGATCGGTACCATGCAAGGGGCTTGGCAGGCAGTTCTGCATCCAGTCGCAATCCGCAGAATGGATACGGGGCCGGGAGTCTTTCTCGGCCATGGGGCTAACGCAGTATTCGATCTTTTGTTGTCGTCTTTCGCTCCGCGAAAGCACGCTCCTTTCGCGGAGCGAAAGGCGACTATCGGACAGTAATTCCTCGAACG